>JAGKXA010000017.1 GCA_021151615.1 Cellvibrionaceae bacterium | reverse complement strand
CCGATAATCTGCACATGGCGATCCAGATGGCGGCCCGCAGCACGCACAATCTCCAGCAATGTATCTTTGCCAAGATGCATCGAACAAGATGCAGAAACCAACAAACCATCGCGCCCCAGCAAACGCATTCCCAGTTCATTAATGTGGCGATAGGCTGCTTCGCCAGCCTTTTGATCCTTGCGCTTTTTAATAAATGCTGGCGGATCAAGGATCACGACATCAAAACGCTCGTCATTGGCAATCAACTCTTTCAATACCTCGATAGCCTTACCCTGAATACCCGCAACACGATCCTCAACCCCATTTAACTGGGCATTTTCCAGTACCGCATCGATAGCGGCCTCGGAGGCATCAACACAATACACTTCGCTGGCACCAGCGACTGCAGCCTGAACACCCCAGCCACCGATATAAGAAAACACATCCAGTACACGCTTACCCTGAACATACTGCTGTAACTGGGCGCGATTAACGCGATGATCATAAAACCAACCCGTCTTTTGGCCGCCTTGCACCGGTGCCAGAAAACGGGTGTTGTTTTCGATCAACTCCACTTTCTCTGGCACCTCACCATACGCCACTTGCGTGTACTCCGGCAGGTTTTCAAGCTCCCGTGCGCTGTGCTCATTACCAAGCAAAATCCCAGCAGGCTCCAGAACCTGCACCAGGGCAGCGACAATTTCATCCTTTACCGCCTCCATTCCGGCACCGGCAATTTGTACCACTAGATAATCGCCAAAACGGTCTACAACCAAGCCAGGTAGCAAATCCGCATCACCATAAATCAAACGGTAAAAAGGCTCATCGAACGCCAACTCGCGCAATGACAATGCCTGCTTGATACGGTGCACCAAGAGCGACTTATTGAGCGGATACTTTTCATCACGACTAATAAGCCGCCCGCAGATCAAACCCGTGGGATTAATTAAGGCAATGCCCAGTGACTTGCCGCTATGTGTTGTAACCAGTGCTTGCTGTCCCATCTCAAAAGCCTTGAGGGGTGACTTATCAACCTCTACCTCATTGCTGTATATCCATAAATGACCCAACTTTAAACGACGATCCGCTTGGGGCTTGAGAACAAGAACAGGAAGACTCATGGGTAAACACTCAGAAAGAAAAAGTGCGCGAATTATAAGGCTTGTACGACCAGTAAACAGAAATAAAAGTGTCCCAGGATCATAATGCGCCAAAAGAAGGAGCTTTGCGCCAGTTAAAAATGCCAAGAATCACACAAATATCAGGAGTTTTGCGCAGCAGCGCGCGTTTTTTGAGCGCACAGGACTTTATCATTGAAGGGATATGAGCTAACGTTAGCTTTGGCCACAAGTGCTAATAAGCTCAAGAGCTTAGCGCCGTTTCTTTATGCCATTTATATCATTGAATTCAATACCAGCCGCCGGGGCTAACATCATCAACGGTCGGTAACCCAGGAAGACGCCATGCATACGCTAAAAACAACAAAGATCGTCAGTGCCGCATTTATCAGCCTTGTGCTATCCGCCTGCGGTGGCGGTTCAAGCTCCCTATTAGACCCGCAGAGCAGCTCAAGTAGCCTTAGCTCTGGAGCCGTAGACACCACATCCCCAAAGGCCATCGGATATGGTTTTGATAGCAATTTTGTCAAAGGCCAGATTGGGGTAAGCATTGGGGATGCTGCGCTGTCCCCCGGAGGGTCGACCAATTTAACAGTTAATATAGTGAGTTCCACCAACACATTGGCTGCCACCCCAATCCAGATTACCTTTAACTCTCCTTGTATTGCTTCGGGTGAGGCCAAGCTAAGCGTTGGAACAACTGCAACCAATGTTGTTACTTCTTCTTTTGGCGAGGCAACCGTTAGTTACACCGCAAACGGCTGCTCAGGCACCGATCAGGTTACCGCAACGGCGGTCATCGATAACAAACAAGAAGTTGCCAGAACCACATTAAACATTTCCCCCGATACAATCCTGGCAATAACCCCCATTGATCCAGTGGTTGACCAAATCAGCCTTAAGGGCACCGGAGGGCAGGAAACTGCTGTCATAAGCTTTACTGTAACCGGGACCACCGGGGCGCCAATTAAAAACGTCATGGTAGATTTTAGCCTGAGCGCCCAAGGCGGCGGTGCAAGCCTGGGCGGACTGGCACTGGTTAACTCTGAGGCTTTAAGTGATAAAAATGGCTTGGTATCCACTACCGTCCAAGCAGGTAATGTTGCAACATCTGTGGTGGTCACTGCCAAAGCGAGAGCCAGCAACATCGCGACCCAATCTAAAAAATTAATTGTCTCCACAGGTATTCCGGATCAAGACAGCTTTACCTTGGGCGCAAACAATCACTACCCCATGGCATGGGATCACAATGACATTCAATCGACATTTACGGTGCAATTGGCTGATGCCTTTAACAACCCGGTTAGCGATGGCACCGCCATCTCCTTCACAACAGAAGGCGGAGCGATTGATGATGCTTGTACAACACTGAAAGGCAAATGCTCTGTCGTGTGGCGCAGCCAAAATCCAAGACCAATTCGCAATAGCTCAAACAATTCTGTTGATCGGTTGCTCTGCGTGAATGCTGGCGGCTTAACTTTTGTGGCTGATTACGCCAACTGCGTTAAAGAAAGGGCAGGAAGAGTGACAGTACTGGCACACGCAATTGGTAACGAAAGCTTTATCGATGCCAACGGGAATGGATTGTACGACTTTGGTGTTGATGTATTCAAAACTCACGATGACTATCCAAGCGGCAATAGCGAGTGCGATAAAAATGCCCCATTAGCATCATCACAAAAACTATCAAACTCCCCACGCTTGCCCTGTGATGACTTGGTAGAAGCCTATCTCGATCGCGATGAAAGTGGCGCCCATGACAATGACGAGCCCTTTGTTGACGCCAATCTGGATGTCAATTATTCGTTCGAAAATGGAATATATAACGGCATACTGTGTCGGGATGGAGACGCCAAATGTACAAAAGAGAAGGTCACTATTCGTCAGGAGTCAATTTTGATCATGGTGAGCGATAGCATGCTAATGGGAACAGGAGGATTCCCCTATCTTGCCAACAGTGTCTCGCTGGATGCGCGCCCCAAAAGCTCCTCATCCACCTCAAGTGCTAGCAGCTCTGTCGCGGGCACCTATACCACAACCGCTTTTTTCTGGGTGGCTGACAAGAACGGCAATGGTGCACCAGGAAAAACCACTTTAAAACTGGACACCTCAGCACTCAAGAATGCAACAGCTAAATTAACTACAGAAGGACCTCTTGCCAATTCCCAAGAACCAACTTATGTTGAAGTACGCTTTTTTTCTGATGATTCAGGAAATCAACCTACCGGGTTCGTTCAAGTTATGGTTACTTTCCCTACTCCAAGCGGCGATGTGACATTCTCTGATTTTGTGAATGTAAATTAAACCAGCAATGATCGAAAAATGAGGGCGCGCAAGCGCCCTTTTTTATTCTCCTTTACTTCTCCACTCCGCACCACTCAACTCAAGCGCAAGTCTATTTGGCTGTACAACAGCTTCACTTGAAGCACAAGCATGTCGAGCATCCATGAGAATCCAGCAGTGCCTCTCCAGTGAAATACCCCAGGCAACTTAAAAATGATAAAGCCAGCTTTGCGAGAGCTGGCCTTAACATGACTTATAAATTATCAGGAGCAACATTAATTCCCCCCGGATAAATCGAATTTATTAGCTAGCCTTTTCAGCCCCCAAAGGCTTCATGATTAGAATTAATTTAGGCAAGAGTGTAAGCGAGCCCACAATTGCCATAAACATCGCAAACGCGGTTAATACACCAAAATAAATTGAAGGAATAAATTGCGAGAGCATCAGAATTGAAAAACCCACCACAATGGTGACCGAGGTGTAATACATTGCGCGTCCGATAGAGGCATGAGAACGATGCATTGCTTCAGCATAACTGCCGGTATATTCAAACTCTACACGGAAGCGATAGAAGTATTGAATTGCCTGATCCACGCCAACACCCACCACAATTGCCGCAATCGTTGTGGTCATCATATCCAGCGGAATACCCACCAGGCCCATTGCCCCCAACACAGTACTCGCAGCGAGTATATTTGGCAAAATTGCGATAATGGCAATTTTGATTGAACGAAAGAGCGCTACCATCATCAACATAATGGCAAAAAAGACCACACCGATAGTAGCAATTTGCGAATGAAACAAACTTGCCAGCATGTTGTTATACAACACCAACATGCCGGTGAAATGCACTTGATCCTGTTTAAAACCGCCGTCAGTTTCGGCGTATTGACGGATACGCTCCACCAATTCAGCGCGCTTCAAATTTGGTGTAGTTTCAATAATACGCATGGTGATGCGCGTCTGCTGCAACTCATCAATCAGATAAGGCTTGATCAGGAAATTTTTAATATCCTCCGAAAGCATATTGCGCAGCACATTTAATTCAAAGTCATTCAACTTGCCCTTATTGATGTCGTGCGCTAATTGGTAGACAGTGGCAAGTGATTGCACTTTTCCTATCTCTGGCTGGGCCTCAAGAAATTCGTGCAGCTGTTTGATTTGATCCAGCCCCGCCACACTAAACCAATAACTCTGTGTGCTGGCTGTAGTCGTTGAATCATCAGCAAACGCATCTTCATCCACTTCCGCAAAGGGGTCCTCTTCATACGCAGTGGTAGATTCAGCAACAGGGGCATCGGCAAACGGATCTTCCGCATCCAGCACTTCATCGCCAGTGACTTCATGCGCAGCGGATGACGATTCTGATCCAACAACCTCCAGGGTATTTTTTTCGGCATCCAGAACTATATCCAAGGTTACTGTGCCCCCCAACTGGCGATCAATAACGCTCAAGCCCTGATGTATTTCACTATCTTCTTTAAAGTAATCGACAAAGCGGTTTTCAACTTGCAGCTTGCTAATGCCCCAGGCACTAATGAGTGCTGCCAACAGGCTTACCAGCAAAATTTTTCCACCGTGGAATTCAGCGAGCCTGGAAAACTTAACAGTAAGCGCCGCAGAGTTATCGCCACGATCCTTGGGTTGGCCCTTGGGCAAAATCATCAAGCCTGCGGGCAAAATGACAAATACAAGGATAAAACCAACGCACAAACCTATGGTCATCATCCAGCCAAAATCAATCACCGGGCGTATGCCGCTCATCACCAGTGACATAAACGCAACAATCGTAGTCAGCGCAGAATACAAGCAGGGCACCACCATATCGCGCACCGTTTGCATCACCAGATCTTCCTGTTCGGCATCTGGATCTGCCGCATGGATTTCGCGATAGCGCACTACGACATAAATGGTAAATGCAAACACCATAATCAGCAGCAGCGCGACAAAGTTGGATGAGATTACGGTCATGCGCCAATCAATCCAGCTCAACCAGCCGAGCATCATTACCACCGACATCAAACAAGTCGTTAAGGGCAAAACCACAAACCGCCATTGGCGAAATAAAAACGCCAGCATAAAAATCATAAAGGCGATAAGCGCACCGCCAAATACCACCAAATCACTTTTGATATAGGCGATCATATCGGTGGTAATCATGCTCACACCGCCCAGGAAAATTTGCGCGCGATCTCTATATTTGGCAGCAATGCCACGCACAATTTCTACCCGCGCCGCATCCTGTGCTGCCGTGGCTGTGCGATAGGCGAGAAACTCGGCCGATACACGTTCAAGCTCTTGCTGCTCTTGCGCCGTCAAACCCTGGTTGTCGCGCTTCAAACGCAATGCATCGCGATTGCGCGCCATTTCAATATATTGATTATTAACTTTTAAATTCAGCAGCAGCGCGGTTGTAGTTCCATCTTTGCTGAGCAAGGTATCGCGATAAATCGGGCTATTTAAAAATTCGTCTTTTGCCATCGCACGATCTACATCGGGCGTAAGCAAGGTGCGGGTTGATTCTTTTTGTTCCGCGAGCGGGCGCATGGGGCTGTACAACAGGGGCACATCAATCATGGAGTAAACGCTGGCTACGCCCTCAACCCTGGCCAAGTCATCACGCAATTGCTTAAGGGTATTAATGGACTCATCCGAAAACATGTCGGTTTTTGGACTGTAGGTAAGCACCAAAAAGTCGCCACTTTGATAGCGCTTGGAAATTTCACGGAAATAATCAATCGAAGTGTCGTGTTCCAGGGTAAGCGAATCGGCCGAAGCATCAAGCTTGAAATTGGTCATGCCAAAGGCCGCCACCAAGGTCAGAACTACCATGGTTGTTAATACATGGTAAGGAAGCCGAATAACCAATGTGCGATAAATTTTAGCAACAGAACGAAGCAGAACAGAGGATGAGGACATTCCAAAAATCCAGTTGGGAGCGGATCAATCAGGAACCAAGAAAGCCAACCCAAAAAAACCGCTATGTAAACAAGACCGCCGAGAGTCGGCATGAGGTGCCCGGCATTATGCCAGCCAGCGTATCTGAAAACAGTAAAAAGCCTATTAACTCAACACATTTGCAACGATTTGTTACAAAGGTCAATCGCCTTTTTTATGGCCATCACTGTGCCCCAAAGAGCGATCTGGACAGAGTCGATCACGCACCCGCTGCTTAAGCTCCTTGGCTTCAGGAAAACCGCCATCGGCTACCCTATCCCAAACAAGTTGGTCATTGAGCCATACATGGAAAATTCCGCCGGTGCCGGGATGCAGGCTCACCTCGTCCAGTTCACCATCAAAAGTGCTTAATAATTCCTGCGCAAGCCAGGCGGAACGCAGCATCCAGCGGCACATATTGCAGTAGTGAATCACCACTTTATTGGCCGCCACCGGCGGTGCGCTAAAACTAATATCAGTCATAAGATTGCCCTTTAGGAATTGAGTACATAGAATTCGGCATAAGGTCATCCCAAACCACAGGATTTACGCCAAAAGGCGACCGATTCAAGGTAGATAGCCACACATAAGTTGAATTAGACGCCAAAATTCGGAACCTGCCATGCTCAAACTTCACTTTAAGGACAATCGCCGCCCACCTTTGTGGGTGGTGGAAAAGCTTTTTGCGATTGGCAACGCATCCGACAATCACTTGGTACTAAACGAAGACGGCATAGATCCACACCACGCCAAAATTATCCAGGAAGACAATCGCTACCTGCTGAAAGACAACAACAGTAGCTCCGGTTGTTTTATCAACGGCCAGCGCGTCACTCAAAAGGAAATACTGCCCGGCGATATTATCAAACTTGGCCAGGCAGAAATGATTGTTTTGGATCCGCGCAGCCTACCGGATAAAGGCAAAGAGACCTACTCCGCTCCCTGGCGCCTGGTATCTGATTCCAGTTGGCTAGCCGGCAAACACTTTATTATCCCCGCTGAGCGCAACACAGTTATAGGCCGAGGCAACCAGTGCGATATCGTTATACCGGGAACTCATTTGTCGCGCCGCCACGTCGAAATTACAATTGAAGGCAATCATTTACGCATCAAAGACCTTGGCTCAGCCAATGGTACTTACCTGAACGAACTGCGTGTCGACAATACCACAGCCAACAATGGTGACCGCCTGCGCCTTGATGTCTACAGTTTCCGTATAGTGGCGCCCGATCTGGAAGACAATAAAACCCGCATTCGCAAACCTATCGATGAACTCACCAAGCCGGTAGAACGCAAACAGCTCAGCAACGAACCCAAACGCTGGAAAACCCGCCCCACCTCTCCCGGCAATCGCATAGAACCCACCTATCACGGCGGCCGTCGCAATGCCTGGCTGGCACTGGCCGCCGCCACACTGGTGGGCTGCGCTATCCTCGTGTTTGTGTTGTGGTAGAATCCGCAGCCTGCTTTCTACGCTCTTGCGCTCAATCGTTTTTATTGATTAACGCCATAACTTTCAACCAATAAACCTCAGGAATAGACCATGAGTTTTGAACTTGTTCCAGCCGGCAAAAGCCTGCCCGATGATTTTTACGTTGTGATCGAAATCCCGATGAACAGCGGTATCAAGTACGAGATCGACAAAGACAGCAACAGCCTGTTTGTTGATCGCCTGGTGAGCACCGCCATGTACTACCCCTGCAACTACGGCTACATCCCGCAAACCCTGTGCGGTGACGGCGATGCGGCTGACGTATTGGTTGTATTCCCGCAACCGGTACAAGCAGGTTCAGTGATTCGCTGCCGCCCACTGGGCGTACTGAAGATGACCGACGAAGCCGGTGAAGATGCGAAAATCGTCGCCGTTCCGCACGACAAACTGACCACCATTTACAGCAAGGTAAAAACCCTGAGCGACCTGCCAGAAGTGACCATCAAGCAAATTGAGCACTTCTTTGAGCACTACAAGGATCTGGAAAAAGGCAAGTGGGTAAAAGTTGCTGGCTGGGGTGACCTGGAGGAAGCGCGCGCAGAAATTCTGAAAGCCGCTGAAACTTACAAAAGCAGCAAGTAATCCAAAGGTTTTACCAAAAAACAAGCAGCAACCTATTAAAGCTGTATCAACCGCTTGATCAGGTGAGAGAGATCGCAGGGGCTAACCGGCCCCTGTTTTAATGCGGAAACAGCATCCTGTTACATCGACAGATTAAGCAGTAACATATTAAAAAAATAAGGCACGGAATAAGCCAACCAAAATATAAAAACCAGAGGCAGTGCGTAGCGCCAGCAACCTGACCATACACGAGCGGCAGGGCGTTACCACAAACAATAACAGCGAAAAAACCAAGGTATTTAGCAATGAATTCTGCCCCTGACATCGCTATTGCTCCACCCAAAGCGAAGCACCCGTTACTCTGGGTGCCTACCGGTTATTTTACGATGGCGCTCACATATATGACGCTAACAAGCGTCAGTGCCATCATGTTTAAAAATCTTGGCCTGGATAACGGCACTGCTGCCGAATATGCCAGCTACCTGATCCTTGCCTATACCATAAAGCCACTTTTTGCCCCATTTGTGGAAATGTACAAGACTAAAAAGTTCTTTGTATTGTGCGCGCAACTGACGGTTGGACTGGGTTTTCTCGGGGTTGCGCTAGCCATGAGCCTGCCCAATTACATGCTGCTACTTATGGCAATTTTCTGGATGTTGTCGTTTATAGGTGCCACCCAGGACATTGCCTCCGATGGCGTATATGTGACTTCACTGGATAGCAAATCACAATCTTTATACTGTGGTGTACAAAGCTTAAGCTGGAATGTCGGCCCCATAGTCGCAATGGGCGGATTAGTTTATTTAAGCGGGAAATTGCACACTGACTTTTTTAATCACGATGCCAATGTCTTTGGCCCCGACTGGATTGATGCCTGGCGAATTATTTTTTTCCTGGTAGCCGGCATTACCATCCTAATGGCTTTCTGGCATATGCGTGTAATGCCTGAAGGTGCTCGCGCAGAAAACACCCCCGGCTCAGTGAAAGAAGCGCTTGCAATATTGTGGGATTCATTTGTTACGCTTTTTCAGAAAAAAGATGTATGGCTGATGATTGCGTTTGCATTCCTGTTCAGATTAAGCATCGGCTTTTTGGAGAAAATTGGCCCATTTTTTATGGTCGACCCTTCTGGCAAAGGCGGGCTCGGACTTAGTAATGAGCAGCTCGGAATCATTTACGGTACATACGGCCTGCTTGCCGTTGTTCTGGGCTCACTACTAGGCGGAATGTTTGTTGCGCGCAGGGGATTAAAACAAACCCTGTTTTTACTGTGTTGCGCAATTAATATTCCTAATGTGACATTTCTGATAATGGCTATCTATTTACCTACAGACCCCATACTCATCACTGCTGGTGTGGCTATCGAAAAATTCTTTTTCGGTTTTGGCTCTGTAGGTTTCATGATTTATTTAATGCAGCAACTTGCACCGGGGAAATACACCACTACCCACTATGCGTTCGGCACAGGCTTGATGGGTTTGTGCATGATGTTTACCGGAGCAATTAGCGGCCATTTACAGGAAATGATGGGGTATATTCATTATTTTATTTTTGTCATGGTGGCCACAATTCCATCTTTCATAGTGTGTTGGCTGGCCCCATTTCATGTTAAACATGATTAGTAATAATTAGTTGCTGCACAACCAAACCCGGCAAATTGCCGGGTTTGGTTTTTACTAGTATTGAACAGTTTTACCCCTGCTGCGCCTGCTTATCAAAATTCCCCGAGTAGCGCTCAATCCACTCCATCGCTGCCTCCTCGCTCGTCAATTGCCGCCCCTTCAACGCCACACGCTGGCGATAATCTTCAATCTGACACACCTGCTCCACCATTCGCGTACGGAAATATTCATCGTCGCTGGTAAAGCGCACCCCCACTTCAAACTCACGCACATTGTGTTCACGACGCCAAACAATTACACCACTGCCGTGATAATCCGGCTTGGTAACAGGAATTTCAAACTCCACCAGAGTCCCCACCTTAACCGGCTGATCGGTGATAAAACACAAGCCGCCAGCGCTCAGGTTACGCACTCGCACACGCGCCCCATCATCGCCACCGGCGCAGACCTGAATCGGGATTGATGTGGGATGGCGAATATAGCTACGCATAAATTCACACTCTCATAACCACCCAAGGTTATAAAAAGTGTAATTCAGCAAAAAGCGGGAATTGGATTAGATTGTCATGAAAAGAATTTACACTTAGAACCAAAACCAATGACAACTAGCGGCGACACCAAAGAATAGCTCGCGATAAGCAAGCCAGCGCCGTATACGCTCCGGCGATCCCATACAGGGCACACAAACAAAAAACCCGAAGCTCTTGCGAGCTTCGGGTTTTATATGTGGTGCCCAGACCCGGAATCGAACCAGGGACACGAGGATTTTCAATCCACTGCTCTACCGACTGAGCTATCTGGGCGTGTCATCGCAGCCGGGCTGCGAGAGGCGCGTATTAAACCCGCTCACACAGATCGAGTCAATAGCGATATTTAAAAAAATCCCCGTTTTATCAATGAGTAACTGAAATTTGTGCAAGTTGATTACTTGTTATCCGGTGCAGCGGGTGGCACATAGCCTTCAGCTTGATCATAGTTTTCACCGGAGAGGAATTTGGTCATCTGCTCGGTGAGATAAACCTTGGTGCCCATATCCATAACATTAAGACGCTTTTCGTTGATTAACATGGTCTGGTGGGCCATCCACTCCTGCCAGGCTTTTTTGGAAACATTATTGAATATATCCACGCCCTTGGCGCCCGGATATGGCGGCACATCCAGCCCTTCCAATTCTTGTTTGTACTTGCGGCAAAACACCATTCTGGCCATGGAATATCTCACTTAAAAGGGAAAACGCAACAGATAGCTGATCAGGATTTTCGCCGGGGCTTGGGGGTTACCTTTATAGAACCGCCTGCGCGCGGATCCAACTGCGCCAATTTTTCCAGCAGCTTTTTTACCGGCGCCGCCAAACCCAGGGCATCAGGCTGGTGCGGATTGTACCAGTGTGTGGCTGCTTCACCGATAGCTTGCGGGGTTTTCGCCAGTTGAACCAGTACCGGCGTAATATCAAGGTGATAATGGCTAAAGGTATGGCGATAGCTATCCCAAACCTCATGCTCGACAAACTTGCCGAAATGGTCGCCAACATACGCGGCAACATCCGCCTCTATCGCCAACTCAGGAAAACTCCAAAGCCCCCCCCAAATCCCCTGGTTCGGTCGCTGCTGCAGTAGTAAATCGCCCGCCGGATTGCGCAGCATAAGTAGCTGTACCGATTTTTCCGGCAGGGCTTTTTTGGTTTTTTTACCTGGATAATCCTGCGGGTTACCTTGTGCGTAGGCAATGCAACCATCGTGTAAGGGACAAGTCTCGCATTTGGGTTTGCTGCGCGTACACAAGGTCGCACCCATATCCATCATCGCCTGGGTGTAATGATTGGCGCGGGCTTTCGGAGTGTATGCCTCGGCAATTTCCCACAGGCGATTCGCCACATCGGATTGCCCCGGCCAGCCTTCTACTGCGTGATAGCGGGCCAGGACGCGTTTGACATTACCATCCAGAATCGCTGCTCGCTGTTGGTAGGCGATACTAGCAATCGCACCCGCCGTCGAACGCCCTATGCCCGGCAACTCTGCCAATTCATCGACGCTAACGGGAAATTCCCCGGCATATTTTTTTACTACTGTTTGCGCGCATTTGTGCAGGTTGCGAGCACGCGCGTAATACCCCAGCCCCGTCCACAAATGCAGCACCTCATCAATAGGTGCAGCGGCCAAGGCATGCACTGTCGGAAAGCGTGCAATAAATCGTTCGAAATATGGAATCACCGTAGCAACCTGGGTTTGCTGCAACATAATTTCCGACAACCAGACGCGATAGGCGTTGATATTCTGCTGCCAGGGTAAATGCTTGCGTCCGTGTTTGTCGAACCACTTCAACACGCGCGCGGAAAAGGATGGGCTACTCATAAGACGGAAATATCTGACTGGAAGATGGGCGCGAATTCTAGCGATAAATTCGCGCCCTGCCCATCAGGGGGTAGGCTCGCTGCCGGACGAGGATTCATTGTTTACGGAAGACACAGCCATCGAAGATGCAACACCTTGGTTCAGTTTTTTCTGCAATTTATCGAGCAACTGATTTTTCTGCGCTTCCACTTTTTCCTTCAGCTCCTGTTTTTTTGTCTCAATTTTTGCACCGTGTTTCTCCTTGATTTTGTAAGCGGCATAATCCTTGGTTAACTCCACCAGCAATTCTTTATCCGGGCGGCAATCGTTTAACGGATTGATTTCCGCCAGACTGCCTTTGCAGCGCAATAATTCCAGCCCGCGCTCCACCCAGTAATAACTGCCCACACTACAACCATTGGCGCTGGTGGTTACCACCACCTGTTCGGCACTCACAGTATCGGTTTTATCTTTTAACAATTTAAAGGGCAGAAAGATATCGTACTGATCATTGGCCAGATTTATTTTACCGCTCGAACTTAATTGCAATTTTTCTACACCGGCTTTAAAGGTGTCGATAGTAATAATTTGATCGCGCCATTTAACGCTACCCGACAATTCATTCATTTCAGTGAATTCATTCCAGGCCTGCACCGGGTCATCTACCTGATTAACCAGATTCACCAATTTACAAAATTGCTGTTCAAGATTAATCGGCGATGCGCGCACCTGGGCGCCGGAAAAATTAGCATTAGCGCGCAGGGCTTTAAATAACGCATCCGTAGAATTGCCCTGACTACTGCCCAGCGCACGCGCCTGAATCGCGCCCTGCAAACCAAACTTTGAATCCATTTCCATATCTTTCAGCAGTGGTGCTAACTCAAGCCCTTCTACACCCGCATCGAATTGCAACTGAGCCAATTGCCCGCGCGTATCCAATTGGCTTTTTGCGGTTATCTTGCCTGAGTAGGCGAGCGCATTAATATTGTTTTCCAGCATGCCGTTTTTGGCGAGCAATTTAAGCTCCAGATTTTGCAATTCCAATTGATTCACAATCAATTTCCGCAATGCCAGTTTTAGATTGAAATTGAGCGCACGCAGCGATTCCAATGGCAAGGGCGAATCAGTAGACGGAGCCGCTGCTGTTGCTTCCGTTGTTTCACGACGCGGAGGTAAGTAATCATCCAGATTCAGTTCCTCACCGGTCAGCGAAGCCTTGACTGACGGCGTAGCAAAATGCGTGACCGATGCTGTGCCTTTCAGTGCAGTGTCATCGAGCAATAATTCCAGGTTATCCAATTTTAGTTTGTCGCTATCCCCCGTGAAATTGGCGGACAAAGCCAGCTTGGTCAAAGCCTCCGCACTGGAGGTTTCCAGCGCTATACCCAAGGCGGCCAACAACTGGCGCACATTGGTTTCCTTGAGGGTCACTTGCCCCTGATAGGCCAGCTGTTGTTGCAAATCCTTGAGGGTTGCTGAGTAAGCCAGGGTGATATTGGCGTTATCCTTTGCCATTAGCTCAAGCTGCAATTGCCCATTGCCGAGCGAAAGGTTATTCAATGCTTTGTCGATGCTCAGTTGCGCCTTAAGCTGCCCCGCTAGAGCCAGTTTGTCGCCGTTCGCTTGCAAATCTTCCAGCGCAAACCCCGCCTCCAATGCGAAAGGCTCGCTACGCGTATTCACCTCCGCCAGCGTGAGATTAAGGCCGCGCAAACTGAGCGATTGCCCGCTTTGCACATCCTGATAATCCACACGCGTATTGGCGAGCGATAACTGCTGTATATCCAGCTTTAATTCGGATTCGAGCTTGGGTTTAGGCGCAGACACTGGATTCGCTGCACTGTTCGCACGGGCAAAAGACTCCCAGTTACCCTTGCCGGATTTATCCCGCACCAGCTTGAGCTGCAATCCATCCAATGCAACATGATCGACCTGAAAATCGCCGCCCAACAAGGGCATTAACCTGAGTAGCAAACTCGCCTGTTGTAGCTCCGCAATGGGTGCCGCTGGTGTTTCCGCGGCAGCAAGGCTTACCTGATTTACATCCACCCCCAAACTCGGCCAGAGGGTCCAGCCCAGATCACCCTTGATTTGCAGGGCCAAGCCGCGCTCTTTGGCCAGAGCTTCGATGCGCGGCTTGAAACGGTTGGCATCCACTAAAAACACCAATGTGAGAATCGCCAGCAGGATCAACCCCACAATGACCGCCAGGCTTTTGAATAGCATCTTCATAAACAACGTCCTCTGTGCCGTATTCGCTTGTTAGAGGCGAGTCTAGGGCCAAAGTGCCACAGCAGCCAGCCAAAACCCGACTCGCATCACAAAAAGCCACATTCAAAACCTACAGCGTTCGGGTTTGTCGGGTACCACTTTTACTCGAACGCGGCACGCGCACTGCCACTTTGAACGACTGCCGCAAATGGGGTGCGCCACTCGCTAGAACAACCAATGCTGACAGCACGGCTACCCTAATCGGCCGCACGCCCCTGGAACTACTACCAATAATTGATAATACGGTGCCTCTATGAACAACTCCCTATCCCGCTGGCTAAATGCCAGCATGATTGTCCTTAGCCTGCTAAGCATCGCCCACACGCCCGCCCAAGCGAACGGAGCCCCTGCGGGCGACCGCGTATTGATGGGCGCCTTTGTCGACCGCGACTGGACTGAAACCAACCCCTGTGGCGACAAGATCACCGCTGATTGGGAATGGGCCGATAACAAGCAGTGGTACGGCAATGCTGCGCCCTACTTTGGCAAGATCTTCCCCGAGGTCTTTCGCCCGGACGGCAGCAAAAACTGGTATCACCTCTGGAAGGAGGAAATCAGCAAGATCAAAGCACAAGGCCGGGTGCCCTACATAAATCTGGAATTTCACGGCGAGCTGGCGCGCCACGACAACAGCAAATGTTGGTGGCGTTGGGATGCGAGCAACCAGCGGGTTGACCGCAACATCATCAAGGAGATTCTGGACGGCAAGCACAACGACATCATCGACAATATCGCCCATGGACTGAAAGGCGAAAAGGTGCCAGTGTTAATTGACCTGTTCCACGAGGCCAATGCGCCCTGGTACGACTGGGGCCCCTGTAAGCACGGCGAAACCTGGTCGCGCTTTCGCAGCGCATACAAATACGTAGTAGATCGTTTCCGCGCGGTAGGTGCCACCAATGTGAAATTCGGCACCTCGGTGTGGCCGGATTCCGTGTGCTGGACCGACGCTGGACCCTGGGGTACAGGCGCTATTTTTGCGGATCTCTATGTGCCCGGATACATGGACTGGGTGGGAATCGATATTTACGGCGGCGAAGGTGAAGGCGGTAAATTCACAACCCAACTGAATAAGTGGTACAGCCAACTGGCCGCCACGGGCCGCCCCATTGTGGTCGGTGAAATGGCGGTTACTCCAGGCGCTCACAAAGAACAATGGCTGAAGGATTTTACCAGCGCCCTGACCAGCGGCGCCTACCCGATGCTGCGCGCCTTCAACTGGTTTGATATCGACAAGCCCGGCGAAGCCAACTGGCGCATTGATGCCAGCGGTACCGGCCCGCTATTCGATAGCCTAATGAAACACCCCAAGCTTATCGGCAGCTTCGGTACCTATGAACTGAAAAATAAAGCCAGCGGCAAATGCCTGGACATCACCGGCGCCAGTACCACCAACGGCGCAAAAGTGCAGGTGTACACCTGCAATGGCACCGATGCCCAGACATTCACTTTATCCGACCTCACCGGTTACAAGATGGAACTGCGCGCACTCAACAGCGGCAAGTGTGTGGATGTAGCCGCGGCCGGTACGGCGGATGGCACCCTTGTCCAGCAATGGGATTGCAACGCCACCAACGCCCAGGTTTGGACGATGAAAGTCATCGCCTGGAGCCCACTGGAGGTTGAACTGGTTGCCGCTCACTCCAACAAATGCCTGGACGTAGACATGGGCACTGGCCCCAAAGTACACCAGTGGTGGTGTACCGGCGGCAATGCGCAGCGTTTCATCATGACCAAACGTTAATTCCCATCGCGAGGGCCCAATACCCTGCACGGAGTAGGCCCTCGCTTTCCCAAAAAATAAAATTATTTGAAGGAATACCACTATGTTGAAATCCATTTTTCGTTTGCCCGCATTGGGCATGATAATGCTTGGTGCCAACCTCCAGGCACAAACCGCCCACATTCAATCCCCCGCGGCTAGCGTTGAATACACCAAGTTCAAAACCCAAAATTACGGCGAGATACTGCTGGAAACGGGTACACGCTTGCGCTTTGAAGTAACGCAACGAGAATCGCGCGGCTCGGTAGAAATCGTCACGGCGCGATTACTGGACCCCTACTCAGCCACCGATACCAATTACCGCAATTTAATCGTCACTCTGTCTCCTGAAAAAGGCGAATTAGTAGCCTTCGCTGAAACCACCGAAGGTCACTTCGACTTCAACCCGGAGGGCGATGCAACGCGTCTGTGGCGCAAGTCAACACCACCAGCAATGCTGGATGAGATTCTGCACACCAAAACCAGTCGTAACCTCAAGTCGACAAAAGCCGGAACCACTGCCGCTCCACTGGTGGTGGGCGAGCAGGATGGTTCGGGGCGTTATGTAGTCGATGTGTTTATCGGCTTTTCTACCGCCGCAGCCAATTCCCAGTATGTTCGTAACAATCTGGAAGCTACCGCTCAGTCCTATATCCAACAAGTCAACACCGCCCTGAAAAACAGCAAGGTCGAAAACGTTTATTTGCGTTTGGTCGGAACGGGAACATCGCCCAACAACCCGGGCGTAGTAACCTCGGTACTGAGCGATGTTAAAACCTGGTTCGCGGCTGATATTGAGCGCACCGCACCGGATCTGGTGGGCATGGTACAAATGCCTACCGATGCGCCAGGTAGCGCCGGTGGCTGGGCCGGCGTGGGCGGTGACACTCATGTAATAGGCGCACCCTGGCCCTTCGCGTATCGCCATGAGGTTGGCCACAATGTGGGGGGCGTCCACTGCCCCGACGGCAGTGGTTACCATTTCGGTCACACCTTGGGCGAGGGACGCGGCACCATCCAATGCGGTAACGATTTGGCCTACTACTCATCACCCCTCATAAAAGATGAGCAAGGTAATGTGCTCGGCGATGCGCAAAACAGTGATATGGCGCGTAAGTGGCGCGAGCGCGCGGCAGAGATGTCGGCTAACCGTATCCACAAAGTCCCCTTCCCCGATACACCGGCCACCAGTATCACCCTGCAAGCGGAGGATTACACTGGCTACTACGACACCACAGCAGGCAACACCGGCGGCCGCTATCGCCAGGATAATGTTGATATTCAGGCAACCACCGACACTGGCGGCGGCCATAACGTCGGCTGGATTGCCAGCGGGGAATGGCTCGCCTACAAAGTCAATATTCCATCCGCCGGGCGCTATCAGGTTTCCTACCGCGTCGCCAGTTTGAATGCCCAGGGGCTGATCCAATTTGAAAAGCAGGGGGGCGTCCCGGTGTACGGCCAAATTCAGGTACCGGTTACCGGTGACTGGCAAAAGTGGACCACGATTAGCCATGAAGTCGATCTGCCAGCCGGTGAGCAATATGTCGCGCTGGCGATCAAAAGCGGCAACTTCAACCTGAACTGGATCAAACTGGAAAAAGCGGCGACCAACCTCGGGACTTTCCGCGTGCAAAATGTCTGGCAAACCAGCCAGTTCATCAATATCGAAAACGGCGCACCGGTCGCCTCCAACCTGTCTGCGGATGCCTTGAGCTCGCATTGGGTATTAGAGCCCGTCAGCGGCTCGGCGGTTGTTAGATTGGTAAATCGCTGGAAACCGGAGCAGGTTCTGACCATTACCAATGGCAATCTGGTTGCAACTAGCGCCAGTAAAACGGACAGCAATAGCCACTGGGAATTGGAAGGTGCCGGGAATGAGGAATATCGCCTGAAAAACCGCGCACAGCCAACGCAATATATCCACGTGGAATACGGCCGTTTACAGACAGGTACAATTCAACCTGGCTGGTGGAGTGCGCGCTGGAAATTCGTCCCTGTAAATTAATACGACGGAGGGACGCGTGAAACGCCTTGCGGATTACTCCGCAAGGCGCAGTTTGCTGATGTCAGGAGTGACAGGTCTGATGCTTGATTTGAGCTGGCCGAGATCGCTACCCACCGGCGCCAAACCGAAATCGCTATTGGCCACGGCGATAGGCACAACCACAGGGCGCTCTTCAGCGCTCAGCAAATCGCTGCCTGCGTCTGCGATCCCCCAGTCTTCCAGTTCAATTTCTACCAGGGGTAATTCCAGCTTTTCATCTGCACTAATCAGATCCTCGCCGACTGCAGCTAATCCCAGATCAGGGGCAATAACAACTGCCTCAAGCTCATGATGAACCTCAGTGGTATCCACCAGATTTCCTTCCGCCGGACGCAAGCTCAGGCTACTGGTATCGACAGCGACCACTGCAGGCTTCGCGGGGCGCTCGCTGGCAGGGAGCAAGTCTGCTCCTACCGGGGCCAAAGTCCAGGCCGCATAGGACGGAGCTACAGGTACTACGGGTTGGCTACGCACAGGTACAGCAGGTTTACTCGGGGCATTGGCCGGGCTTTTATCGCTTGGGCACACCTCGACCATAGCACCCGCTTTCAAGAGCACATCGCGGTACTTATTCGCCGTAGTTTCATCCAGGTTGCGTTTAAGTGGAACCGGGCGACCGGTAAAGAGCGCATCGATCTTGGTAGCATCGACCTTAAAGAGCTGTTGCAGCTTGAGTTTCACCTCAGCCAATTGATGGCCAAAGACAATATCGCCGCGGAAAATAATATCGAATTCAGAATTGCTCATGACATTAACCAACTCGGGCCAGATCCCTAACAATAACAGTAACAAAAAACTGTGATGGAGATCTGATAATAGCACCTCTTGGCGATAAGTCAGTTTTTGGTGCTACGAGCCGCTCAATCGCAATAAGCAATGCTCAGAATGTAACCATTCAATCTTTGGGTTTTCTCACAGCCACTTCCATACTTAAATGGTTTATTCCCGAAGGAGTGTGTTTATGTTGCCATTCATTGAAAAGAAACTGCAGGACAATCGCCTGGTGGTTGATGGCGCGCTAAGCCAGCACGGCAATGCCCGCGTGAAAGTCGAGCAGGACATCGCCTTTCTCTCTGAACGAATCACCGCCATGCAGACGCACCCGCGCCCGAACACGATGCTGATTGAGCACTACCAATCCATGCTCAAGAGCCGCGAGTCGGTGCTGAAGTGGTTGCTGGATGGCTGCGACGATGAAACCAGCAGCCTGCCGAGCAAACGCAGCGCCTGAATACTGGAATTAACAGTCATCATCTTCAATAAGATGGTGATCCATATCCAGCGCCGGTGATTCGCCCTTGGGCCTGCCAACCAGTTTGGCGGGCACTCCGGCTACTGTTGTGTGCGGCGCCACTGACTCCAGCACCACACTCCCCGCGCCGATTTTTGCCCCCTCACCCACTTCAATATTACCCAGGATTTTTGCACCCACACCAATTAAAACACCACGACGAATTTTGGGATGGCGATCTGTTTTCAGGCAACCGCTTCCCCCAAGGGTCACGCTGTGCAGCATAGAAACATCGTCATCCACCACCGCCGTTTCACCAATCACGACCCCAGTAGCATGGTCAATCATTATGCCTTTACCAATACGCGCGCCCGGGTGAATGTCCACATCAAAAGCCTGGGATATTTGATTCTGGAAGTAGAGCGCCAAGGCACTGCGACCCTGTAGCCACAACCAGTGTGCAATCCGCCAGGATTGCAGCGCGTGATAGCCTTTAAAAAATAGAAACGGCATAAAAAATAATTTACACGCCGGGTCGCGTTCGCGATGGGCGCGAATATCGGCGCGCATCGCCACCTCAATACCGGCATCCGCTCTCATTGCCTCTTCAAACACCTCACGCAGCAGCATCGCCGGCAGCGCCTGGCTATCCAACTTGTTAGCGAGATGAAACGAAATTGCCGCCGCAAAGGACTGGTGATTCAAAATACTGGCGTGGTAAAAACTCGCCAGTACCGGTTCGGTGACACTGGCCTGTTGCGCTTCAGCGCGAATTTCCTGCCACACATCAACATGAGCAAAATTCTGTAAGGCTGTTTGCATATTCGATAAGGCTATTGTTTCAAAATTAACGGAATGAGCTCATCCATCGAAAAAAATATTTCTGCACCCAAGCGACGCATTTCAGGGAGCAAAATATTATCGCTGCCATTGGTATTGGGTGGGCAATAAGCCAAAGGGCGCATACCCGCTGCCACGGCGGCCTGGATACCGGTGAGCGAGTCCTCTACCACTACGGCCTGCGCAGGCGCCACATTCAACGCGTTTGCCGCATGCAAAAATAAATCCGGTGCTGGCTTGCCACAGGTGACATCTTCAAAACTAAACACGCGCCCTTGCACGTAAGGTGCGATGCCGGTTTTGGCAAGTGTCATACGCATTTTTTCATGTTTGCCATTGGATGCAACACAAAAAGGAATTCTCTGGTCACGCAAATAATCCAGCACCGGCATAATGCCTTTTATCGGCTCAAGCTGCTGCTCGCACACCACCAGCGTTTGCAGTTGTACCTGCCGCCAGAAGCTTGCCCCCTGTTCTGCTTTTTGTTCACCATTCAAGGATTTCCAGGAATCCTGTTGCGACAATTCTTCAGTAATCATGCGAATGCAATCGGCAACCGATTTACCGCGGTAGGTCTCCAAAAAATATTCAGCACTTATGTCAATGCCAATCGCCTTTAAGCAATCGCTGGTTACCTGCGCGGAGATAATTTCGCTATCAACCAACACACCATCGCAATCAAAAATCACTAACATGTTTACCTCAAAATTAATATTCAAAAACTAGGGGCGCGCGGGATAGGAAACTTTCAGCAACAACACAAAACCAACCAGTAAAAAAATGATCAAGGCCACCATACCCAGGCGAGCGGAGTTTGTCAGCGTAGTTACTGTAGCAACCGTCATAGGTGCAAGAAATGAGGTGGCGCGCCCGGCCAGTGCATAGATACCGAAATATTTTCCTGCCTCGCCCACATCCACGCTACGCGCCATATAAGAACGCGACGAGGCCTGCACAGGACCAAAGGCCACGCCAATCAATAAACCAAAAACGATGTATGCCTTTTCCGCCGCAGTAGCAAACAACCCGCCGCCATCCTGCGTCGATAACTGAATCAACCCAAACAGCGTATAACCCGGGCCGGTAGAAATAATTCCAATAGTCGCCACAATCAAACACACCAAACTTAACTGCACGACTTTTTTGGAACCCAAACGCACATCCAGGCGCCCCGCATACGCACAACCACCAATCGCAACTACCAGCAACAAAATGCCATACACGCCCATTTCAATGGTTTGCCAGGCAAACATTCCAGCGGCAAAAGTTCCGCCCAATGCGAGCAATCCATTCACGCCATCCTGATAAATCATGCGTGCAATCAAAAAGCGCAACAAATGGCGGCGCTCTTTTAACTCGCGCAGTGTGTTTTTTAATTCGCGCAAACTCTCCTTGATTGCCTGCATAATTGGCGCGCCCTGACTGGCATCGGGCGTCAGCAAAAACATGGGCAAAATAAACACCGCATACCAGAGTGCAGCATAAGGCCCGGTAATGCGCGCATCTTCACCTTGATTCGCATCCAAACCAAACAGAGGCGTTATTCCCGCCAGGGTTTTGCCTGTTTGTGGATTACCAGCGAGCAGCAAAAGCACACTAAATAAAACCACTAACCCACCGGCATAACCCAACCCCCAGGCGAGATTGGAAACACGACCAATATCCTGTGCAGGAATCAAGCGCGGCATCATGGAATCGTTAAAAACGATCGAAAATTCCGCAGCAACCATTGCCGCAATAATACACAGCATGGGGAGCCATAATGGCGCACCGGGCGCAGCCTGCCACAGCAATAAAAGCGCACTAATTTTGATAACTGCAAAAAAAGCGATCCAGGGTTTTCGCCTGCCGGTTGCATCCGCGATAGCACCTAACAAAGGCGACAGGATAGCAATAAAAATACTTGCCACAGCAATCGTGTAACCCCAGGCGGCCTGTCCGGCAACAGCATCAGTTGCAAGCCGAGAAACAAAATAAGGCCCAAAAATAAAAGTGATGATGACAGTAAAAAAAGGCTGTGCAGCCCAATCAAATAACATCCAGGCGCGAATGCCGGATTTCGGTAATGAAGTGGAGGAGTCGCTCAATGTATTTATTCTCGGAATAATTAATCAATGTAAATAAAGCGCTGGAAAATTTCATCCAGATGTTCCAACACGGTTTCCTTTAACTCCAGCGACACCACCTCAAGCTGCTCACGCAGAATATCCCGGGTAAATAACTGCGCATATTTTTTCGCCAAAGGCGCATAGCTTAAATGCCATGGTTCAGGTGCAACACCACCAATGTCCTGCGCGTAAGGGCGATAAAAGTGGCTACTGCTGTGTCGCAATTCATCATCTAACCAGCGATGGAAGTCAGCAAAAGGGCCGCCCTCTTGTGTTTCCGCTACCGTGAGCTGAACCTGATAATCAGGGTTTATAGTCTCCGCGCCATAGACATCCAGATCTGTTCCCCAATGGTGGCGTGATGCCCCCGGCAAGGCAGACCAACGCAAAATTGCGAAAACTTTTTCACGGTCGCTCAGGCAATGAATATCTAATGGCACCCCATTAGAGTCCAACACCGGGCGCAGCCCCAGCGCTTTATTGTTCCAGATCAGCATCTGCCGCTCAAAGCTGCGAAAACTGCTAGCAATTCGCAAATCGAAACCAAAGTTGGCCGCGCGCGCGCGCAAATCCAAAACTGCTGCTAGAGTTTCCGAGTGAAGACGGCAATTTAATTCCAGGCAGGTAACTAACAGGTTTTCATCCAGCCCTAACAATTGACGTTTTGTCTGATCAATCACCTAAAATCTCCAGCAAATAGTTTCCATAAATAAAAAAAGCTGTAACGAAATGCGCCAAAACATAAAAAAAGTGGAAACCATTGATCCTAACCTTCAGCGGTTTCGGTAGAAAGGTATTGCACAAGACATGCAAGTATGTAAGATAAGCCCGCACTGTAAACGGAAATTTTAAACACAACATCCGATAATAATAAATGGAGATTGCATAGTATGACCGCCTGTCATAGTGAGTTATTGCAATTAAAGAACCTTGGAATGGCATCGGTAAACATCCTGCGTGCAATAGGGATTAACACCCACGCCGACCTCAAACGAATGGGCGCTGTCGAAGCGTATCGAAGAATCAAAGCCCGTGACATCAACGTATCTAAAGTCATGCTCTACGCCTTGCAAGGGGCGCTGCTGGATGTGCACTGGAATGATCTTGCTCCAGACCTGAAAGCCCAGTTGGTACTTGAAGCTGAACTGCCGGAGACAGGTGGATACAACCAGGCAACCGCCTGATTAACACCAAAATGGCATCAGGTTCACAGGCTGGAACGGGAAATGCAAATTTTCCAGCGACTCAGGCTACACTAAAAACGTGTTATCGACGCCATTTTTAGTGACGAGAGGCCCTATGTATTTCCCCGTTAAGCAGTCCGAACTCATGTCTGATCTGGTCGCCAAAGTACGCGGCTTGAGTGAGATTTTGTGCGCACGAATTCCCGCCGAGGAAACCATCGTAATTCCCGCCAGCGAAGACATCTTTGCCGACATCCCCCTCACTCGTCTGTTACGTGTCAGTGAAGGTCAGGTGGATTATGTTCTCAATGGCAAGCGAGTAATGCACCTCGAAGACGGAGATTTGCTGGGCTTGCCCAGATCACTCAATTTGCCGCAAGGCCAATTCTCCTGCAAAACACCCGTCACTGTGATCGCCTACGAGCGTGACACACTGATGACTGCCGTTAATGCAGATCTGAAAAGCCAGCGCAACTGGGCTTATTACCTGCTGTGCAACCTCAGCCTTTATGAGTTGGCATTCTCTCAGGAGCTACGCGCCGAATTTCAGCCGGCGGCAGGGTTTATGCACTACCGCAGCGGGGAGATTATCATCCAACAGGGGGATTCAGCGCACAAGGTCTACACACTGCTCGAAGGCGCTGCTGATGCAGTCTGCGATGGCGTTAAGGTGGGAGAAATCCATGCCAATGAAATTTTTGGCGCCCTCGCTGTCTTCACCCGCCAACCGCGCATGGCCTCGGTAGTTGCCACTAGCGATTGCACCGTCCTCGCCGTACGAAAAGAAGAATTTATTACACTGATCGAACACCAACCGCAGATCTGCCTTGGCTTGATTGAGGAAATGGCCACCAAAATCAATCAGCTCAACACCCAGTTATTGCAGCTAAAGACACCCAAAACAGCATAAACAAGAATAATTATCAAAAAGCAATTGACTTACAAATGAGAATATATATTATTAACTCACTGATGCGCGGTTTATCCGCTTATCAGTTGAGCGAAATCCTTAATCGCCCTGCAAGTCGGTTAGCGAATTTGCTCACCCCCTGGGGCTTTCCTCTCCGAAGGTCTCTCGGCTAACACGGTTGCTTGGGCCGCCCTTGAGGCGGCCATTTTTATAACCGTTGCAGTAGTTTTTCCTTTCTTAACATCATTCGCAATTGAAATCCTCACCATCTATACACATATACTCCCGCGAGACCGCCATTTCGGCGGTAAACCTTACCTAACTCATGGGGAGATAATATCGTGTTACGCATAGGCTTGTTTTTACTCACTAACCTCGCGGTAATGCTGGTGGCTGGTGTAGTGTTAAGCTTACTCGGGGTTGGCAGCTATCGCACTGCAGGCGGTCTTGACCTGCAAAACCTGCTAATTTTTTGCGCAGTGTTCGGATTTGTCGGCTCGTTTATTTCCCTGTTTTTATCCAAGTGGATGGCCAAAAAAACCATGGGTGTGCAGCTGATTGAACAGCCGCGTAACGCCGATGAAAAATGGCTGGTAGATACCGTTGTTGAACTCTCCCAGAAAGCTGGCATTAAAACGCCGGAAATCGGCGTATTTGCCGCTCAGGAATCGAATGCCTTTGCCACTGGCTGGAATCGTAATGATGCCTTGGTTGCGGTGAGCCTTGGACTTTTACAACGCTTCGAGCGCGATGAAGTGAAAGCGGTGTTGGCCCACGAAATCGGTCACGTCGCCAACGGCGATATGATCACCCTGAGCCTGATTCAGGGCGTGGTAAACACCTTTGTGATGTTCTTTGCGCGCATCATTGGCGACCTTGTTGACCGGGTACTGCTCAAAAATGAAGATGGCCGCGGCATCGCCTTTATGGTCACTACCTTTATCGCCGAGATTGTCCTGGGCATTTTGGCCTCTATGATTGTGGCTGCATTTTCCCGCTATCGCGAATACCGCGCTGATGAAGCTGGAGCCACCCTGGCAGATCGCGGCGCAATGATCCGTGCCCTGCAGCGTCTGCAAGCGGAGACAAATGCCGGGGTTGAAAGCCCCTTGCCAAGCAGTATGCGAGCCTTTGGTATCAGCGGTGGTATGAGCAACCTGTTTGCCAGCCACCCTCCATTGGAAGCGCGTATCCAAGCGCTGCGAGATGCGGCTTAATCGCCGGAGGCTGACACCATGAGGCTTTGGCGCTGGCTTGTACTCAGTTTCCTGACCGGCGCCAGCGCCTTGAGTGCGGCAACCGTTCAGGCGTTTTCTACCGATGACGAACAAAACAGCATGGAGGTGTTTGAATCCTCACGCCCCAGTGTAGTGTTCGTCACTAACCAACAACTCGCCCGCGATCCTTATTCCTTTGATCTGGTGACCGTGCCACGCGGCTCGGGCACCGGCTTTGTATGGGATGAAAAGGGCTATATAGTCACCAACTTCCACGTAGTGGAAGGTGCGCGCAAGATCACTATTACCCTGCAAGATCAATCCAATTGGCCAGCGGAAGTGGTAGGACTTGCACCTGAACGCGATATTGCTGTACTGAAGATCGATGCCCCCAAAGCCAAACTCAAGGCGCTACCTCTAGGTGACTCGGGCGATCTCCGTGTTGGCCGAAAGGTGTTGGCAATTGGCAACCCATTTGGTCTGGATGCAACTCTCACCACGGGGGTCGTCAGTGCTTTGGGGCGTGAAATTGAATCGCCCAACCAGCGCAAAATCACCAATGTGATCCAAACAGACGCGGCTATTAATCCCGGTAATTCAGGCGGCCCGCTGCTCAACTCTGAAGGACGCCTGATTGGTGTCAACACGATGATCTATAGCCCCAGTGGTGCGAGTGCCGGTATCGGTTTTGCAATTCCTGTCAATACGGTAAAAGAAGTTGTACCTGAGCTAATTACCCACGGTCGCATAGTGCGCCCGGTGCTGGGGATTGCGGTAGCGCCTGATCAATGGGCGCAACAGATTGGTATTCAAGGTGTTCCTATTTTACGTGTCGAGCCAAACTCACCTGCGGCGGAGGCAGGCTTGCAAGGCGCCCGGCGCAATAATTGGGGGCAGATTAGCTTGGGTGACGTCATAGTCGCCATTGAGGACTACCCTGTCGCCAATGATGACCAACTCTTGAGTGCCCTCGAGCATTACAAACCGGGCGACAAGGTGAATGTGAGCGTGATGCGCGACAGCAAGCTACTCACCAGGAAAGTGCGTTTGATTGCCCCCCAATGACCGCCGATCACGATTGTCTGCTTGCACTCTGTAATCTGAGCGATCTGGATGAAAGTTCCAGCCGCGGTTTTACACTGGGCAAGCTAAATATCTTCGCCGTTAAACAAGGGGGCAAAGTCTTTGTCTACCGCAATGCCTGCCCCCACTTGGGAATTCCGTTGGAATGGGTGGAAAACCAGTTTCTGGACGACAGTGGCACCATGATCCAATGCGCAAACCACGGCGCGCAGTTTGTAATCCAATCCGGACAATGTGTTGCAGGACCTTGCGTTGGACACAGCCTGCAATCCATACCTCATCAAATCTTTGATAACCGTATCTGGATCAAGTCCGCGTAAATTTACGCAAGCGACCTTGAATTAATTAACAAGGGCCGCCAGATCCCTTGCCACTAATACACAACACTCGGAGAGCCACCTTATGCAAAATTTCACTTTCTCCAATCCCACCAAAATCGTTTTTGGCGAGGGTCAAATTAAGGAGCTGACAAACCTTGTGCCCAAGAACGCTCGCATCCTTGTAACCTATGGCGGCGGCTCGATTAAGAAAAATGGAGTTTATGACCAGGTAGTCAAAGCGCTGGAAGGAAAGACCTGGTTTGAGTTTGGAGGGATTGAGCCCAACCCTCACTATGAAACACTAATGAAAGCTGTTGAAGTAGTGAAAAAAGAAAAGATTGATTTTCTATTGCCCGTGGGGGGCGGCAGTGTGATTGATGGCACCAAGTTAATTGCTGCGGCAGTAAATTTCGCCGGTGACCCCTGGGATATTATGGCGAAAAACCAGCCGTTTTTTTCTGCCCTCCCAATTGGCTGCGTACTGACGCTCCCAGCTACAGGTACTGAAAGCAATGGTAATTCGGTCATTACCAAAGCCGCAACGCAGGAGAAGTTGGCATTTGGCAGCCCCTTGGTGTACCCGCAGTTTGCCATCCTCGACCCAACCACCACCTACAGCCTGCCTCAGCGCCAGATCGCCAACGGTGCAGTGGATGCGTTTGTCCACATCATGGAGCAATACCTGACCTATCCTGTAGACGCCAAAGTACAGGACCGTTTTGCCGAAGGCCTGCTAATGACCCTGATCGAAGAAGGGCCGCGCGCGCTCAAAGAACCTACCAATTACGCCGTGCGCGCCAATGTTATGTGGGCGGCGACCATGGCGCTGAATGGGCTGATTGGTGTCGGAGTGCCGCAAGATTGGGCCACCCATATGATCGGCCACGAAATTACCGCCATGCACGGGCTTGATCACGCCCAGACCCTCGCCATTGTTCTGCCCGCTGTAATGCAGCACCAACGCGATAAAAAACGCGGTAAGCTGCTCCAGTATGGTCGCCGTGTTTGGGGCCTGAACCAGACTAATGAAGATGAATTGATAGATGCAGCCATTGCGGCAACTCGCGGATTCTTCGAGCAGATGGGCACCCCGACCACTCTGAGTGGTTACGGTGTTGGACGTGAATCCATTCCCAAGCTGGTCGATATGCTGGTAAAACACGACTTGTTGGCATTGGGAGAGCATGGAGCAATAACCCCGGAAGCCTCACGCGAAATTCTGGAATTGGCAGCATGATAAGCCCCCTCCAATAAAAAATGCCGCCTGGTTAGAGGGCGGCATTTTTATTGGTAAGTACCGGCAGGCTATTGTTTGCGGATCTTGTTAACAATCGACGTAGTGGAACAATTATCGAAAAAGCTGAGCACCTTCACCTTGCCACCATAAGGCTTAACGATATTTCCACCGACTACCTGATCCTCGCGATAGTCACCGCCTTTAACTAACACGTCCGGTTTCACCCGACGCAGTAATCGCTCCGGTGTGTCTTCATCAAATGAAACAACCCAGTCAACCGCTTCCAAACCTGCCAATACCGCCATGCGACGATCCAGGGGATTGATCGGGCGACCACTGCCTTTCAGGCGGCGAATCGAGGCATCCGAGTTAACCGCCACTATCAGGCGATCACCCTGCTTGCGCGCCTCCTCCAAATAGCCCACATGGCCCGCATGGATAATATCGAAGCAGCCGTTGGTAAATACCAGTCGCTCACCACTGGCGCGCGCATCTTCAATCGCCATTAGCAATTGCTCTTCGGAAACTACGCCGCGTTGCGCACCTTGTTCGGCAATAATCGCTCGGCGCAATTCCGGGGAGCTCACCGCTGCAGTACCCAGTTTACCAACGACTATACCCGCCGCAAGGTTTGCCAATGCAGTCGCTTCCGGCATTGAATGGCCGGCAGCTATGCAAGCAGCAAGGGTGGCTATCACGGTGTCACCAGCACCAGTCACATCAAAAACTTCGCGCCCGCGTGCGGGTAGATGGAGTTCTGGCTGGCTGGGGCGCAGCAGAGTCATCCCATGCTCCCCACGGGTAATCAGCAGGGCTTGCAAACCCAGATCCTGCATCAGGGCCTTGCCCTTTTGAACAAGATCCTGCTCACTGGTGCATTTTCCCACTACTGTTTCAAACTCATGGAAATTCGGGGTCAGCATAGTTGCGCCGCGATAGCGAACAAAATCATGCCCCTTGGGATCCACCAAGACCGGTACACCAGTGTCGCTCGCAATGCGGATCAGCGTTTGGCAATCCTGCAGGCTGCCTTTGGCATAATCGGAAAGCACCAGCACATCGCTATTGCGAATCGCAGCTCTGACTTTGCCAATAAAGTCAGCGCTGTCCGTCAGATCAAACTTGTCTTCAAAATCCATGCGCAGCAATTGCTGATGACGGCTAATCACGCGCAACTTGGTGATCGTGGGTTTGGTGGTAGATACCAGGAAATCTATATGGATTTTGGCGGCCCTAAGGCGATTCTGTAGAATTTGGCCGGCCTCGTCGTTGCCGACTATACCAATCAGCGACACAGTAGACCCCAAGGCCGCCATGTTAAGAGCAACGTTGCCAGCACCACCGGGGCGATCTTCAGTCTGGCTAACCTTCACTACCGGAACTGGCGCCTCGGGCGAGATACGTGAACTCATGCCGTGCCAATAACGATCCAGCATGACATCCCCAACCACAAGGATATGAGCACTCTCAAAGTTAGGCATAGTTAGATGCATAGTCTCTACTCTGTTTAACATCCATTAGACGGGCACCCTGGTGGGTACTTGCTCCCCGCCGGCTAACTTGCCGGCACTTCAGGTAAGTCTTCCGCATCATTGTGGAACTGCCGGGCATGTAGCCGGGCGTACACCCCTTTTGCAGCTAATAACTGCTCATGGGTTCCTTGCTCCACTATTTCCCCCTGCTCCATCACCAATATCCGATCAGCTTTCTCGATCGTCGACAAACGGTGGGCAACTACAAAGGTGGTACGTCCCTTCATCACCTGCTCCATGGCCGCCTGGATATAGCGTTCAGACTCGTTATCCAAAGCAGAAGTTGCTTCATCCATAATTAATATTGGCGCATCTTTCAATATGGCGCGCGCAATAGCCAAACGCTGGCGCTGGCCGCCGGAGAGGCGCGCACCTGACTCACCGATCAGTGTATTAAAACCCTCGGGTAATTGCTCGATAAATTCTGTTGCATAAGCAGCATCGGCAGCCTTGCGAATCTCATCGAGTGTTTTGGTTTGCAGGCTGCCATAGGCAATATTGCCCGCAACCGTATCGTTAAACAAGGTAACTTGCTGGTTCACCAACGCTATCTGCTCACGCAGGTTGCGCAACTGATAGTCGCTCACTGAAACATTATCAATTCGTATCTCGCCAACGCTGGCATCATGAAACCGGTTTAATAAACTAACCAACGTTGATTTGCCGCTGCCGGATTTACCCACCAATGCAACAACCTCGCCGGCGCTCACGTGTAAATTAATCTTATTTAACGCGGGAGCAGGCTGATTGGGATAAGTAAAACC
>JAGKXA010000176.1 GCA_021151615.1 Cellvibrionaceae bacterium | reverse complement strand
ATTATGTGGGACGCGAGGTGTTTATTAATTTCCAGGTTAATTACTAACTTCCATCAGGCACAGAAAAATCCTACAGAAAAAGCCAGCATCTTACGATGCTGGTTTTAACCCCGAACAACACTCAATTTATGAACTACAGCTTATCTCATTATTCTCCAAACCAGGCTGGACGTTATTTTTTTGACTAATTATATTCTGGCTTGGACACCGGTTTATCAAGGACTGGTAATAATAGTCTTTTACAAGGGGCGTTTGATTCTATTCAATTCGACATTTTTCCCTCCGAGACAAATTTTTCACAAGAGTGTTATTCTCGCGCAATCATTGTTGGTTTGGTTATTCTTATTGTGCATGCCTGCAAGTGGTGCGGTTGTTGTTCAATCAGGCCAAAATCCTTGCTTCAATTGGACACCAATAAATGATTCGCGCTTTAAATCCTACGCAATTACGGTCTCACTCTCGAACAAATTTCCCTGATCAACGGCGGGTTTACAAAGGCTTGCCCGACGGAACAAAAATTCGAATAGATGTAGTGGATTAAATTATGAAAATTTTAGACAGATTACTCTCGCATACCAGCGCTCCCATTAGCGATGAAGAGCCGAATATATCTGAGCAATTGCTGAATATGGCAGGTCATCTAGCAAACGATTTGGTCAGAATACTCAGCAAACGTAACGGCTTTTATGCATTTGAAAGTGCATTACATGTATTTCCTGCAAAATCTAATCAGACAGAAATTGGACTCGATGAATGGAATGAAAATACTCTGTGGCGTGATGCCTACCAAGGTATGGCCAATAATTGCTTATTTTTTGCAGAAGATGCTTTTGGTGGGCAGTTTTGTATTAAAAACAGCAAAATTTATACATTTGACCCTGAAACAGGCGACTTAAACTATCTAGCTGATGATATAGAAAATTGGGCCAAGCAAATCATGAACGATTATAATGTTCTTACAGGGTATCCATTGATGCATCAATGGCAGACAAAAAATGGAGTCCCACCTGTAAAAATGCGCTTAATACCTAAGATTCCGTTCGTAGCAGGAGGTGAATTTTTATTGGGTAATTTGTATTTAGCTGATGCTGTACAAGGAATGAAATATAGGGCAGATATAGCCAACCAAATTAAATATCTTCCGGATGGCGGTCAAATCAAATTAGAAATAGTGAATTGATCTCTATCTTTTCCTTCCACTACAACAAGGTCTAAAACGACTTGAAGCCTTGTTGTAGTGGAACTATAAAAAATTCTCATACTTCTAAACTAATTTTTTATCAAGTAAGGAAACAAACGCTGTTTTTCCTCTGCGGTTAACGCCTCTACCCGCCGTTTATTATTTTCGGGAACATCCTCTACTCCCTCGTAATACTGCAACGCTTTTTCCAGGCTTGCCTCGCGAATAATATGGAGTATTGGGTACGGAGAACGATTAGTCAGATTCTCGGCATCCTCCGGATCAGCGCCGGCAAAGCAGTAATCCGGATGAAATGTCGCCAGCTGATAAACACCTCTCCAACCGTTGCGCTTAATCATTTTTTCCGCCCAGTTTAAAAACTGGTTGTAATCGAAAAAATCGTGCAAGTGTTGGGGAACCACTACCAAGGTGGTTTCTATGTCGCTTGCCGGTTTTTCATCCAGCAACTCCATTTCGCGCTGCAAATCTTGCAAGAGCAACTCATCGTCATCCGCGCGCGAAATAAAAAAACGCACGCGATTTTCAACCGTGGGCTTACCGGCAAAGGGGCACAGGTTTAATCCGATCACCACCTCGTTAAGCCAACGCAGCACCACGATTTTTATTTGCTGTTCATCCATAAATCAAGCCTCGTGGGCGGGACCTTGCTGCAACCACTTTCCAAGGCCTTCGATAAAGCCCAGTACCAGTTCATCGTCGCAGCCTTTGAAATGGGTATTACCCGGTTTGCGAAACAAGGCCGACAAATCTGATTTGGTTAATTCGATGGTTGCGGCTTTAAATACCTCTCGCACATCCTGTTCGTGCAAATTAAACGCGATGCGCAATTTTTTCAGCACATCGTTATTAGGCAGCTTTTGATGCCTGGCAACTGGCTCAGGCTCGGCACCTTCTTTTTTGCCGCGCTTGGCATCAATCAAATTATTCAGGAATGCCAATAACACATAGTCCGGCATAGCCTGAAAGCCCGGCTGATAATCCGTTTTTAATAAATTGGCGATCTCCTTTTCACTTAATTCAATGTCGGCCGGCGCAAACAGCACCTGGATCGCCGCCGTATCCAGCTGTAATGCTTGAACAAGCTGGCGAAAAATATCATTGGTTCTCATGAAGTACTCTTTATAATGCAGTCCGGGTATTAGTAACCTATTCTACTCCAAACCATTCCCAAAAAAACCGAGCGAGAGAGCCACCGCATGCATCCGTTTACTGAAATTCACCCCTTCGACCCGGAGCTTGTGGCTGCACGCAAACAGGCCAAGCACCTCTGCCAACAGCTAAATGCCCTGCGCGCCGACCAAACCAAGGCGCGCAAGCCGCTCTATCAACAATTATTCGGGCAAGTGTCCAGCGCGTATATTGAACCAAATTTCTTTTGCGACTACGGCAGCAATATTTATTTAGGTGAAAAGTTTTACGCTAACCATAACTGCGTGATTCTGGATTGCGCCGAGGTACGAATTGGTAACCGGGTAATGTTTGGCCCCAATGTACAAATTTATGCAACCACCCATCCAATAGATCCAGTAGAACGCGCAACAGGCAAAGAATTCAGCGCAGCAATCACCATAGGTGATGACTGCTGGATTGGCGGCGGGGCAATTATTTTGGCCGGCGTCACCATTGGCAATGGTTCGGTGATTGGCGCAGGCAGCGTGGTAACTAAAGATATTCCCGCCGGCGTTGTCGCACTCGGCAATCCCTGCCGGGTGGTGAAATCCGTCCGGGATTAATCGCTCGCACCTAGTCAACAACAAACAAAATCTTTAGCCCGCGATAAAGGCCGTGCACTACATAACCCAGTGGGCCAAACTGTTTTTGTTTCCTAATACTAATATCCAGCGAAGAATAAGCTACTTGTGATTTAAGGGATTTGATTCGGCCTTGCAACGAATCTATTTCAGTTTGTATACGGTTTAATTCCGATTCAACCGCAAGCGCATCTTTAACGCTCACAGCTTTGATTAACAGCGCTTGATATTTTCCGCGCAAGGCCAATAAGTTAGTTAACCGCGCCTCAACATCAATCATTTCATTCGTGACATCTTTTGTATTGATAGATTTAGATACTAATTTTCCAGCCCGGCTTAATTCATCAACTACCGCCTCTAACTTTTCCTGCGGAATTTTGGCATCAATAGATATAGAGTCTTCACTATAACTGCTGGATGAATCCACAACGCCCTGCTCACGTGTAATTATGGCAACCAGCTTTTCGACTAACACTTCCGGTTGCTTCGATTCAAGACTTATGCGCGCGGCTTTTACTATTTGTCGCTGGGAATAGTTGCCATGGGCTGCAATGCCGGCCATTGCTGTTCCGGCTGTTGCATATTCAGTTGCAATGTTGTCACTAGAGGAGCAGCCTACCAACAGCAATAAATATATTGAGAAGAGTCCAGTTAAACTAAGGTAACGCATAGGATTTTCTTTATCAGCGAGAGTTAAGCCCAAAATAGCAATTCAGCATGAATGCTTGCTTAACACTCGCCAACCAGGAAAAGAACTAATCCAAAATAATATGCGGCAAAAAACGCGAGCTGTCTTTGGTGATAAGGGTTTCATCTTCGCGAATGCAAATTCCTGCGGCGCTGTCGCCAACGATCCAGCTACCTAACATGGTGTAGGTGTCGGCATTGCGGTATTCATCGCGGAATTTTGGTAGTGGTTGCAGCGCTTGCCGCACAAAACGGCCGTCGCTGTAAGGACCTTGCGCGGAAACTTTTTCACCGGTAGCAGTAATTAAATCTACATTGGCGCCTTCGCGCGAAAACAAGGGTTTGCGTACCCAACCAGGCCCCATAGGTTCACTTTTTGATGTTTCAAAAAATGCGGGCAATAAATTCGGGTGATTCGGATAACGCTGCCAAAGCAAAGGCAAAATACCTTTATTGGATAACAGCATTTTCCACGCAGGCTCAATAAATTGGGTTTGACTGCTTATCATCACCTTGGCGAATTCTTCCTGCACCATAAATTCCCAGGGATAGAGTTTGAATAAGCCGTGGATGGGTTGATTATCCAAATCCACCAATTGCCCTTGCCACTCACCCAGGTCTTCAATGGCAATGTAGCGAGCATCGACGCCCGCTTGCGTGGCAATATCCATTAAATAATCGACGGTGCCGCGATCTTCAATACTTTCGCGCACGCTGGAAAAATAAAACGGTTGCGGTAACGCGAGTTCAGCAAAGGCTTGTTCAAGTTTATCCTGCAGCGAATTGAATTGATCCGCATGCTCGGGCAAGACTCCGGCTTTGATTTGATCTTCCAACCACACCCATTGAAAAAATCCGGTTTCGTAGAGCGATGTTGGAGTGTCGTAATTCAGCTCCATTAATTTGGCGGGGCTTCTACCGTCGTAAACAAAATCCATGCGGCCGTATAAATGCGGCTGGGTTTTATTCCAGGAATTCCACACAAAACTCCAATAGTCGCGCGGAATCGCCAGCAGCGTGAGCATTTCTTCGCTGCGCGTAATATCGCCCACCATATCCATGACCATTTGGTGCAGTTCTTCGGTGGGAGCTTCGAGATCTTGCTCTATTTGCTGGAGGGAAAATTGGTAGTAGGCGGTTTCATCCCAATAGGGTTCGCCATCAAACGTGTGAAATTTAAAGCCGACTTCTTCCGCATGGGCGCGCCAGTTAGCGCGCTCATCAATACTGATACGCTTCATCGATTAACCGCCAAAACCGCTGTAGCCAGAGCGCGATGCTGCTTGACCACCAAAGCCGCCGCGCTTGACCACTTGACCAAATTGCGGCTGCACTTGCGAGGGCTTTAATTGGATAGGCCCAATACCTTTATCCAATTTCACGTTGTTAGAGGTGCGAAAATTATTGTAATCATCGCGGCCTTTATAAAGTGGTTGGGTGCGAATACCGCGGCCAGCATACCCCCCACTACCGCCGCCCGAGCCCGACGCCGATTGACTCGACTGCTGCTGGAAGTTTTGTGGCGCTGCTGCACTGCGGTTCATCATTTGGCCCATCATATAGCCCATCATCATCGGCATAAAAAAACTGCCTCCTGAACTGGCAGGTGCCGCTTCACATTTGCCCGCTCCGAACTCAGTTTCACAATCCGTTTTACTTTCAAATTTGGGCGCGGTTAATGGATGCAGGGCTTTTGCTTCCTCGTAATCAGCCTGACACTGTTCAGCGCTATTAAAACCACTTGATGCGCATTCACTCGGGTCCGCATAAACCAGTGCGGTTTCCCGCTCTTCACCACAACCTGCCAACAGAATCGTTGCAGTGGGAACCATTAAAACCAGTGCAGCTTTTTTACTACGTTTCATAATCGACATCCTGTAAATAAATTAATAGCTCATACACGCCGCGTTGATCATACCTACCGCAATTGCTACAGTTGCCGAAAAAATTCCGCTGGCGATTTCACCCTGGCTAATACGTGCCTCCAATTGTTTAAGACTAAAACGCAACACTAAAAAGGTCAGCACTTGTACAATCAATGCCACCGCACCCCAGATTGCACAATCGAGCACGGATAGTGAATGAGTAATAGAACTGGACAAGGGCAAGGCAAAACCAATCAGTGCACCGCCAAATGCCAGCGCCGCCGCTGGATTATTCGCGCGAATTAATGCCAACTCATCGTGCGGGGTCACCCAGGTGTAAATACGGATAAACAGCAGCACCAAAACAATGGCCACAGCGAAATAAGCAAGAAATGCAGGCAGACCATTAAGTGACGAAAGAGTGGTTTCTAGCATGGTAGATTTCCTTGATATTTTGATAAACGACAATACTTTTTGCTGGGAACAACAATAAAATCTGGCGGCGATTCTGACATAAAACTACCCTTTGCTCTATGGCTTCCGAATTCAGGGACAACTGATGAAAAATCCAGCGTTATATTTACTGTTGATGTGCAACCTGGGCTTATTGGCATGCAGCGATTCACAGCCACATCAAGCACTGGGCACACTGGAGCGCGACCGGATTATCCTGAAAGCCACAGCCGCCGAAATTATTACCCAATTACCGGTTGCGGAAGGCACACAAGTAAAAGAAGGCGATTTGTTGTTGCAGTTGGATGATCGTCGCCAGCGCGCGTTGGTCGCCAAGGCAGATGCAAATCTACAAAGCGCACAAGCCAATCTAACCAAGTTGCAAAACGGCAACCGCAATGAGGATATTGCGGCCGCCCGCTCGCAAGTCAAAGGGGCAGAAGCGCAATTGCTCGAAACACAAAAAACCTTTGATCGCGCCCAAACGCTGGTGACACGTAAACTGGCCGGCGCCGCTGAACTGGATAGCGCACGCGCAAAACGCGATTCTGCCCAAGCCAATCTGGAAAAAGCGCGCGAGAATTTATTGCTGCTGACCAATGGCACCCGCGAGGAAGATCTACAGCAGGCAGAGGCACAGGTTGCACTGGCCAAGGCAGCATTGGAGTTGGAGCAACACAATTTGTCTGACCTGAGCGTGCGCGCAACGCGCCCTGCCCGACTCGATCATTTACCCAAACATTTGGGTGAGCGCACCCAAATCGGGGAGGCGGTGGCCACCCTTCTGGATGCCGGTGCCCCTTACGCCCGTATCTATGTGCCTGAAACCCATCGCCTGAAAATCACAGCGGGTGACTCTCTGCAGATCCATATCGACGGTTTGACCGAACCACAAACCGGCAAGGTACGCTGGATCTCCCAGGATTCCGCCTTTACACCCTACTTTGCCCTGAATTCCACCGACCGGGCACGCCTGATGTATTTGGCCGAAGTACAACTGCCCGACTCAGCAACAGACTTGCCCAGCGGCTTGCCGGTACAGGTTGACCTGCCCCATGACTAATTCTGGTACACCGGCGACGAGCAGTGAATGGGCGATTGAAACCACCGGCATGACCCGCCGTTTTGGTGAATTTGTGGCAGTGGATAAGCTGGATTTACGCATTCCTCATAAAAGTATTTACGGTTTCCTTGGCCCCAACGGCTGCGGCAAATCCACCAGCATGCGCTTAATTACCGGTCTGCTCACGCCTAGCGAAGGCTCTATTCAAGTACTGGGTATGCGCATTCCTGAGCAGGCCGAGCAACTGCGTCGCAGGCTGGGTTATATGACCCAAAAGTTCTCGCTCTATGAAGACCTGACTGTCTTGGAAAACCTGCGCTTTATGGCGCAGATCTACAACCTGGACAAACACCAAAGCAAGCAACTGATCGACCAGCAGCTTAGCCGCTATCAACTCGATGAACGCAGACATCGCCTTGCCGGAGCCTTGAGCGGTGGCCAGCGTCAGCGCCTTGCACTTGCCGCCGCAACCTTGCACCAACCGGAGCTATTAATCCTCGACGAACCCACCTCGGCGGTGGATCCGGAGAATCGCCGCGATTTTTGGGAAAAGCTGTTTGACCTTTGTGAAGCGGGAACCACGATTCTCGTCTCTACCCACTATATGGATGAAGCCGAGCGCTGCCATGGACTGGCGATTATGGAAGCCGGCATCAAACGCGCCGACGGTGCGCCTGCGCAACTTATGCGTGACCTGGGCGCCAGGGTGGTGGAAGTGGATGGCGACAACCTGCGCCTGCTCAAGCAGCAGCTCAGTGCATTGCCCGAGGTGGTATCCACCGCCCAACAGGGCACCCACTTGCGCGTGCTAATTAAAGAGGAAATAGATGAGCCGGAAACCTGGCTGCGCAGTCATCACCCCAACCTGGTTGCCCAAAGGCACATCCATCAGGTGCGCCCCAGCCTGGAGGATGTGTTCGTCCATTGCACAGGTGGTGAAAATGGGGGAGCGCGTCAGTGAACAATTCCATGACTTCACCCGCGAGTGGTATTAGTCGCAGCTTGCAGAGAATCGGAGCCATAGTCTTTAAAGAGTTGCGCCAGCTCACCCGCGATCGCCCTACCTTCGGCATGATTGTGATGGTGCCACTGATCCAGCTTTTATTGTTTGGTTTTGCCATCAACACCAATGTGCGCGATCTGCCCGTGGGTTTGGTGGACATGAGCCACACTCAGGTTGCGCGCCAACTGACTGCCGATTTGCAAGCCACCCAGGTAGTGCGCTTTAGCGAGACATACCAAACGCCGCAACAGGGGGAAGACGCTATTCGTCGTGGCCACGTGCACGCGGTATTAATTATTCCCGACGACTTTGGCCAGCGCCTGCAAGACAACCGTCCCATCGCCCATTGGCTGATCGACGGCTCGGATACCATGGTCAGCAACGCCCTGCTTGCCCTGCAGCAAATGCCCTTTAACAGCGGCTTTGAGGCCCAGCCCGCGCAACGCAAAAGCACCTTTGAGATAGCGCTATTTTTTAACCCGGAACGCCGCTCAGCGGTAAACATTGTGCCGGGGCTGGTGGCGATAGTGCTGACCATGACCATGGTGATGTTTACTTCCGCCGCCCTGGTGCGCGAGCGCGAGCGCGGGAATCTGGAATTGCTGATCACCACCCCCGTGCACTCCAGTGAGATTATGATCGGCAAAATCGTGCCCTATATTTTTGTCGGGCTGATTCAGATGGCAATTATCCTGGGTCTCGGCCATTTGATTTTCGATGTGCCGATTAATGGCCGTCTCGACCAACTAGTGCTGGGGGTATTCGCGTTTATCAGCGCCAGCCTGACACTGGGGCTATTGATCTCCACCATTGCCAAAACCCAACTGCAGGCGATGCAACTGACAGTCTTCTTGCTGATCCCGTCGATCCTGCTTTCCGGCTTTATGTTCCCCTACGAGGGAATGCCGGAAGCAGCACAGTGGATTGCGGAGGCCCTGCCCGCCACTCACTTTATCCGCATGGTACGCGCAATAGTATTGCGCGGTGCCACCCTCGACGACCTCTGGCCAGACCTGCTCTGGTTAATAGGTTTTACGATTCTCGGCGTATTCGC
>JAGKXA010000175.1 GCA_021151615.1 Cellvibrionaceae bacterium | reverse complement strand
CGCGGCCGCCGAACTTCTGCGCAACCTTTACCAATTGACCGAACATGCAGAGCTTACTCCGGACGAAGTTCATCTGGCTTTGCAAACCTCAGGTATAGAACAGCTTATGCAACAACTTGATCAAACCGATGCGCAGGCCTTTCCAGCCGACGCAAAGGATGTAGACACCGATGAAGGCATTACCCTTATCCGCACCAAGAAATGCACCATCAAACCGCGCGGCTTAAACCAGCAACGCTATGTGCGGGCAGTACAAAAACACGACATCAACTTTGGTATTGGCCCGGCCGGTACCGGTAAAACCTACCTCGCCGTGGCCTGTGCAGTAGAAGCCTTGTTAAAGAACGAAATCGAGCGCATATTGCTGGTTCGCCCGGCGGTAGAAGCCGGTGAAAAGCTGGGTTTTTTGCCGGGTGATTTGGCTCAAAAGGTCGACCCTTATTTGCGCCCACTCTACGATGCACTATTTGAAATGTTGGGCTTCGACACTGTCGGAAAATTGATGGAACGCGGTGTTATAGAGGTTGCGCCCCTCGCCTTTATGCGTGGCCGCACCCTGAATAACTCGTTCGTTATCCTCGATGAAAGCCAGAACACTACGCGGGAACAGATGAAGATGTTCCTGACCCGGATTGGCTTCGGTACCACGGCGGTAATCACCGGCGACCCAACCCAAATCGACTTGCCGCGCGGCATGGCCTCAGGCTTGCGTCACGCGATTGAGGTGCTGGATAACGTTAACGGCATCAGCTTCACCCACTTTACCTCCAAGGACGTAGTTCGCCACCCTATAGTACAGCGCATAGTGGAAGCCTACGACGCCTTTGAACAGAAGCAGCCAAAAGCCGATTGATATGTACCAGATAGACATAGAAACCAATACCAGCAGCCAGAAACTCCCACCGGTTGCGGCGTTGGAAAGCTGGATTAGCGCTGCATTAAAGAGCCAGAAACTGGATGAAGCGGAAGTCAGCCTGTATATCGTTGACGAAGCGGAAAGCCAGGAGTTGAATTCGCAGTATCGAGGTAAGGATAAGCCAACCAATGTGCTCTCCTTCCCTGCTGATATCCCTGAAGAAGTTGGTATACCCTTGCTGGGCGATCTGGTGGTTTGCGCCCCGGTCGTTGAGCGCGAAGCGCAAGAGCAAGGCAAGACGCTGGAGGCCCATTGGGCCCATATGTTGGTACACGGCAGTTTGCACCTACTCGGTTATGACCATATCGAGGACGATGAAGCTGATGTTATGGAAGCGCTGGAAACTGAAATCATCACCGGGCTGGGTTTTCCTGCCCCCTATCAAGATAATCTCACTGCTGAAGAATAAAGACCTTGGGAACTATCATCATGTCGGACGAACATCCGAGTAGCACCACCACCGAAAAACACGAACGCTCTTGGCTGGATAAACTCTTGCATGCGTTCAGCGCCGAGCCAAAGTCGCGCGACGAATTGATGGAGATCATCAAGGATGCTGCCGATAACCAACTGCTGGATCAGGAGGCGCTGAGTATTATCGAAGGTGCGCTCGACGTATCCTCCTTGCAAGCACGCGAAATTATGGTGCCGCGCTCACATATAGTGGCCATCCGCATTGAAGATTCCCCGCAAGAATACCTGCCCAAAATTATTGAATCCGGTCATTCACGCTTCCCCGTTATCGGTGAAAATATAGATGATGTACGCGGCATTTTGCTGGCAAAAGATCTACTGCCACTCGCATTAAAAGGTACCGACAATTTTAATATCGAAACCATTTTGCGTCCGGCTAACGTAGTACCCGAAAGCAAACGTGTGAATGTATTACTTCGCGAATTTCGTGAAAACCGCTATCACATGGCGCTGGTGATGGACGAATACGGCGGCATTACCGGTTTGCTGACCATTGAAGATATTCTGGAAGAGATCGTTGGCGAAATTGAAGATGAAACCGACGAGGAGGAAGAGACTTCCGACTTCATCAAACGCGTTAGCGAAAATGATTATATCGTTAAAGCCTTAACTTCAATTGAGAGTTTTAACGAATTTTTCAACACCGAATTTAGCGATGAAGATTTTGATACCATCGGCGGTATCCTGATGCAAGAATTCGGGCACTTGCCCAAGCGCAATGAAATTGTGCAACTGGACAATATGCAATTCCGCGTGCTCTACGCCGACAATCGTCAGATTCATTTGTTGCGTTTAACTATTTTGAATGATTAACACCTGAGCATTTAGGTGGCACTCACTGAGTTTCCCGTCAGGGACTCTGTTTCGAAACCCTAGAGTCATGGATGACGATAGGGAGCTACATGGATGTATTTATGCGTTTTCGAAACAGAGTCCCTGACGGGAAACGGATTCGAAGTACAGCTTTCCTGTTAAAATCCCGCCCTCCGGCGGGATTTTTTTAAACTACAAGTAAAGATTATGTCCGAAAAAATTCTCGCCCTTCCCAACAGATTTGCACTGTTAATCGCAATAATTAGCGGAGCGTTAATTACCTTCAGCTTCGCACCGTTTAATATTTGGCCTCTGGCGATTATCGGTTTGCTAGCCTTCAGTTTGTTACTTAAAGAGCAAGGTTTTAAACAGGTGCTCTGGCGCAGCTTCGCCTTTGGGATCGGCTTTTACGGTGCGGGTATACACTGGATCTACACCAGCATCCACAATTTCGGCGGCGCCTCGCCACTGTTGGCAGCTTTTTTAGTTCTGATTTTCGCCTGCTTTATGGCATTGATATTTTGCATTCCATTTTACGTTTACGGTAAATGGTTTAACTATCACCGTTTTGCGCTCACACTCGCGCTACCGGCCTGTTGGATGCTCGGAGAGTGGGTGCGTACCTGGTTATTTACCGGCTTCCCCTGGTTGTTTTTGGGTTACGCGCACCTGGATACCTGGCTTGCAGGCTGGGCACCGATCAGCGGAGTTATCATTATCAGCTTTTTACTGGCACTCACTGCCGGCGTTATCGCCGAATGGATTTGGATAAGTACTCGCGATCCGAAAAAAAATATTCCACTCCTCTTATTAACAAGTCTCGCCGTTTTATCCTGGGTCATGGGTGCAGGCTTAAAAACCATTACCTGGGCAAAGCCAGATACCAAACCTATCACCGTTGCCATGGTGCAACCGAATATCGATCAGGGAACCAAATTAAGTTTCGATGAAGAAAGCACCATCAATGCACTCAATCAATTGCGCGATCTCAGCAAGGATTTATGGAGCAATAACTGGGTAGTCTGGCCAGAGGCGGCAATCCCAACGTCGCTAACGTTTCACGAGGCACTTCCCTTTCTCGAAGAAATGAATAAACAAGCGGCGCTGAATGAGTCCGCATTGTTTACCGGTGTGATTTATGAAGATAAAGACAAGCAAAAGTTTTACAATTCCATTGTTGGCTTAGGCAACGGCTACGGTTTTTATCACAAGCGCCGCCTGGTACCCTTTGGTGAATATCTACCTTTCCCAAATCAATTGCGCGGCTTGATTGAATTTTTTGATTTACCTACCTCCTTTATTCATTTGGGGCCACAAGATCAACACGGGCTAATCGCCAATGGTGTACGTATTACACCGGCGGTATGCTATGAAATTGTGTATCCGGATTTAATCGCCACCGCCGCCAAAGAAACCCAGGTATTGCTAAACGTAAATAACCTCGGCTGGTTCCTGGACTCCATCCAATCCAAACAATTTATGCAAATGGCACAAATGCGCGCGCTGGAAACTGGCCGCTACCTGGTGTATTCCACCAACAATGGCCCCAGCGCGATTATCGATAACAAAGGCAACATCCTCAGCCGCAGCGATTCCTTTAAAGCACAAACGTTTACCGGCACCATTTACCCCGTAAAAGGCTGGACGCCTTTTATGGTTGTCACCAGTGGCCCAGTGGTTATATTGGGCACCTTGATACTCCTGGTACTGGCGGCACCACAAATCCTGCGCAAGCCGGAAGAAGCCGGAATTCAATAGCTGCATTGAGTCAGGCGGTAACTATTTCGAATGCGATAGCAAGATTTGGGCTGTCACCCGGTGCAATTAGGGATAAAGTAAATCTGTATTCATAATTCATCTCTTGCTATGACAAACAAAACATCATCATTCAATAGCTCAATTCAAACAAACAGTCAGGATGAGCAGCGCTGGCAGCAATTGGGCGACATCAGTGCCGATGGGCATTTTATTTACGCCGTCATCACCACCGGAATTTATTGCCGCCCCGGTTGCCCGTCGCGTCGCCCCATACGCGACAATGTGCGCTTTTATAATAATGCCATTGATGCGGAAGCAGCGGGATTTCGTGCCTGCAAACGCTGCCAACCACATGCAGCGTCAGCAGATGCAGCGCAAACAGAACGCATTACCCGCCTCTGTCGCTATATTGAAACTGCCGCACAAGAACCATCGCTGGAAGAGCTGGCGAGCTATGCAGGGATCAGTGCTTACCATTTACAGCGGCAATTTAAAGCCATAACCGGCCTTAGTCCCAAGGGATATGCCAAAGCCCATCGTCAACAAATGGCCTCATCAAAACTCCCCAAAAAATTGCTGGCAAAACAAATTTATTTCACCTTTGGCGATTGCTCGCTGGGCAAGTTTCTGGTCGCCCGCAGTGAAAAAGGTATTTGTGCAATTTTATTGGGCGATAGTGAACAAGCGCTGGTTGCCGATTTACGTAATCGTTTTCCAGCCGTTGAACTACAACACAATGAACACTGTTTTGTTGACCAACTACAACCGCTGGTACAACTCATCGAACAACCACAACACGCGTTGAAGTTACCACTGGATATTCGCGGCACCCTGTTCCAGCAAAAAGTGTGGCGAGCCTTGCAAGCCATTCCCGCCGGAGAAACTCGCAGCTATAGCGATATAGCAATCGCCATTGGCTCACCCAAGGCAGTACGCGCAGTTGCCGGCGCCTGCGCGGCCAACGCAATTGCTATCGCCATTCCCTGCCATAGAGTGGTGCGTAGCGATGGCAATTTATCCGGCTATCGTTGGGGTGTTGAACGCAAAAAAACATTATTGCAGCGCGAAGCAGAATCCAACCACTGATCTCTATATCCAATCAAATAGCTTGATATGAAACTAATCCTGAAAATTAACCTGCCTGACAATTTTCGGCGCTCCGATTTTTTGTCCTTTCATCAACGCGATACCCAAATGCTCGCCGAGCGGTGGGACACCAAAAACCTTTACAAAGGAATTATGTGGAGCAACCTGCCCGCTTGTTTGCAATTTACTTTTGGTACAGGCAAGCAATTACAGGTTACATTGGATATAGATTCCGGTCGCAAAAAAATCGATGAAGAAAAAGCAAAACAGTGCTTGCGGAAGCTTGCCCGACATATGCTGGGGCTCAGTCAATCCACTACCGAATTTGAAACCTTTGCATCCACTAACACAGATTTAAAAAACCTGGTCGCGAATCAGTCCGGCTTGCGCGTCCCCCAATCAGCCTCGCCGTTTGAAGCCCTGAGCTGGGCCATTACCGGGCAACAAATTAGCCTGGGAGCCGCTATTTCATTACGCAGGAAAATGATTGAACGCGCCGGTATAAAACATTCCTCAGGTATTATTTGTTACCCGAGCCCGGAGCGAATCCTCGCACTGAACCACACCGATTTACGCGAGTGCAGTTTTTCCCACACCAAAGCGACCACTTTGTTAAACCTTGCACAGCTTATTCAAACAGGAACTTTACCGTTACAACAATGGTTGGATGATTATCTGGCAGATCAACCACTCGCCGCAGAAGATATTTATAAACAGCTTATTGCCGTGCGCGGCATTGGCCCCTGGACGATTCATTACGCATTGTTACGGGGCTTTGGCTGGTTGGATGGCTCACTGCACGGGGATGTAGCGGTACGCCGTAATTTGCAGCGATTACTGACCGCGCAGAATAAATTTTCCGGTGACGAAAAGATTTCCGAGCTACAAACACAAAAATGGCTCGCCGCGTTTTCACCCTGGCGAGCCCTTGTTGCCGCCCATTTATGGGCCATGCAAAAAAGTGATGGTTATTAAGGTAATACTTAATTAGTCAGAACGCTTTTTATTGGTGCCAAACAATAAAATATCGCCTGTCGCGGTAACTGCAATCAACTGGTCGTTAACCCAAATGGGTGAAGCTACAAACGCGCCCAACGCTTTTACCAACTCCACCCCCGCTTGCGTTTGCATTTCCGGCGCGAATAATTTTTCGTTGCGCAACTTTCCCGTTTTTCCATCCACTATATCGTTAATATCCGCGCGACTTTCCGGGGTTTGGTAATACCAGAGCTTCTTGCCGGTAGTTTTATCAAACCCGTAAAGTTCACCCGTCATAGTACCCACAAATGCAAAACGATTTTGTACCAGCAGAGGATTGGTGTAAGTCCACACACGCGTATCTGCACGATATTTTTCTAACCCGGTTTGTTTATCCAGCGCCAAAAACAAACCCGTGTCAGAGGTGGCGATATAAACATTTTTTTCATCCACCGCCGCACTGGCCAATACCCAGCTGTAAGCTGCATCGTATTTCCATAGCTGGGTCCCATCACCCTGACGCCAGGCGTAGACAAACCCATCGCGCGCACCTACATACACATTATTGTTATCCACCACCGGCGCCGCCGTTATACCTTGCATGGCAAAATATTGTGGGTCAGTACCGCCCTGGCGTTGCCACAACTCTGCACCGGTTGCTGCATTTAATGCATAGAGCTTGGTGCCCCAGGTACCAAAAAATATTTTTCCGTTACTGATTACCGGCGATGAATGAATCGCTTCATCGGCCGTAAATGACCAGGCTAACTCACCGGTTGCTGCATTGAGGGCGTAGAGATTTTTATCGGTGCTGCCAAAATAGACCTTGCCGTTATGTACCACTGGCGATGACAAATAAAAATCCCAGGGGTCAGGCACCGGCCCCATTTCCGCAGGCAATCCATAGCCACCTACCGCAGCAAAGCGGCTTTCACCACCGGTAGCAAAGCGCCACAAGCGTTTACCTGTTGCTTGCTCCAGCGCATAGAAAAAACCATCGCGACTTAAGAAATAAATTTTTCCATTTGCCACGGCCGGTGTGGAGGCAATACCCGCTTCGGTGTGATATAGCCAGCCAAAAGTACGTGTGCTTAAATCGAATGAATAGAGATTACCGTTTTCCGCCGCCACCAATAATTGATTGCCCGATACCACCGGTGTAGACGCCACCGGCGCAAAGAGCGAATACTGCCAATCCAGATCCAGATTTTTTAATGGATTACCAGCTGAGTGGGATGCACTTGCCTCATGAGGTACAGATATTCCGCAGCCAAACAGAAAGATGGAACCTAATAACACTAAATGTTTCATAGCAAAAAGCCTCTGTGGTTATTAATGTGAGTAATCCTTACCGGCTTACCATGAGAGAGCTTAAAAACACTTCGCACAAAACAATAATGAAGGAATATAAAGAAGGCTTAATAAACTTAAGGGGACGGAAATTCCGGCTGCTGTATTTGCTGCATAATGGATTGGAAACGCGGGTGAGTGCGTACCGGATCATACGCCGGGTCTACATTGCCCCATAGCAGTGGCGATTGGCGTGCGGCAAATGCTTGCTCCAGATAATCCATCGCTAGCTCCAACTCGCCGGCTGCCAGGGCATAGCGCGCCCAGGATAACGGCGGAAGATATTGCCCTAAATCCACACTATCCTTACGCGCGAGCAACCAACGATTTACCGCCACTAATCCACCTTGAGTAAATTCCGTCTGTACCGCTTGAATATCACTTTCGCTATAACCGGAATCGCGCATTAACCATAACCAATGCTGCATGGATTCCTGCTCACGCCCCAGGCGTGCATACACCCGCTGTGCAGAAATATGGAAATATCTATCGCCGGGCTCGGCACTGTTAATTCGCTCCAGTTCTCTTAGCGCAAGATCATCACGCGCTTGCATCTGGTAAATCCACACCACGGTGGGTACGGAATAATTAAGCGGATTTAATTGGCGGGCTTTTTCTACTTGCTGCAGTGATTCAGTAAATTTTCCTTGTGCCAACAGCAATTGTGCGTATTGCATAGGCGCCACATCGTCGTTGGGATTTTGCTGTATCGCTAGTTGATAATCCTGCGCTGCTGCGGCGTAATCCCGTGCACACCAGAATAATACATTGCCGCGGGTAACCAATACCGGTTGCTGCTGTGCATCCAGCACCGGTGATTTAGTTAGTAACTCTACCGATTTATTTAATAGGCCCAACACTTCGGCGCAGTGTTCTTTTTGCCCGAGCTGTTCTTGCAGTAATTTTATTTTTGCCTCTGCAATAGCGACATAGGCAGGGGCATAACCAGGTACTTGTTGCAAAATATCGCGCAAGGTTTGAATCGCCGACTTGAGTTCATCTGGCGACCAACTGGCCAAGTGTTGCTGCGCCTGCAGCCAGCGTTGCTGATTGTCATTATCCAATGGAGTTGAACCTGCGCGCCCAGTTACCCTTGACACCTGAACCTGTGGCTGGGACATCTCACGCAAATACACAATCACGGCAATGACTGCGATCAACGCAAGAGCAAGCAGTGCAGAAAACATACGCGCAGTATTTTTCTCCGCGCGGGGCTCCAACAATCGGGGAGCCATTGATTCAACACGCAGCTCAGCTACTGGCTCAGGTTTTAATTCTGCCGCTGGAGCAATCCCCGCATGAGCAATTAGCTGATAACCCACACCGGGAATCGTTTTTATATACTCGGGAGCACGGGAGTTATCCCCCAGGGCTTTGCGTAAATGGCTAATAGCTACGGCAAGGCTATCCTCATTCACTACCTTGCCCTGCCAAATAGTTTTAAGGATACGCTCCTTGCCCAATACCTCGCCTTGATGCTCGATAAAAAACACCAATAACAACACCAAACGATTTTCCAGCTCAACCCGGGCTTCTCCGCGCAACAGCGCATTGGTACGCGCACATAATTTCCAATCACCCAGGAAATATTCACTGGCTTTTGATTCGGGTTGATACACACGTTCAGTCATAAGTATTCCACTCGCCTACAAAACGCTGCGACCTTAATCGCTGCCACTGTGCTTGTCCAGCTCGCTACCCTTCG
>JAGKXA010000446.1 GCA_021151615.1 Cellvibrionaceae bacterium | reverse complement strand
TTCTAAACCACGCTCATAAGTCCGTTTATCTTTATCACGACAAGCGTCGTTCAGCGCGTACTCACACAGTTCTATGCCATTAGCCGATGCACCAGTCATTTCGAGGATGGTGTTGGTCGCCTTATTAAATAGGCGTGCCGCTGAGACTTTGGGGTAGAGCCTTCCGCTAAATTGCCCGCCCAGGGAGGCCGAGGTGATAACGGTATTATTTAAATAATTGAAGACTCCACCACCTTGCTCATTAAATACCGGATACGACCAGGTGTTCCAGAACACGCGCGAATCGAAATTTGCTGCGCGGGTATCTTGTGATAGGTAACAACCTATATAAGTCGAAGCTTCAATACCCTGGCACACGCTGAAATAATAAACACCGTTATGAATGGCGAGTAAATCCCGAACCATTCTCCAAACGCCATTTGAAACGGCTGTTTGTGTATGCGCATCTGTGCGTACCCAACTGCCCTTCGATCCATTTTCAAAACCATCGCGCCAGGTTTTGTCTGAACGTACATCATAAGCAGATACAGGCACATCGCTTCTAACTGAGGTCCAACGACCAACCCAGTCAGATTCTTGCATAGAAACCGGAACACGCTTAACCAGTGACGTACGGTAAATAGTGCCGGAATCATTGAACACTACCGAATAACCACTCGGTTCCCAATGAGTAAGCCATAGATCTGTGCCATTGGTGACAATGCGATTGCCATCCAAAATCCAATTAGTGTTATTCACAACCCGGCTTTGCAAATTGGTGATTTTTACTTTTCCGTCTGCAGAAAATGCGTAGGAATTGTATGCATTGAACCATTCGAAACCACTCAAATCAGCAACACTCACTGCAACATTTCCAGCCAAGCTAACTAAACGTGCAGTCTGCGGTTGTAAATCGTCACTATAAATGATGCTACCTTTGTCATTCGTTGCAGTTAAATTAATTCGCAACAACGCAAAATAACGAAAATCAGATTCATCGACTAAATCCAATTTAATGGAATTAAGCTGGATCGAACACTCTTCCTTAGTGCCTGATGTGGCTGCATCATCACATTTATGCGCAAGCTCATCGCTAGCAGCATTCGCAGTAATGCTTGTGACTTTATAGTTCAGTGGGTCTGCAATATTAATCAGAATCGTTTTATCCTTGCGCTGCCAGGAAAAATTGGTAGCGACTCGCGCAATGCCCCACAACTCAGAATGTAATGTTTCGGCACTGATTACACCTGAACCATCACTATTGAAGGTGAGTAGGTAACGAGAATTTTTTGCTTCCAGATAATACTTACCAGCAATTTTTTTTGCGGTTACATGGGTTTGTGCTGAATCATCTCTCAAACCATCAACGCGCGCGACCAGCTGACTTTTCTTGCTAATTCGCAAGATTTCCAAATAGGCATCGGCCAAATCTGCGTCCAGTAAATAATCCAATGTAGTTGCTATTTGAACAGGAAGATCCGCATTAACGTCATTAAGCAAACGTGATAGAACCGCTGCTTGCTCAATACTTTTAGTGGGATGC
>JAGKXA010000445.1 GCA_021151615.1 Cellvibrionaceae bacterium | reverse complement strand
GGAATTGCCCGTAACGCCGGCTGAGGATTTACCGCACCTAATGGGTGTTGAAGCAAGCGGACAAATTGCAGCGCGCGTCATCACCAACCCCGAGCTGGAAAATCAGGCGCATCAGGGGCACATCCTGGTAGTGGATGACGATTCGGTAAATCGCACTGTACTGCTTAATCATTTGGCGCTACGCAATTATCGTGTTACCGAAGCCACCAGTGGCGAGGAAGCCATTGCGCTGGTTGAACAACTGGGCGATGTGGATTTGGTGTTGCTGGATATTATGATGCCGAAAATCTCCGGCTATGAAACCTGCAAGCGTCTGCGCGAAAGTTATCGCACTTATGAATTACCGATTATTTTTCTCACCGCACGTGAACAAACCAACGACTTGGTCCTGGCATTTGCTGCGGGTGCGAATGATTATTTAGCCAAGCCGATTGCGAAAGAGGAATTGCTGGCGCGGGTGGAAATGCATTTACAACTGTACAGCGCGACGCTCTATCTGGATAAAAAAGTGGCTGAGCGCACTGAAGAGTTGCGCGCAAAAAATGAAGGTTTGCGGTTGGCGCAACAGGAATTGCAAAAGGCGTATAAAAAATTGGAAGAGGCCAGTTTGTCCGACCCGTTAACCGGTTTGCATAATCGTCGCTTCCTGAGTAAATCGATCAGTGCAGATTTGTCGTTGGTTGATCGCGAATATAAAAACTGGCAAGACGCGAATCACGGTCGCAGTGAAGATTCAATTTTCTGGCCACCGCCGCGCGACAAGGATTTAATTTTTTTACTGCTGGATGTGGATCACTTCAAAGTCGTTAACGACACCTACGGCCACAGTGCGGGCGACAGGGTGCTGGAACAATTGAGCCGCACTCTGGAAGATGTACTGCGCGATTCCGATTATCTGGTGCGCTGGGGCGGCGAAGAGTTTTTAATCGTGGCGCGTTTTTGCGCGCGCATTGAAGCGGCGGAAATGGCGGACCGGATTCGACAAGCGGTTGCTAATTATTCATTCGACATTGGCGACGGCATTCATATACACAAAACCGTCTCCCTGGGCTATGCGATTTATCCCTTCTACCAGCACAACCCTGAAGCACTCAGTTGGGAGCAGGTAGTAAATATTGCCGATCGCGCACTCTATGCAGCTAAAAAAGCCGGGCGCGATTGTTGGGTCGGCTTTGACAGTCGCTTGAGTCACGGCGCCAGCGTGAACCCCTTGCAGGAAAATCTGTTGCAGGAAATGGTCGAACGAGGTGAGCTGCAGGTATTGGCATCGCGGGCGTTTACGCCCGCCGATTTGGCGCGCTGATCAGTGTTTTTCTTGCTGTTGCTGGAACGATTGTAATTGTGCGCTGCTGGCTTCCTGCTGGTATTTATCTTTCCATTCGGGGTAGGGCATACCATAGACACGGGTACGCACTGCTTCATAATCCAGTTGAATTTCGGCATCGGCTGCCGCCGCAACATACCATTTACTCAGGCAATTGCGGCAAAAGCCGGCGAGGTTCATCAGGTCAATATTTTGCACATC
>JAGKXA010000174.1 GCA_021151615.1 Cellvibrionaceae bacterium | reverse complement strand
CTCTTACGGCGAAACCATTATCGCCTTTGGTAAGAAAGTGGGTTATCTGCAATAAGTTGATTTGAAGGAATTTGATTTAAAATAAAAAAACGCCCCGCGCGTATTCGCTTGGGGCGTTTTTGTTTCAGCTCTTTACCGCCGAGCTAACTTTTACTTTCTACTGACAACACGTTTGTAGCTAGCCTCACCAAAAAACGTTTCGACTTTTGCTATATTTCCTTCAAAGGTGACATTAAAAAACCTGTCCGGATGAAAGAAATCATGCTCTGCTTTTGCCAGCAATCGAATCCTATCTTCTCCTATAGTGGCAATTAATTTTTTTGACTCTAGTTGAATAACAAGATCCGGTGATTTTTTATCAGCAGCGACATAGGTCCCAACAAGATTTGCGAGTGTCTTTGAGGCAACTGTCACTTGTGGGCGATCAAATATGTGCTTATAGCCGTTGGCATAACCGGGCACATTCATGCCTGAATGGCCATAACCTTCAAGCTGTTCAAATTTGAATTGAAGCCCTTTCAAGTTAGCGGATTTTAGCTTGTCCGCATAAGCAGCCACCTCAGTCGCCACCGAATCTCCTGCTCCCACACCAATGTATAGACGTTTTCCGCTCAGTGCATTGGAATTAGTCAGTGACTTCAACTGTTGATCAAACGTGACACGCGCCGTTTTGTAATCGCCAGCGATAGCAATCGCGCCATTAAAAACATCGGGCCGCTCCAGCAACGCAAAAGTCGTAAAGGTTGCGCCCCAGGAGCCACCCAACAAAAATGCCTCGCCATTCAAGCGAAGGCGCTGCTTCAGCCCCGGAATAATTTCATCGGCTAATACCGCAATAAATTTTTTCGCATGCCCTGAATTTTCAAACTGTGCGATTGGCGCCGGCAACAAATCACGCGCACGAATCGCATGCACGTTCCCCGTCACATCACCCCAATCAACCCCGATAACAATTGCTTCCGGCATCTGGCCATCGAAATAAATACCATTGTAAACACTGGACGCCAACGGAAAATCCCACTGCCCATCCACTTTAATAATTAACGGATAGTTTTTCTCCACCCTGGTTGTATAGCTACCGGGCAAGCGCACCTGAATGCGGTAATTCTGTTGGTTTGCTTTGGAATAAATAGAGAATACCTGCGTCGCCTCCAACACCACGGGACTAACAACATCCTGCTCTGCAGAACCCGCTGCAACCGCTACTGAAGCCGCCAGCAGCAACGAACAAACGAAAATCGATTTTTTAATCATGGAGCTTCCTTGTAGATAAGGTGGTTTTTGTAAGAGGATTTTTTTGTAAATGAATACTTTAACAAACAAAGATAACCGGTGCAGGCTTGATATTTATCCAACAAACTATCACACCGACCATTCACGATTCTGCAATACAACGCGATAGCCATCAATATCTTCAAACGTCTTACCAAATTGATCCCAGTAATCATTGTAGGACTTAACCCATACAAAGCCTGTCGCGAGCATCTTGTCGCAACAGGCTGACCATACGTGGGGATCAGAAAAATAAAACACCAACAAATTATCTTGAGTTGGCGCTCTACCTACAAACGTGCCCTGGTGGTGAGTAAATTCCAGATGATAGTTATGCTTATCATGCCCGATAATCGAGCCATCAAAACCATTATGTCCCTCAAAACTCCCCAACAATTTGAAACCCAGTCCATCCATGTACATTTGAGTTATTTGTTTCAGATTATCTGTGGGCCGGGCAATTCTCAGCACAGCGGAGGTTGGAATCATTTATTTTCTCGTTATGTATTGATTATTTTTTGCGGCAATAAAGGAGAACGAAAGAACCGAAACCGATCAACCCCACCCGCCATAAATTCATCAAGCATTTCAGCCGTAAAACTAAACTCGTAGGGCGCGCTTCGCGAAGCAAGCCGTACAATCGCTAACCTATCTTCTGGTATGGGCATATCACGACCTTAAAATCTGTGCGATTCGCAAACTCGGCCCGCACAATTCACCGCGATCTACTGCATACAACAGTTGAGTGGCTGTAACTTCGTTTAGCGAACCCTTGCTTTCGCGCGCAAGGCAGCAGGCGGTGTCCGGTGTGATCCTACACCATTACCCATGAAAATTTGAATTACAGACCACTACCAAGGAGACTCCTTCCGATTTTTAAATTCCTCACGGCAAACAAATCCGGCACACCCACTACCCTATTCACTATATCAAACAGACTAGCGCACCTTTGCATTTTTTTATTCTTCCCGGCCATTTAATAGATCAACAAATCACAGGCTAACCGCTACACTTGACGGTTCAAATATCACAACAACAATCAGCACATAGAGAATTTAATAATGCATTCCATTCTGCGCGCATTAAGCCGGTGCACACTGATAAGTATCTCGTTTATCAGTTCAATTTCCCTGGCGGATCAAACACCGCTCAAGCTTTGGTACGAACAACCCGCCAACCAATGGGAAGAAGCACTGCCACTGGGTAATGGGCGTTTGGGGGCGATGGTACATGGTGGGATTGGGCAGGAAAACTTGCAACTGAATGAGGATACTTTTTGGGCGGGTGGGCCACACAATAATTTGAACCTGGCGGCACCTGAGTCGCTGCCAACAATTCGTCAGTTGATTAGCAGCGGAAAATACACCGAGGCCTCTGACCTGGCGGAAAAAACCATTACCAGCCAAGGCGCTAACGGTATGCCTTACCAGACAGCGGGCAATTTATTGATTGATTTCCCCACCCATAAAAATGCGAAAAATTATTATCGCGAATTGGATATTAGTAATGCAGTTGCGCGCACTCGCTACACACTGGGCGATGTAACCTATACGCGCGAAATTTTCAGCTCGTTCGTGGATCAGGTGATTGCGATTCGTTTGAGCGCCGACAAACCCAAGGCGTTGAGTTTTAGTCTTGCACTGACCCATCCCGATCAATTTGCGGTTACCACCGATGCAAGTAACGCAAGTTTATTGATGCAAGGCCACTCACGCGATCACGAAGGCATTAAGGGGCAAGTGCAGCTTGCGAGTTTAGTAAAGCTAGCCACGCATGACGGAACCCTGAAAGCAAACGGCGGCAAACTGGAAATAACCAATGCTTCCAGCGCTATAATTTTGGTATCCATGGCAACCAACTTTGTGAATTACCAGGATATTAGTGCCAACGCCCTCGCCCGCGCAAAAACGGCAATGAACACAGCCGTTGAAAAATTTACCGCAACCAATACCGAAACTGACAAGGCATTTACAGATCGCTTGGCGGCGCACAGCAATTTCTACAAAAACTTTTTTGCGCGCGCATCGCTGGATCTGGGGAGTAATGAATTTGCACAGGAGCCAACCGATAAACGCATTCGCGAATTTGCCAAACGCCAAGACCCGCAATTAATTAATTTATATTTCCAGTTTGGCCGCTATTTATTAATTTCCTCATCGCAACCCGGTACCCAACCTGCAAACCTGCAGGGCATTTGGAATTATCGGCAAGACCCGGCCTGGGACAGTAAATACACGATTAATATCAACGCGGAAATGAATTACTGGCCGGCGCAGGTAACAGGCCTGGGAGAACTGGAAGATCCGTTTATTCAATTGATTCGCGAGCTCGCGCAGACCGGCCAACAAAGTGCACATGACATGTACGGCGCACGGGGTTGGATGGCGCACCATAATACTGACATTTGGCGAATCAGCGGCGGGATTGATTGGTCATGGGGCGCATGGCCAACCAGCAATGCCTGGCTGGTGCAACACCTGTGGCAAAAATATTTGTACACCGGCGATAAGGAATTTCTGCGCAGCGTATTCCCGATAATGAAAGGCGCCTGCGAATTTTTTGAGGACTTTTTAATAAAAGATGAGCGCACCGGCTGGTTGATTGTTTCTCCATCCATGTCACCGGAAAATGAACCGGCAGCCACCGGTAAAAAAATTGCAGCAGGGGTGACAATGGATAACCAACTCCTGTTTGATTTATTTACTCACTCCATGGCGGCAGCAAAAATCCTGGATGAAGATCAACAGGCTAGCAAACGCTGGAAAAAAATTATCGACCAATTGCCGCCCATGCAAATCGGTCAGTATCACCAGCTACAAGAATGGATTGAAGATTGGGATAATCCGCAGGATAAACATCGCCATATTTCCCATTTGTATGGCTTGCACCCCAGCAACCAGATTTCACCGCTGCGCACGCCGGAATTATTTAATGCGGCGCGCGTAACGCTCGAACAGCGCGGAGACCCTTCCACTGGCTGGTCGATGAATTGGAAAATTAATTTCTGGGCGCGCATGCTGGATGGCGACCGCGCATTAAAACTAATTCGCGAGCAAATAAAGCCCGCGCCTTTGGACACGGACAAGGTATCGCAAGAGGGCGGCACCTACCCAAACCTGTTTGATGCACATCCCCCCTTCCAAATTGATGGCAATTTCGGTTTTACCGCAGGCATAGTGGAAATGCTTGCCCAAAGTCACGACGGCGCCATACATTTATTACCTGCCCTGCCGCAGGATTGGCCGAATGGTGAAGTAAAAGGTTTGGTAATGCGCGGTGGCTTTGTGGTGGATATGCGCTGGGAAAAAGGCGCGATTAGCGAATTGAAAATCCAGTCACGCCTGGGCGGTAATTTGCGTATACGCAGCTATGCACCTTTACCCAAGGCTAAGGGTTTCAGTGTAATAAATGCACACGGGGTAAATAAAAATCCATTTTATTCTGTACCAAAGGTTAAACAGCCGTTAATACATACCGATAAGAAACTGCCAATGTTTTCGCTGGATAACACTTATCTGGTTGATGTAAACACTGAGGCGGGAAAAATTTATCAGTGGCGTAATGAGCAATCGAAATAGTTCTAACCCCTCCCAACCTCCCTTTTACAAAGGGAGGGTTACTTCCCGCTCTTTGACAACGAGGAGCCTGGGAAATTAATTTTGTCTATTCAGTCCAATTCCAGGTTTTAAATAACCAACCCACACCAAAGGAAAAGCTCCAGTAATCTCCGGTTTCGACTAATGGGCTTGGGTAAAACACCGCATCGCGTAAATTGTCGTAACGCAGACTCACCCCATAAACCAGATTACCCTGTTTGGAGGAAACACCCAGCTCCGTGAACGTACCGCTAAACCCATCATCAGCAGAATATTCTGGTCGCGCTGCAGTTACGTATTGCGGAGCAACATTGTAGTAATGTTGATGGTAGCCTTCTGAACCATAGAGTGCCCCCAGATCAAACGACACACGCCAGCGATCCAACACACGCGGCTGAATCCAGGTCAACATGGGATTGGCAACGTAACCGATATATTCGCTATCACTGCCGATTGCAAATGCAGGTCGCACTGGCAAACGCAGAATCAAACCGCGATTAAATCCATGGCCCGTTAAATCAATGTTAATTGATGGGCCCAACTGAAATTCAGATTCAAGCTCTGGCATTCCCTCGCGCAAGCGGTTGTCTTTCGCACCGTCATTCAAGGCTAAATCGGCACTGATATTAAATTCAATTCGCTCTGCGACGGAAAATTCCGCGCGCGTGCCATCGCGATCAGATTTTAAAATCCTTCCCCGGTATTCAATTACCGGAATAGGTAAAATTTTGGTGTGGGTTTCTTCCGAACCGCGATAATGCGGCAAGTGCTGCCCACCCACTCCCATGCCAAATTCCAGCTCATGCCGAAACTCATCGGCACAGACATTTGCCCCACAAAACCCCAGCATTAACATTGCACTGTTAACTGTTACACACCTAACTACAAACGGTCGCAACATGCGCACCCTGCTCCTCTTAAAAAAAGCCGCATCCATTATTTGAATCCTGTTATGCGAATCTGACTTGCTAATTGGAGCACAACGGTAATGACAAACCGATGAAAACTCAAGGTGACGAATGTATCGATTCGTTACTCCTGCGAATCATTTAACTAAATGAGAGAAATAGATGGGCGCAATAAATTGCGTCCCTACACACAAATTCCCAGGGGTTCAATTCATGCAACCCTAAAATTATTGAACTCCAAAAAAAAGCCCGATCAATGATCGGGCCAAGACACATAAAGAAGCACGAAATTGTCAATTACACACAGTACCAGTCACTGCCGGTATAGCGGCATTTACATTGGAAGGCTTGGTGCCCTGGAAACCGAATTCAACGGTTTGGCCAGGTTGAATTGTACCGTTGTAACCAACATTCACTGCGTTGTAGGGATTTGAACCGGTGATAGTTGCATTCCAGCCGCCCGTTACGGCACTGCCATCGCTGTAACGCCAATTCACGCTCCAACCATTAATCGCGGTAGTGCGATTATTTTTAATGCGAATCGCCGCCGTAAAACCTGTACCCCATTGATTACTTACCACATAAGTACAATTCGCAGTGGTCGCACTACTACTCGCCGCTGAACTTGTAACCGAGCTGGATGAGCGACTGGACGCAATACTGGAACTGGAAGACGAACGACTCGAACTGATAACGCTACTGGTTTGAGCAACAGAACTGGACGAGCGACTTGAACTGATCACTGTAGCTGAACTCGAGGAACGGCTGGAGCTGATTACCACTGCCGAGCTGGAAGAGCGACTGGAACTGATCGCAATAACGCTGCTTGCAACGCTGGATGAAGTAACCACACCGGACGGTTTGCCGTAGGCAACGCCTCGGCCAGCAGTACTCATATACACCAGGCCATAGGTGTTCATATCGCCAATCACAAACTGGCCATTCGCCGGGCCACCAAATTCCTGATTGTCATTATTGATGCGCACCCAGCTGCTGCCCGCATTGGTAGAGCGATACACACCGCGCACACCATTTACCGTACCCCAGATGTAAACCGTTGGATAAGCTGCACCGCTCGCCGCTTTACCAAAACCCACCGCCCCTGCGTAGCTAACACCGCTAATCGTGGAAAAGGATGAACCCGAGTTGGTGGAACGCGCCAGGCCGCCGCCATAGAGTGCAACCCAGATATCCCCTTCAATTCCCGGCGCTACACGGATCAGGCTGGAACCACCGGAAGCCAAAGAGCCAGCCGCCGCAAAGGATAGGCCACCATTGGTGCTCACCATCATGGTGCCGTTGTTATAGGCATAGAACTTGTTGCTGTTAACCGAATCCGCTACCGGGCGCGCATTGTTTACGCTTAAACCGGTTACCGCCGTCCAGCTTGAGCCAAGGTTGGTGGAGCGGTAAGTCGTGGTGGAATCTTGCGGACTGTGCAGCAATACCCCGCCGTTGGCCGAGAGCGCGAGCTGGCCATTTTTGCCATTCATGCTCGCTGCTTTGGTCCAGGTCACCCCGGTATCGGTAGAGGTGTAAATCGCCGGGCTATCGCCTCCACCGGCGCGAGCGACAATGTTGGTTGCAGCAGACGCACCAGCCAGGCCAGTCGTCGTACCCATACGCGGTGTATGGATGGGCGCGTATTGGGTGGGGTCTGTATGGCGGAAACCGTCATAGTCGCCAATCACAGTGAGGAGGGGGCCACCAGGTACGCTAACGATATTCAGCGGTACCGTTTCTTCCAAACCCTTCACGTTGAATGCCCAGGTGGCAGGAGTTGCATCGATGTTGGCGGTTTTGAAAATGCCGTTGCCAGAGGTAACCCAGGCAGCATTGGTATCGAAGGGATCGAACTCAATGGAGCCGGCCCAGTGAATGGCGTGGCCGTTGATCCAGGTAATGCCCTGGGCATCACGCGCAAAACCGCGCTGGATCACATCCGTCCAACTGCTGCCACCGTTGGTGGAGATAAAGATCCGATCGCCCCAGGCATCGCCCTGTTGCATGTAGGTGTTCATGGTAGTCGCCAACAGACGCTGGGGGTTATTTGGGTCTACGCTGATACCACCAAAGGCGCGGGTATAACCGCTCGGGGTTACGTTAGTCCAAGCGCCACTGCTGACGTTGTATTTCCAGATTTGGCCGGCATCCATAGGCTCAGGTTGCGCCCAATGACCATGGGGGCCGGCACCATTGCCATAGGTGATGTAGACATTACCATCACCCGCAAAAATCGCGCGCTGTGGCATATAAGCCGTTGGCGCACCGGCAATGGCGGTAAAGGTCGAACCGCCATCATTACTGCGATAGAGGTTCGCGCCTACAGAACCGAAGCGGGAAACACCGACAATCAAACGCTGCGCAGTTCCGCCGGATACGCTAAGCGGGTCCGGTGCCACAAAGCTGATGCCGTTTTCATTGGGAGTGGTAGTGACATTGAGGCCCGACAAGCGCGTCCAACTGGAGCCGGAATCATTACTCCTGAACAGGCCGTTAAAGCGGGTTCCTACATACAAGACATTGCTGGAGCCTGGATCTACCTGCAAGCGCTCGCCATTTTGGCGGCCCATGCCATTGCCATGGGCTTTGAACTGGTTGCTCACGTTAATCAGAGTGAAGGTTTTACCGTAATCCGTAGAGCGCAAAATGGCGCTGTTGCCATTGTTGAAATAGCTGATACCCGCGAACAGGTAGACTTTGGCCGCATCTTTAGGGTCTACCGCGATTGACTCAACGCCGAGCAAACCGGTTTGATCTTCAGAGACCCAGTCGAGCATGGATACCCAGCGGCTGTTGGTTTTATCCCAACGATAAGCACCGCCCACGTCGGTACGGGCGTAAACAACACCCTGCTCGGTTTTGCTGGGAATCAACGCCGACACAAAGCCGCCACCGCCAATGGCGAGACTATCCCAGTTATAGGCTTCGGAGGTTTGGGCGATGGAGTTCAGTGACACTAAGGGGCTAATAATGGTGGCGCCCAAGAGCATGCCCAAGGCAATTTTTTTGAGTTGCATAGTGACTTCTCGTTGCTTGTGAGTTCGTTATTAGAATGCGTAGTGGTCTTGCGTATAGCGAGATTTGCACGGTTACCAGCAGGCCTACCCTCTCCCTTCACTGGCTGGCACCACCAGTAACCGCACAAATTCGTGTCGCAGCTGCATTCTTTGAGCAAACAACAGCAGCCGCTTATGGAGGTTGTACCTCCGGACTCATTAATACTTCGATAATTCGTGATAACTCGATAAGCCAGCCAGCAATGGCACAGCCGGAAGGCACAGGAGACAGGCCAGATATAACCTCAGACTTGCCTTTTATTTTTATTAGAAGCAAAAATTTTATGATTTAAATA
>JAGKXA010000016.1 GCA_021151615.1 Cellvibrionaceae bacterium | reverse complement strand
TGTGCGATTCACAGACATCGTTTCAATTTTCGCAGTGCTAGTTCGACCCGGTAGTTCTGTTCCTGAACACGCTCTTTTGACAAGTCGAACTTAGCGCTGACTTCTTCCCATAAAGGCGTCTTGTCAGCAAGCTCGGTAAGGCGCTCGACTGGCGTTTTGCCATCAAGAGAACTATGCGGCCTGTCCCAGTTGTAGTAGTGCTGCCATTGCGCAAGCAAGTCGGGAAGCTGTGGGTCTTTGATATCGACGTTGGAATAGAACTCGTCGAGATCGGTCCTCTGGGATCGCTCTACCTTGCCGTTTAGGTGAGGAGATGCCGGTTTGATGGGGCGAAATTTAATCCCCCATTCCAGTAGCCGTTTTTGAAATTTTGTGGCGAAGAATTCGCGCCCCCGATCTGTTTGAATTCGCTGGATCGGAAACGGAATTTCTTCGATCACGGCATCGAAAAAATCCATTGTGTTGCTCGCCGTTCTGCGGCGATAGAGACGTAGCACCTTGAAGCGCGTGCAGTCGTCGATGGCCGTGTACTGATAAATGCTTGGCGCAATCTTACAAACGTCCATCTGCACGCGATCGCCGGGTATTGGCCGGCTGTACCTTGTGATCTGCTTTCTGTAAGCGCGTTTGTGGTTCAGGATTGGCTTGCCGATGCGTTCCAGGACTTTATGGATGGTCGTGGTCGATAGCGAAATTTCGTACAAGCGTCGTCCTGCGTTACCGAGTTCCTCATACAACTGAACCCATCGTAGCCGCTTTCGGATATCGTCGTTCATGACACCATTTTAGTTGAAATGATGTCTGTGAATCGCACACCTGGAACTGGTCGAAAGTCGCCTGGGCAGCAAGTCCCTTATCATCACCAGTCAGACGCCAATGGAGTTGTGGCATGACCTGATGGACGTCAAGGCCGTCGCTGATGCCTTGATGGATCGCGTCATTTCCCTCTCATATAGTTTGAAGCTGTCGGGGGAATCGCTGCGCGCCAAATACGGAGTGGCGGCGCAAAAGCCAAAGGCCCCTAAGCCTAAAAAGTGAGCAATGTTCAGCCATCCAGATGTCGACATTGTGTGCGATCAGGCGGCCTGTCCAGCGTTTCCATACGGCTCATTGGGTGGCGGTTTAGAGCAAAGTGGCGGTCTACTTGCTCACGTTTGCGCCCAGCCAGTAGACCGCCACCCGTTCTCATAATTCACTACTAACCGCTCACACCGATGCCTGACCTGAGGGTGCATGGCTTTTGATGTGTACTGGTTCGCCTAGCTTAGCGCAAAAGAGCCGGGCTCAAGCGACGATGTGATGCACCGAGCCTGCGCCGCGGCTCTCACGGATAAACCGCGTGTTAAGCGGTCGAAGCTATAGAAATTGCTCGAACTTTTTGGCTCGGAATCTGCGGGGCGCGATATGAATTGGTCCTGTCATGGATTGATCGCCATTCCAGCCGATCATGCTTTCTCGGCTTTCAGCGCCTTCGAGATGCCAGTCGCCGCACGCATCAGGCCGTCGAAGGCGCGATCAGACAGCAGGCCGCGCATGAAGATCATCGGCTTGGCACCGAAGCCAACGGCATAGCGCGTCTTCGGGCGGCGGGCGGTGATCGCCTTCGCGATAGTGTCGGCGATCAATTGCGGCGGCGACTGGCGCTTGACGCTGGCCTCGCCTACCATGGATTCAGCCATCGCATTCGCCTGTATCGCATATTGGCCGTGGCCCGAGGTCTCCCGCAGCTTATCGGCTGCGATGCCGCCCCATTCGGTCTTGATGCCGCCGGGCTCGATCACCACCACATCGATCCCGAAGGGTTGCACCTCCATGCGCAGACAGTCGCTGATCGCCTCCAGCGCGAACTTGGTCCCGTGGTACCAGGCGCCGAGCGGCGTATGGATCTTGCCGCCCATTGAAGTGATGTTGACGATGGTGCCTAAGCGTTGCGTACGCATGTGCGGCAGCACCAGCTGCGTCAGGCGCACGGCACCGAAGACGTTCACGTCGAACTGGACGCGGGCTTCGTCGAGGGAAACATCCTCTACTGCACCGTAGGAGCCATATCCAGCGTTGTTGACCAAGACATCGATGCGGCCCGACTTGGCGATGATTTCACGGATGCCCGCTTGCATCGAGGCGTCATCCGTTACGTCCATCGCCAGCACTTGGACACCGGCAATGGCCAGCGGACGCATGCGGTCCACGCGACGCGCTGCGGCGTACACGGTATAGCCGAGGGCTTTGAGCTTGAGGGCAGTGGCTTCGCCGATGCCGGAAGACGCGCCTGTCACAAGAACAACTTTAGTGTTCATAGCAAAGATCCTTGATTTGAGTGGTTGAGGTGTTTGGCGACCATGAAGTGGTGCGCCTTTTGTGCTATCCACTGTATGCGGTGGAAGGCGTCATCGCTCTAGCGATGCGCGCCATCCGCCCCGCAAACTGCGCCAACCACTCAGTTGCTGGCGTCAGCGACCATCCTGCAGATAGCCACGCAAGGCCTTGAGCGTTCCATAGGGCGTATCTACAACCGTCTGGTTGGCCAACCAGTTTGGCGTGCATTTGATAGGTGATGTTCACGCCGTCAGCGTTCGGCACCAGCTTCCACTGCCCTTCGGCTTCTGGAATACGCACCTTTCCCTCGCGTAGCGGCATGTAGTGGGGGAGAGCCTCCACCCGGACAGTGACAGTACCATCGCCGCCCCGCGAGTAGGTGAAGTGGTAGACGCCATCGCGATTGGAGACCGGCCAGGGCGCCTTGTTTTCCAGATAGTGGAATTGTTCAGTGTCACTGGCCTTGAGCAGTTCTGAAAAAGCGACGTCAGGCATCCATTTACGAAAAGTATCGGCGTCGCGCAGGACTTGAACGACGGCATCTGGGCCCGCTTTGAGCTGAACCTCGCCCCTGAACTCGCGCAGCGGCGAGCCCGGTACGTTACGCACGTAGACCTTGATGCCATCGGCCTCCTTCGCAAGCGACCAGCCGTCTTGTGCGAAGGACGACTGGGTCAGGAGCAGAGCGAGCATGGTTACGGGGAGTGAAGCGTGCTTGATATTCATGGGAAACCTCGGTGTAGTGATGACGCTACGAGCATATAGGCGAGGGAGAGGCCGCGTACCTGCCAGTCGCGCCAGTAAGACAGCGATCGACGCCAGTCGGTTCGATCATCAAGGCGTCTTGGATGAAACCTGCCTGAAGGTTGCTTTTCGATTCAGTGTTTCCATGACGACGCCACGGCGTTGCAAGGCAGCCCTCAATGTCGGCAACGCAGCGACCGTCGCCTCGTAGCCCTGACGCCTGGCAACTTCGCGGCCGGCGACGTCTCCAATACCAGCCGGAGTGATGGCGAGGGCGATCAACACATCGGCCGAGTCCGCTTCGGGTCGGGACAGCAGACAGCTCTGCGCCTGCGACACCCTCAACCACATTGAGACCATAGAACTCGATGGGTACTGCGGACCATGGCAGTAGATGTCCACGGCGATCACCACTTCCGCCCCCAAAGCGCGGGGGGCGTTGACCGGCACCAGCGAAGCGACGCCGCCATCGACGAGCATACGGCCGGAACTCTCCACTGGCAAGAAAACACCTGGAATCGCCGCCGACGCTCGCAGCGCCTCGCCAGCATCGCCTCGGGTAATCACGTAAGGCAAGGCCCGGTCGATGTCCGTGGCCACGGCCGCGAAGCGCACGGGGAACCGTTCGATCGGCTGGTGGCCGACCAGGGTATTGGCCCAGCGCGCCATTGCCTCGCCTTTGACGAAGCCCGGTCCATGCAGGCTTATGTCGGCCAGCGAAGTCACGCGCATCGAGTTGGCCTGCTGCCAGAGCTGGTTCGGCGACATGCCAGAGGCGTAGGCGGCACCTATGATGGATCCGATGGAGCTCCCCACCACCAGATCAGGATGAATGCCTGCCTCTTCCAGGGCTTGCAACACCCCGATATGCGCATAGCCACGCAGACCGCCGCCGCCGAGCACGATGGCAACGCGGGCCGACGCTGCCTGTCGTTCGGAGGCTGGAACTATTTGCTGTCCTGATAAGGCGCCACCCACCAGCCACGCGCCAGCGAAGGCCCCGCTGCGTTCGGGCGTCCCCGCACAGGCCCCTAATAGGCTCACTACGAGCAGCATTGGAGGCAAGCGGTGAAGCGCCCGCGTCAGCGGCCAGATGAGCCGCTTAGACCTCACGGCCGATCTTGCCGAGGGCATCCGACGCCAGCACAACCACGCCATCTGCATTCGGGACGGTCTTGACCAAAGACAGCGCCACAGCGCGCGCGTGCACCGGCCGGTAGGCGCCAGGAAGGACGGGAGCGAGCAGCCTTGCGATCGGGATCGAAATGATCTCGCCGATGCGCGTCGGCTGCCCTAGTCCATCCCTGTAGTCCAGTAGCAAGGAGGGCTGGGCGATCACCAGGGCCGTCAGATTCATCGCTTTAAGCGCATCCTCCAGTTCGCCCTTGACGCGGTTGTAGAACATGGACGATTTCGCATTGGCGGCCGCCGCACTGACCAGCCCTATGCGTCGCGCTCCTGCCTCAAAAGCGGCCCGAGCCACCGCCAAGTTGGCCTTCAGATCGACGGCGCGAAAGGCCTCCTGGCTGCCCGCGACTTTGATCGTGGTACCAAGAGCCAGGTACACCTCATCGACCTGAGGCAGTTCGGGTAAGTCGGTGAAATTCACGACATGAACTTCAAGCTTCGCATGGCGTGCATTCAGTGGTCGACGGCTCAAGGTATGCACCTCCGACACTGTTCGGTCAGCTAGCAAAGCCTGCAGCATCAGGCCACCCACCAGCCCCGTCGCACCCGCGAGTAGCACTGTGCGTCCTTTGGCGTTTGTTTCCATTACCGATCTCCTCAATTTAAATAGATGGCATGGCGGGCACTGTCGGGCGTCTGTCCGGTCCAGTCTTGGAATGCTCGATAAAAGGAATTGGGGTCTTCGAAGCCCAGCAGGAAGGCGATCTCACCACCGGACATGGTGGTGTTGCTCAGGTAATGGCGTGCCAGGCTTTCTCGCGTGGCATTGACCAGGGTGCGGAAATTCTCCCCCTCATCCTCAAGGCGGCGTTGCAGCGTGCGCTTGTTCAGCCCCAGGCGTTCGGCAGCCTTCTCGATAGTGGCGGCATTGCTAGGCAGCAGCTCCAGCAGAACTGCACGCACGCGTTCGGCTGTCGTGGCGGTAGCATCCAGTTCGCTGAGCCGGCGGCGCAGGTCGGGCTCGAACACCCGCCACATGCCTTCGTTGACGGTGAGAAATGGGCGCAATACGTCCGTGGCGGCAAACGTGATGCTGGGCGATGCCCCGAGTTGCATGGGTGTGCCAAAGAAGTTCTCGTAACGCCGTGCGTAGACGCTGGGTGGGAGTTCCGGAAGCGCTACCCGCAGCGCCTTGACTGGCTCGCGAGTCGCGAGCCGAGCGAGCTTCACGAAAAATGCAATCTCAGCCACCTGCAGCGAAAGCGGAACTTCTGTCGGTAAAGCCAGCCAGCTCGGCGACACGGTCAGTTCGCCCGAGTTGCCCACCTCGACCTCTAAGCTCATCGGGGCTAAAAGCTGTTTGTATTTGGCTAGGCGCTGCACTGCCTGCATCAGGTTTGCGCTGCAAAGGGCCGCGAACAGGGGAGGGTCGAACGACTCGACCGAGACGGTCTCGACGATGCGCAAGGAAAACATGGGGTCGCGGGCCTCCGCCTCCAGCGCGCACCAGAAACGGAAATAGTCTGCCGTGACGAGCCCAGGTTCTGCCCTGGAGAATAGGTCTTCTGGAATTCCTGCGCGACGCAGAACATAGTCGGCCCGCAACCCGAGGTCCTTGAGCAGTGCCTTCCAGCCAATATTCATGGAAAAGGTTTGGTTGCGTGTCATCGGTCTGAGTCCTCCATTCAAGCGCGCTGTTTTGCCAGCGCTTGAACACAGTCTAACGCCGAACGGCATCCCGTATCATGCAATGTGCGCCATTGTCATTGCAAGATGCGCCATTAAGAAAGCTGTATTACTCAGGCCCTTGGGGTATTACGTCGCCCCCTTGCCGCCATCAATGGCCACGCCACTGCTAGTGACCGCACAGCACACGCTAATCACCAGGCCATCAAGTGGTGGTTTCGCATGCGAATCGCTGGTGGGTTCTGGATGCTAAACGGTGGCGGCTTCGATGCTAATACTCAGAAACGAGCTGAATGATTGTTTGTGTGTCCAGCCATGCTAGCAACTGAGGGACGGTTTTTAATATTGCGTTTAGCTGTACTAGTTCAGCAATTTCGTAAGCTACTTTCGCTATGGTAAAGATCGAGCCTCTATTTTTGTATTAACAAACTTAGTTCTATTTTGATATCTATGCTATTGGGATAGTTGGGAATATCTTCTATTGTTTCTAATTCTTTTTTGTATTTTTGAAGTTCGTCAATTAATGTGTTTTTTAATGATTCATCCTGCGTGCTGTAAAACATATCGCGTAATTCACAGATAATTTGATTTGCGCACTCATCAGAAATATCAAACTTGGTTTTGGTAAGGGTAACAGGTGACATACCCAGCTCTTTTAAGCGTTGCAGGTTATTTCTATGAATGTGTTCGGGCTTGTTGGAGGTGTTGTTATTAGGAAAAACACTTTCTCCTTTGATATTAATGATTGGACTATTGCTTCTTGTACTGATTCCTAGCATTGTATTTCTCCGAATATAGTTATTTTTTGATGTTTAAAACAGATGGGATGGTTGGCGTGATCAAATCCGAACGTGGAAAATCCCACGCAGGAATAAAGCGCGAACAAGATTGTTCTGTCGAGTCGCTTTTATTTAAAGGTAGCGTAGTGAAGTTTCCTGTGGGGACTGATCCAAATCTCAAATCAACCGCCGTGTCTTGTTTCAGCAACGGCGCGCGCGCGAAGCGTAGCCAGGCTTGAAAGTCGCAATGTTGATTGCTGAGCGTGCGTAATTTATCCAAGTCACCTTGGTATTCTGTGATAAAAGCAATATCGGATTTTGTAGTCACTTGTGGTGGCAATTTAGCCAGGCTGGCCGGGCATGCGGCGATAGGTAAGACGCTTGGTGTTAGGCTGACAATGCCTTCTCTTAAATGGTAAGTTCCAGCTTTTTCCTTGCTTTCTACCGAAATAAAATTCCAGCATAGAGGATTGGTCGGGAAGGGGGACATCGCAATATCCAGCAGTCGATTGGCTGGGTCTTTTTGCAATAAATCATAGCTGACTAGGGTTTTTCCATATTTGGATGCTGAATTTTGTATGCCAATAAAAGCAAGGCTGATAGCGAAGGCAGCGATTAGAGCTTTTTTGCTTTGATTATTGCTTGTCTTATCCGCTTGCCGTTGCAGCATGGCGACAAAAATCGCCAACAATAGCAATACAGCCATTGATTGCCACAGTAAAAAACCTTTGATCGTGAAAAATACGGGGATGCCGATTAGTAAACTCATCAAAAGGATTTTCAGCTTTGGATTTTGCAACATCATGATTATCGGCACACCGAACATGATCCAAAACACAGGCTCGACAATAAACACCATGTCGCCATATAACCAAGCTGAATCAAATGGGTGGAAAGGATGAACTCCATAAGAATTCAAATAATCCATGGATAAATGGAATAAGAATCCTAGTCCTATGCTGATGGCAAAGCCAATACGCGCTCTGGTGCTGTGTCTTAATAAATTCCGCGCCGCAGGCCAAAACAGGCAAATCATGAGAGTGAGCAAAATAGCTTGCGGAATGGCGTACAGCAAAGTGTGTGTATGACCGCGATGATGCAGTAGATAGCCGAGCGGAGAAGGGAGAAGGCGTGTGAGAAATAAATCGAGATCAGGAAAATTACTAGCCGCCCAACAGGAAACGAGGAATAAACGTCGACGAGTTTGTTGCTGATGATTGTCGGGTTCTTGTTTTAAGCTGCGATGCAGCAGTTCGCCCGCGGCCAAGCCAACGACTGAGTGACTGATGTTATCCATGGAGTGTATTGAATGCAGAATTAGAGATGCAAATTAAATGGTGTTTTTCTTTTTAGATAACAAATAAATCCCTGCCAATACTAGCACTGTGCCCATTAATTGAATGGTGGTGATGGGCTCTTGGAGAATGATAGCACCCATAAACAGTGTTGATACGGGCCCTATCATGCCAGCTTGCGAGGCAGTGGCTGCTCCGATTCTAGCAACGGCGATCATGGTGAGAAAGACGGGCATGACGGTACAAAATACAGCATTGAAGATGGAAAGTCCGTAGACAGCATGTGGCTGTACCAACATGGAAGCAGGGCGTAAGAAGAAAAATTGCGCTACGCAGGCCACGCTGGATACACACATGGCATAGGCAACCAAGCGTAATGCGCCGATGCGTTGGACCAATTCACCGGATAGGATCAGATAAATCGCATATGAAATGGCGGCCCCCAGCACGAGTGTACTGCCTAGCACGACATTGTTACCCCCAGTTTTAACGTCATGTAAAAAAACCAACACGGTGCCGAGGTAGGAAATGACCAACGCTATCCATTCCAGTGCGGTGATTTTCTTTTTGACGTAGAAGACCGACATTAATAATACGAAAGACGGTGTCAAAAACAGAATCAGGCGTTCTAGTCCGGCAGAAATATATTGCAAGCCCATAAAATCCAGAAGGCTAGATAAATAATATCCAGTCAATCCCAAACAAGCGATGCGTATGTAATCGCCTTTATGTAGCGCGGGTTCTGTCCGTGCTTTCCATATTGCAACGACGGCAAAAAGTGGGAAAGAGAACATCATGCGAAAAGCCAGTAGTGTGACTGCATCGACGTGATAACGATAAATCAGCTTGGCGACGATAGCTTTAGCAGAAAAAAGAATGGCTCCGATGATGGCAAATGATAAACCTAACAAAAGAGGGCGACGTGAAGCAGGTGCGAGTGTGGGGGTGGTCATATTAGTGCGGGGTGAAAAACGGGCGAGGAGAACAGACAAGATGATAATGCGAAATCGGATGGGGTGCTGGGGTTGCTGATTGGACTGCCCCTAATTCAGTTGAAGAGCAGTTCGCACGTTTCTTCATGCCGAACGTTTATCGTCAAGCCAAGAACTACGGCGATGTTCTTGTCTGTAAAGTGCTTTCGACAGCTTCCAGCCGCTCCCGCAAGCGCGGTGACGCAAAATCCAGCCATGCACGCACTTTCAGCGGCAAACGCTCTTGACCCAAATATAAAAAATTCACCGGCAGCGGGGGTGATTCAAATGTTCGGAGAAGAAGGCTAACTGAGTTGTTGCGTAAGGCTGTTTCGGCCTGATACGAAAGGACGCTGGCTACCCCCGTTCCTGCAGATGCGGCGTCCACAGCGGCTTCTGCGCTGCTGACAATAAGGCGTGGTCGGATTGGCACCATTTGTTCTTTGCCATCCATCGCAAAGCGCCAGCTGTAACCGGCATCAAACACATTAAAACCAATACATTGGTGATGCACCAGGTCATTGGGGTGCTGGGGTGTTCCACGCTGTGCTAAGTAGTGGGTACTGGCGCAAACCACCCGCCGTACCTCTCCCAATGCCTTTGCAACCATGCTGCTGTTAGACAATGTGCCGATGCGCAGGGCCAAATCCACATGGTCTTCGACGAGGTTTACCATGAAGTCCCCCAGGCTGAGGCGAACATTGACTTTCGGGTAGGCCTGTAAAAATTCGCACAACACGGGCAACACGTGTAACCGCCCGAAAGCAATGGGTGCTGCGATCACTAAGTCGCCGCGTGGCTCGTTGTATTCACCCCTGGCTGTACGCTCAGCTTCCTGCATGCTTTCGATCAATCGTCGGCTGGCCGCTAGAAACTCGATGCCGGTATCGGTCAACACCAGCTTGCGCGTGGTGCGAGTGATCAGCTTGGCTTTGAGGTGTTGTTCTAGTTCACTAATTTTTCGGCTCACGGTAGGCAGGGGCATGCCTAGTTTGCGGCCGGCTGCTGAAAGGCTACCAGTGTCGGCGACGGTTTGAAAAACGGTCATTGCTTCAAAGCGGTCCATAGGATATTTCTACTTGTTGTTTACCAATGATGGAATTTTATTATTCCATAAAATGGAAATAAGAAGTTCAATTTTGCCATCTAGTTGTATTTTGTGGATGTATCTACAATTCTTCACAGTGCACTGCAAGCCGAGTTCACTGCGATTTACAAACCTTTATTAACCGTTTTTATATTATTTTTTGATTGGAGTTTGCTATGTCCCGCATCACCACACCTGCCACCATTGAAGCTTCTCCCGCAGCGTCACAAGGTTTGCTTGAGGCTGTCAAACAACAACTGGGCTTCGCGCCTAATTTGTTCCGCCTAGTGGGAGTCAATCCTGCCGCATTGGAAGGCTACTTGGGTCTATCTGGTGCGTTGAGTAAAGGGGTATTGCCTGCACAAACACGTGAACGCATTGCTTTGGCTGTCGCGGAGGTTAATCGCTGCAATTATTGTTTGTCAGCCCACACTTACCTTAGCAAAAATCTGGCCAAGCTCGACGACGCTGAAATCGCTGCTAATCGCAGTGGTACCTCCAACGACGTTAAGGCCGATGCCGCCGTGCGTTTTGCTGCCAAGGTAACAACCTTGCGTGGCCACGTTTCGGATGCAGACTTTGCTGCTGTGCAAGCCGCCGGATATACCGATGCACAAATCATAGAAATCGTACAACACGTTGCACTGAACAGCTGGACTAATTATTTCAACAACGTATTCCACACTGAGATCGACTTTCCTGTGGTGACGGCACGTGAATCGACTTCGACTATTGCCTCGTAAGCTTCGTGTTTTGTCTTAGGGCGGCGTGAGAGCGCCGCTTTTTTTTTGCACGATGTCTAATTAAAATTAAGGAGATTGAAGAATGAGCCGCCCACCTTTGCCACCATTTACGTTTGAGACCGCAATTCAAAAGGTTCGTGCTGCTGAAGACGGTTGGAATAGTCGTGATCCAACTCGTGTCGCATTGGCCTACACCCAAGACAGTCGTTGGCGTAACCGTAGTGAGTTTGTGAACGGCCGCGCCGAGATTGAGGCATTTCTGGCGCGCAAATGGCAGAGAGAACTGAGCTATCGGCTGATCAAGGAAATCTGGGCTTATAACGATCACCGGATCGCAGTACGTTTTGCCTACGAGTGGCATGACGCGGAAGGTCAATGGTTTAGGAGCTATGGCAATGAAAACTGGGAGTTTGACGCTGACGGTTTAATGCTAATCCGCCACGCTAGTATCAACGATGTGGCCATCAATGAGGTTGATAGGCGCTACCACTGGCCATTGGGTCGGCGACCGGATGATCATCCTGGATTGAGTGATCTTGGTTTTTGATTTGTCCTCTCATAAATAAATAGAGCTTGAATTGATCAACCCCCTTTAGAAGTCATCGCACACCATATTTTTGTACAGATTGTGTAAATTGTTTAGATTGTGTGACTACTTCCCATTTGCTGCATAAGGTGCTCATAAAGCCGTGTCCCGCTGGACTATCTTCTATTAGTACGCATTCCCACGTTACTGCGTGGAAACCAAAAAATTCGCCGTTACCCCTTCTTAATCGAAGGTAAAAAAACCGTCAATAATCCAATCAGAGGCAAGTAAGCGCAAACTTGGTACACCGTTTGGATACTTGTCGCATCGGCAAGTCGTCCGAGTAGTGCAGCACCGATGCCGCCCATCCCGAAGGCTAGGCCGAAGAATATGCCAGAGATGGTGCCGACTTTGCCGGGGACGAGTTCTTGGGCGAAGACCAGGATGGCGGAAAAAGCCGATGCTAGGATGAGTCCAATGATCACGGAGAGTATGGCTGTCAAATGCAGTCCAACATGTGGCAGTAGTAGGGTGAATGGCGCAACGCCAAGAATGGATGCCCAGATCACGCGTTTACGTCCGATGCGGTCGCCAATCGGCCCACCGAGCACGGTACCTGCGGCGACGGCAAATAGGAAGGCGACCAAATACATCTGCGCGCTGGCTAATGGCAGGTGGAATTTGTCCATCAGGTAGAAGGTGTAATAACTACTTAAACTCGCCATGTAAAAAAATTTGGAAAACATGAGCATGCCGAGGATAGCCAGCGACCAGCCGATTTGGCGCTTGCTTAAACCATTGTCAGCTTGCGCCTTCATCCGTTTATGAAAATTGGCGGCGTGTTGGCTAGACCATTTTCCAACCATAGTGAGTATTACCACGCCAATCAGCGCAAATAGCGAGAACCAGGCGGCGCTGTTTTGTCCTCTGGGTACGATGATTAATGCGGCCAGCAGCGGGCCAATTGCCGAACCCAGATTGCCGCCGATCTGAAACACGGACTGCGCCAGACCCGGTTGTTTGCCAGCCGCCATGCGTGCGATACGTGAAGATTCTGGATGAAAAATGGAAGAGCCGATACCGATCGTCATGGCGGCACACAGCACTGCACCAAAGCTGCCCGCTTGCGACAGTAAGAGCAAACCAACCAGCGTGAAACCCATGCCGATGGGCAGTGAGTAGGGTTTGGGTTTATGGTCGGTATAAAGCCCGATTACGGGTTGCAACAAGGAGGCCGTGATTTGATAAGCCAGCGTGATCAGCCCGATTTGGCTAAAAGAAAGGCTGAGACCGTGCTTTAACATGGGATAAATCGCCAGTAGTACCGATTGCATCATGTCGTTTAACAAGTGTGAAAAACTGATCGCTGCAATCACCGGATAAATGGTGGTATTCCCGATACCTGATTTGTGTGACTCGATTGGCGTGGCCAATTTGCCATTTCTTGCTGACGTTGCTGCTGCTAGATTCGTTTTCATGTTGGTCGTCTTCTGGTCAATAAGCATTAGTTTAGAATGCCAAATCCCAGTACGTCCTGACATAAAGTATCGTGAATCTGACATCTATGAGTACTGACTTCGCGCCGCATGACGATCAGTATCAAACTTTGCCTCACCCTGTCACCGCCAAAGCACGTAATTACAGCAGAGGCGGGACACCGGCCCACAGCCATCCGCGTGCGCAGCTTATTTATGCGGCCAGCGGCATCATGCGTATCGAAACTGAGCTGGGCTGCTGGGTTGTGCCACCCGTGCGCGGCGTGTGGATTCCAGCCAATACTATTCACCGCGTCATCATGCTTGGCAGGGTCGAAATGCGGACGCTATACATTCGTGAAGATGCGGCGCCTGATTTGCCCGACACCTGCCGTTTGCTTGAGGTCAGTCCATTGCTACGCGCACTGATATTGGCGTTACTTGAAGAGCCGTTGGAATACGACATGAACGGTCGTGGCGGCCAGATTGCTGCGTTGGCATTGACGGAGTTGCGTGTGCTAAAAATTCCAGCGTTGCACCTACCCATGCCAAGCGAGCCACGCTTACTCCGATTGTGTGAAGATCTGATAGCCCATCAGGATAGTCGCAAAACGCTCGATACCATAGCTGAATTACAAGCCACGAGTAGCCGAACATTAGCCCGCCAATTTCAGCGCGAAACCGGAATGAGCTTTCGCCAATGGCAACAACAAGCCCGCTTAGTAGAAGCGCTTGGACATCTCGCCAATAGCGTACCAGTTGCACTGATTGCTGAAAAACTCGGTTACCGTAGCGCTAGTGCCTTTACCGCCATGTTCAAACGCACATTGGGTGTAGAGCCGCGGCGGTATTTTTCTGTGAGGGATTGAGCTGATGGGACTACTCCATAAAACAATTGAGTTGTATTGACGGAGGTAGGTTGCAAGCGATGGAGTCCAACGGTTTAAGTAGCTATCTGTTTTTTTATCATGCTTTTGTATGAAAGCGGCAGGCGACAGATAGCCAAGGCGCGCCTGCTTTCAATTATGTCGTCTCTCACAACACAGACTCCACTCCCAAATTAGCCAACGCATCGGCCCGTTCATTTCCTTCGTGCCCCGCATGTCCTTTTACCCATTGCCATTGAATTTGGTGTTTGGCTTGCGCGGCGTCGAGTGCTTGCCATAGGTCAACGTTTTTAACGGGAGCTTTGCTGGCGGTTTTCCAGCCGCGTGCTTTCCAGCCGCTTATCCATTCGGTGATGCCTTTGAGGACGTATTGGCTGTCGGTGTGCAGGACGACGGCACAGGGGCGTTTTAGTACGGTTAATGCTTGGATGACGGCGGTTAGTTCCATCCGGTTGTTGGTTGTTTCACGTTCGCCGCCGAAGAATTCTTTGCTGTGTTCTCCGGCGACCAGGCGGACGCCCCAGCCTCCGGGGCCGGGATTACCTTTGCAGGCGCCGTCGGTAAATATCTCTACTTTGTCCATGTTTTTATAAGATTTTTTTATGAATTTTATTGGTGGCGGGGACGTTATTTCGATTGGAGAGTAATGCTCTTTTTTTACCCCATTTAGGGCCGATCAGACGCATGCCTTTGACGCGTTTAATCGCTTGCACCATGTAAATGGCGCCAAAATATGGCCACCATCGGTCGCCTGCTTTTTCCATGAAGGCGAATCGATTGATCCATGATTCAGTGGTGCAGGGCGGGGCGTAGCAGCCGAAATGGCCTCGGTTGACTTCCATATTGAGTAGTTTTAGCCAATCTTTTAGGCGTGGTAGGCTGATAAATTCACCATCTTGCGGTAAAAAATGTGCGCCGGTTAAACGTCCCAAAGCCTGGCGTAAGCCCCACAAACTGGCAGGGTTAAAGCCGCATACGATAATTTTTCCTTCTGGAATGAGCACACGTTCAACTTCACGCAATGCTTGGTGTGGCTCGGGGGTAAATTCCAGCGCGTGTAATAGCACAATCAAATCCAAACTTTGCGAGGCAAAGGGTAAGTCGGTTAAGTCATGAACAACGGATGCGTTGTTGGAATTCTGTAGGGATAACGATGTGTCGCTTAACCATTGATTCGGCATGCGATTGGCGCGCAATGCTTGGATTTGCGGCAGGCCGATTTGCATGGCGTGAAATCCAAAAATATCTGCCGTCAATTTATCCAGCCGCGCTTGTTCCCATTCCCTGACGTAGCTGCCAGCGGGTGTTTCTAGCCAGGGACCTAAGGCTATAATGGATTTTTCAGAGGCAGGATGTTGCATGTTTTTTATTGATTTTTATTAATTTATGGAACTGATTTGAATAAATCGTTAACTAAATCGTTGACCGTATTGCCCATTCCAGCGTTTGAGAATAATTATTTGTGGTTGATCCATGATGGCACGAACGCCGTAGTAGTGGATCCTGGCGATGCAGTGCCTGTTTTGGCGGCGTTAACGGCAAATAAACTGGCATTGCGGGCTATTTTACTGACACATCGTCATGCTGACCACATTGGCGGAGTGGCTGATTTGCTGGAGTGTTTTAACGTCCCTGTGTTTGGCCCAAATTCTGAGGTGATTACATGCATTGATTATCGAGTGATGGAAGGCGATACCGTGCGTATTCCTGAATTATCGCTGAATTTTTCTGTGTTAGGCGTGCCTGGGCATACTCCAGAACACATCGCGTATTTTGCGCCGGCGCAGCGTTTTTTGTTTTGTGGCGATGCTTTATTTGCTGGTGGATGTGGTTATTTGTTTCCAGGTTTTGCGGTGGAAATGGCAAATTCTTTGAATAAGCTGGCTGCTTTGCCGGATGAAACGTTAGTCTACTGCGCGCATGAATATACCTTGGTCAATTTGCAATTTGCACATCGGGTTGAGCCAGAAAATACGAGGTTAAATGTGAGAATTCAGGAGGAAAAAAACAAGCGTGTTCAAGGCAAACCAACCATACCGTCAACGATTGGTTTGGAGAAAGCAACAAATCCGTTTTTGCGGCATGCAGAACATGCCATCATGCATCGTTTAAAAGAGATGGGGCGTTTGGATGTTTCTGAGTCGGATCCAGTTGCAAGCTTTGTGGCCTTGCGGGAGTGGAAAAATACTGATCGGTCCGTATTTTGATACGTGATGAATATGTGTTTTTATTGCGAAGAATAAAAAACTCGGAAAGGAATTTTTTTATTAGCCCAAAATTCAGCGGCATCTCGAAAAACATCTAATAATTTTTCACGCGCATCTTTATCAAATTGGGGGGTATACGGAAGATGCTCCAAGACAATTAAAAAGCCTATTTGTGGTCCTGATTTATGCATTAAGGTGGTTAGGCACTCTTCCAAGGCAGAACAATTTTTGCTCGCGTAGTTTGATAAATAAAAAGACTCGACGATTGTGTCCAATACTTCTTGGTTTGTGTTTGCTTCCAGAAAGCGTGCATACAAGAAGTGTTGTCCTAGGCGAGCAGCTTCGGCTTGCAGATCGATCGTGCGATATGCGCGTATAGATTGCACTATATTGGGCGGCACGGTTTCAAACAAACTCATTTCTTCCTCGTTAATTTGACCTTTTGATTGTTCTAATGATTGGGTGATCGCGATAGTTTGAGTAGCTTGGGTAATTTTGACGGTTTTTTTATGCCAACTTTTGAAGCTAAGAACATAGCCGTGCACTAATTCGGCGTGGGTAACTGATCATTGTATGTTATTTCCATGTGGAAATAAAGTGATTGTGGGCAACTTTTTTCAGAAACACCCTTGGTAGAACTGCTGTTACAATTTGTTGCTATAAGAGGTACTTATGTTTTACGACTGGTATTAACATACTTACATTGCACTTTTGCCTTTAAAACTGGGAATTACCGTGAATATTGAGAGGTTATGATGAAGATACAAACTAAATTGATAGGTGTTTTCCTTTTCACCAGCGCATTGCCACTTGCGCACGCTGCTGACTTTGAAGATTTTGCGAATGTCACACGCGTTACACCTCAGGTTGAGCAAGTCAATCGCCCACGTCAAGAATGTAAAACGGAATATGTACCAGTAGAGCGTTCACAAGGCAGGGGTGTGGGTGGCTCGATTTTAGGTGGTGTGGCTGGTGCACTGTTGGGTAATCAAATTGGTGGTGGAAATGGCCGCACTGCTGCGACTGCTGCGGGGGCAATTGCTGGCGCAGTAGTTGGTGATCGTCTTGAAAATGATGGTAGTGGTACCACAGTCGGTGAGCAAGCAGTACGTCAATGTCGTATGGTTGATCAATGGGAAACACGTCGTAATGGTTATGCTGTGACTTACGAATATCGTGGTCGCACTTATACCAGTGTGATGCCTGATGAACCTGGTGATCGCATTAAAGTACGTGTTTCTGTGACACCTGTATCGGATTATTCTGGTTCTGTTGTGAGTACTCCATCCAGAAGGTCATCCAGGTATGTGAGAGATTAAAACTAATTAGAATTAATTATTAAATTAATTAATTGGGTTCTGATTAAGTTTAGGTTGAATGAAGTTGTTGATTAAACGCAAATCCATAGAAAAAGAAGAGTCCCAGCGTGTTGCCCAGATTGGGCGCACACAGCCGCAACAGGATTCTTCACCTAAAACCCGCAAGCCAAAATTTGCTCCGGTCACTTTGTCGGAGCAAGATGGCGTGCGTTTCTTGCATTTTGGTACCGAATGGATCCAAGGCGCGATGCGTTTGCGCAAGTCGGATTGGCTCGAGTTGGAATACGCGCAGCAAATGATGGCGTGGATGTTGTTTCGTGATCCGTATCATGCACAAAATCCGCAGAGCGTTCGGCATATTGTGCAGCTTGGTTTGGGTAGTGCGGCCTTAACCAAATTTTGCTATCGTCAATTTCCCACCGCGCGTGTGACAGCGATTGAATTAAATCCTGCGGTTATTTCCGTCTGTGAAGCGATGTTTAAATTGCCGCCGAATGATGAGCGTTTGTCGGTGATAGAAATGGATGCCATGGATTTTGTGATGGATCCCGTCCATTTTGAAACTGTGGATATATTGCAAACGGACCTATATGACGCTACTGCACGCGGCCCGGTATTGGATACTGCGGAGTTTTACGCAGCATGTGCAGCAACGCTTGCTCCGCACGGCATCATGACGGTCAATTTGTTTGGCGATCATCCGAGTTATCAGAAAAATCTGAAAGCGATGCGTTTTGCGTTTGCTACTGTTCTTTGCTTGCCCAAAGTGCATGATGGAAATGTGGTTGCTATTGCTTTTAAAACTAAACCTGATTTAGATTACCCGGCGCTTTATGTCCGCGCAGCCAGTATCACTACGGCTTGTAAATTGCCTGCCAAGTCATGGGTGCGTGGTTTAGAAAAGGATTAAAAAGGCTTAAGAAAAACCGCCTTTTTGCAGCAATTCGCAACGATTTATTGTTATAATTCGCCCCCGCTTTGGGTTGTTAGCTCAGTTGGTAGAGCAGCGGACTCTTAATCCGTAGGTCGAGTGTTCGAGCCACTCACAACCCACCAAAGACTATGTAATTTACGCCCCATCGGCATGTGGATTACGTACTACAGGTTTACCTCCCGCAGTCATATTGCATTCGCAGACGCAACCGTCATTCAGCATTTTTTGTTTGGATATGTCGTTGCGAGCGACATATCCAAATAACATGTCGCTATTTTTGAATTCTAACGACGTGTGCCAAGCGATAAAGCACCGGTAGTACCAGCAGAGTCAGCATAGTCGACGACAAAATCCCGCCGATGACGACGGTGGCGAGTGGGCGTTGGACTTCGGCGCCTGTTCCTATTGCAATCGCCATGGGGACGAATCCCAACGAGGCGACTAGCGCGGTCATGAGGACTGGGCGTAGGCGTGTCAATGCACCTTCTCGGATGGCGTCGTCTAGTGCGTGGCCTTGTTCGCGTAGGCTACGGATGAAGGAAATCATGACTAAACCATTCAATACCGCAACGCCGGATAGGGCGATGAATCCTACTGCGGCTGAAATGGAAAGAGGAATGCCACGCAGCCACAAAGCAACGATGCCGCCTGTCAAAGCGAAGGGAATGCCGGTGAAGACTAGTAATCCATCTTTGGCGTTGTTGAACATGACAAATAGCAAGGTGAAGACCAGCAGCAATGCAATCGGCACGACGATTTGTAGGCGTTGTGTTGCGGATTGTAGTTGTTCAAACTGCCCGCCCCAAATCGTCCAATAACCAGCCGGAATCTTGATTTGCTGCCCAATCGCCTGTTGTGCATCGGCGACGAAGGAACCGATATCGCGGCCACGTACATTGGCGCTGACGACGATGCGGCGTTTTCCGTTTTCGCGGCTGACTTGGTTGGGGCCGGGCGTTAATTCCAGCTTGGCGACTTCGGCTAGTGGAATATAGTTCGTACGCTCACTATTCTTTTGCCCATGTGGCAAGGAAATGGGCAGGCGTTTGATGGCTTCTAAATCGTTGCGTAGTGATTCTGGCAAGCGCACCAGAATATCGAAGCGGCGGTCGCCTTCAAATAGCGTGCCGGCTTCCTGGCCACCAATGGCTATAGCGACGGTTTCCTGGATATCGGCCACATTGATGCCATAACGCGCCGCTTTGTCGCGGTCGATTTGTACCGAGAGCATCGACAAGCCGGTGGTTTGTTCGATCTTGACTTCTGCCGAGCCAGCAATGCGTGTTAATACGTCGGAAACTTTGCTAGCTGTATCGTTCAACACCGCCATGTCGTCGCCAAAAATCTTGACCGCTACATCGCTACGCACGCCAGAAATCAGCTCGTTAAAACGCATTTGAATCGGTTGCGTGAATTCGTAATTGCTACCTGGGACTTTTTTCACCGCGTCTTGCAAGGCAGCGATGAGTTCTTCCCGCGAGCGTTTAGGCTTGGGCCATTTTGATTCTGGTTTCAGCATCACAAAATTGTCCGCCACGTTGGGTGGCATGGGATCGGAAGCGATTTCGGACGTGCCTATTTTGGAGAAAACGCGTTCGACTTCCGGGAATTGTTTGATGACTTGTTCCAGCTCTTTTTGCATGTGTACCGCTTGCGTCACGCTGGTGCCGGGAATGCGCAAGGCGTGTAGTGCGATATCGCCTTCATTCAAATTCGGCACAAATTCGCTGCCCAGACGGGTGGCGAGTAAGCCAGACAAGACGACCAATACACCGGCCAGCGTCAACACGATGGATTTATTGGCCATCGCTTTGTCCAGAATGGGTGCATAGAGTTGTTTGGAAAATTGCATCAGGCGATTTTCCTTTTCCGCCACTTTGTCGCCGATGAAAAGCGCGACTGCTGCGGGAATGAAGGTGACCGACAAAATCATGGCGCCGAGCAGGGCGGTGACGACGGTGAATGCCATGGGGTGGAACATTTTTCCTTCCACGCCAGTCAGAGCGAAAATTGGCAGATACACAACCATGATGATCAACTGTCCAAACAGCAAGGCGCGGCGTGACTCTTTGGAGGCGGTGAAGACTTCATGAAAACGTTCGCTGCGCGTCAATAGTCGCCCGTATTGCGCTTGTGCATGTGCCAGGCGGCGGACGCAGTTTTCGACAATAACGACGGCGCCGTCGATGATGATGCCAAAATCCAGCGCGCCCAGACTCATCAAATTAGCGCTGACTTTGTACGCCACCATGCCGGTGAAGGTGAAGAGCATCGATAAGGGAATCACCAGCGCGGTGATGATCGCCGCCCGAATATTTCCCAAAAATAGAAATAGGATTGCAATCACCAGCATTGCGCCTTCCAGCAGATTTTTCTTCACGGTCGCAATCGCTTTATCGACCAGCGTCGTGCGGTTGTAAACGGTGATGGCTTGCACACCAGCTGGCAGCGTGCGGTTGATTTCCCGCATTTTTTGATCGACTGCCTGCGACACGGTGCGGCTGTTTTGGCCGATCAGCATGAACACGGTGCCGAGTACAACTTCACGCCCATTTTCTGTCGCCGCGCCAGTGCGTAATTCCTGGCCGATTTCAACTTCTGCCACGTCGCGTATCCGAATCGGCAAGCCTTGAACGTTGTTGAGCACGATGTTGCGAATGTCTTCCATAGTGCCCACTTGGCCTGGTGCGCGTACCAGGTACTGTTCGCCATTTTTTTCGATATAACCAGCACCGGCGTTGCTGTTGTTGCGTTCCAGCGCTTGCACGATATCTTTCAGCGTCAAGCTGTAGGAAGTGAGTTTTTCTGGGATGGGTGCGACTTGGTATTCTTTGGCGAAACCACCGATGGTGTTGATATCCGTCACGCCCGGCACGTTGCGCAATTGCGGTTTGATGATCCAGTCCTGGATTTCTCGTAAATCCGTCGGCGTGTAAGGCGATCCATCGGCTTTCTTGGCGCCTTCTTTGGCCTCGACTGTCCACATATAGATTTCACCCAAACCAGTCGAAATCGGCCCAAGTGTCGGTGTGACGCCAGCGGGTAGGCGCTCTTTGGCTTCCTGAATGCGCTCGTTGACGAGTTGGCGGGCGAAGTAAATATCGGTGCCGTCTTTAAAAATCACCGTGACTTGCGATAAACCGTAACGGGATAGGGAACGCGTTTGCTCCAGATGCGGCAAGCCAGCCATCACGGTTTCGATCGGAAAAGTGATGCGCTGCTCGGTTTCCAATGGCGATGAGCCGGGTGCGGCGGTATTGATTTGCACTTGTACGTTGGTGATATCTGGAACTGCGTCGATGGGTAGTTTTTGGTAGCTGAATATGCCCAGCACGGCCATGCAGAAGACCGCTAGTAGAACTAGCCAGCGGTGTGCGATGGTGTGTTTTATTAGTTGTTCAAACATGTGTTTTCCTTATTTTTTAATGCGCATGTTCCGCGCTACCTTTACCCAAATCAGCTTTAATCACAAAGCTATTAGCAGCGGCGTAAGGTGTGTTGGCTTGCAGGCCTTGGACGATTTCTATCCATTTGCCATCATTCCTACCCGTCACGACGGTTTGCGGCATAAATCCGCCCGGCACTTTGATAAACACGGTGGGTTTGTCATTGACGCTGTGTACGGCATCAACAGCTACGGCGATGGGGGTTTTGCTTTCATTCGACATCAAGCTCACGTTGACGAACAAGCCGGGTCGCCACGCCATGTGTGGATTGGCGAGCGTGATGCGGGCTTTGGCTGCGCGGGTTTGTTCGCCTAGCAAAGCGCCGACATAGGACACGGTGCCTGTGGTGCTGGAATCAAACGAAATAGCGTTAATCGCCGCTTTTTCACCAACGCGGACGGTGTTTAAATCCTTCGCCGGAACGGTGATTTCTGCCCAGACGGTAGACAGGTCGGAGAGCGTGAAAATCTGCGTATCTTCCTTGATCGACTCACCTAGTGCGATATGTTTTTCAACAATCATGCCGTCGAATGGTGCACGCAACTCGAAGCGATTTAATGCGCCAGATACCGGTGCTGTTGCACCTATGGCAGCCAGTTTTTGGCTGGCGTTTTGCGTGGCAATTTCAGCTTCCTGTAATGCTTGTTTTGCTTGTAAGTAATCCTGTTCCGCAGAGACTTTTTCCTGCCACAGTTTTTGTTCCCGTTCGTAGTTGGTTTTGGCTAAGGCCAGTCGTTTTTGCGCCGCCAGCAATTCGCTACGTTGCTCAGAAAGTTGCGTGCTGCTGATGACTGCTAGCACTTGGCCTTTTTTGACTTGCTGCCCCAGATTGGCTGACACGCTTTGCACCACGCCGGGTAAGCGCGGCACCACGTGTGCTGTGCGGTCTTCGTTGAAGCGGATTTCACCTGCTAGTTGCACGCTGTTTTTGATGCGCGCCGGGCCAGCGGTTTGGATGCTGATGCCAGCGGCTTTGATTTGTGCATCGGACAGGGAGATTTTTTCTTCTGGATGAGGATTAGGGTGAGCCGTATGCGGTTTGTCTTCATCATCATGGTCGTCATGATGTTCCTCAGTCTGGATGGCTTGTGATTTTGAACTGGTATTTTCCTTGGCATGGTCGTGACTTGCTTCATTGGCAGCATGTCCATGTTCATCGGCAGATTTGGGTTTATTCGACTTCAAAATCACTCCGCCCAATATCAGGCCGATGATAAGAATGAGGGCGAGAATGAGGCGCGTGGTGAAACGCTTTTTCTTTTCTTTATGTTCTGTGTGTTCTGTGTGTTCTGTGTGTTTTGTGTCTATGGTATTCATCATCATTTCCTATTTGATCAAGGCATCAGTGCCAACAAGGCGCGCGATATCAGCCGCCGCGCGGTGTGTTTCTGACAAGGTATTCAGGTAATGGGTTTTGGTTTGAAACAGTGTGCGCTGCGCATCGAGCAAATCGAGGAAGTTGAATTTTCCCAACTCAAAACCCATCACCGCAGCTTGATAAGCGCTTTGCGCGTTGGGCACTATTTCTTGCTGCAATACCGACGTTTCGTTGTGCAAAGTCGCCAATCGCTCGTGCGCTTGGATCAAATCGGTTTGCAGTTGGATTTCCATCGCCGCCAATTCGCTCCGCGCTTTGTCGGTGTGATGCATGGCTTGCTGCACATTGCCCTGGTTGCGATCAAATAGCGGAAGGGGGATAGCGAGGCCAACAATCAGTTGATTGCGATTCGCTTCTCGATCACGTTTTGTGCCCAGGTTGACGGTCAGATCACCAATTTGCCGGCTGCGTTCCACTTGCTGCAAGGCTTCTCGTCGCTTGACTTCCAGATGTGCTTGTATCAGCAGAGGAGATTGCTTTAAACGCTGCATTAATTCATCCAGCTTGGGCAAATCTGGCAGCGTATTCACCTTCATCTCAGGCAGTTGGAAAGACGGCGTTTGGCTCCCCCACGTCGCCGCAAGTTGCCTTTTGGATTGGGTCAAGGTATTCGCCGCTTGCGCTAATTCCAGCCGCGCATTGGCTTCAGCAATATTGGCTTTGGTGGCTTCAACCGGTGATATCTTACCGGCTGTCACGCGTTTCGTAGCCACGTTACTGGCTTGTTTGGCTAATGCTAACGATGCCTGTGCCAGGCGATGACGTTCTTCTGCAATCGTGGCGGCATAAAAAGTTGTCGTAACGGTTGAAGATAATTCCGCTCGTCTGATTTGCAATTCGGCTTGTGCAACGTCAAGCGCACCTTTAGCGGCATTGACACGTGCCGAACGCTTGCTACCTAGTTCAATCGCTTGATTGATTTGCACCGTGGTGGTGCGGGTTGCTGTGTTTTTGTCCTCAAACACGGTCGCCAATTCAGGATTGGGCAGCATGCCAGCCTGCTGGATAGCGCTTTCAGCGGCGCCGATTTCACTATTGGCCACAGCTAATTTTGGATTGGCGCGAAAAGCCAGTTCCAGTGCATGTTGCAAGCTCATTGTGCTGCTTTGGCTTGGCGTTTGTGCCCATACAGAAGTGGTATGAACGATGGTTAATATCGTTGAGATTGTTAATGTTGTAATGATTGCCCTTGATGCGGGCGATAAAAATGCAAGCAAAGATAGCTTTGGCATCGAATTCTCCTTGTTGAAAAATAAATAAGGGGAATCCGGCAAGCCGAATGTTGATCTTTTTAACCCAGATTTTCCATGAACCTCAATGACCTCGTCGTTCCCGCCTAAACACTCGGGGACGACGGTATGAATGGAAAACTTGGGTTGAATCGATGATTAAAAAGCGGCTCGCCGGATTAGGCGATTGCCACCCATTTAGGCCGTTCTGGCCGTTCGTGAAGAGAAGAGGGAAGCGCATCAGACCCAGCACGCGGAGGCGCCATACTGAGGGCATCGATAGGGATGTAATGAATTGATGAAACAAAATGCGCCGCACCACTGACATAGCAAAAAGCGCAATCCGCATCTAATTTGGGTAAAGAGCCTTTTTTCGACTTACCTTCATCCGCTTTGTGCTGATGCGCATGATGACCAAAATGCTGCGATGCGACATCCTTTTCATGCTGACAATAAGCCCCAATCGCCGCCCAAGTCGCCTGGAGCGGGAAAAGCATCAGCATCAAAATAATGACAAGTCGTTTCATGGGCCGGGATTGTATCTAGGGTGAGGTAGATAGGCAATGTTTGTGAGTAAATATTATTTTTGATTCAGTGGTGTCCGATTAAGCTCATTCCTACGTTCTGTGACTTACTACTGGCATGCGCTAATTTTGACCTTTTATCCTATTTCGGGTGCGTACTTCAATCTCGCTCTCATGCTGGCTCGCCCTGCAAGTGATACTTTTAAGTGATATTTTTGCTGGTATGCGGCCTATTGATACTATTGGATGTATCAAGATTCTATTGCACTTTAATTTCTTTCTGGTTTTGCGGCCAGATCATCTCATTTATTTAACAATCGTTTGATCGTTTGATCGTTTGATCGTTTTTTCTTCGTAAAAGAACGGAAAAATCATCAAGGACCGGAACAATCGCTAATGCGATCAGAAGAAGTGCGAGTGGAATGGTTGCGCTGTATCCCATGTATTTAAAGCCAAGTGCTCCAGTGACGCCTCCGGTAAAGAAAAAAAGTACAAGTAGGATGAGTACTTTGAGGCGTGTTTTATTGGCAGTGACGTTGGGTTGCTTGCTGAATGTCTTGGTGTTCCAGTAAATCAGTTTTCCAAGTTCGATGCCAATGTCAGTCACGACACCTGTAATGTGAGTCGTTCGAATCTCGGCTTTTGATAGTTTGGTGATGACGGCGTTTTGCAGTCCCATGATGAAACAGAGCAACATCACAGTGAGTGGCACGAATAAACCGTCCATTTTGGCTAACGTTGTTCCTAGTATGCCGAAGCACAACAATAGTACTGCTTCCAACAGTAAAGGGAATGCATATTGACTGTGCATACGCGTTCTGCGCGCATAATTCACCATGATTGCAGAACATGCTGCTCCAATGAGGAATGATAGCAATCCACCTACGCCAGACAAGACCAAGTCATAGAGGCCAAGCGCTAAATTATCTGCCATGGTGGACACAATACCGGTCATGTGAGACGTGTACTGTTGTACGGCTAAAAAACCACCAGCATTGATCGCTCCTGCAACAAAAGTCAGCGTGAACCCAAGATGTCGATCTGCACTTGCTGTGCGTTTTCTTCCTGTTAATTTTCTGACGTAGTTGATTGGCATCATGAGGTACAACAAAAAGATGGTTTAAACGATGATCGGCACCCAAATCTCGACCACACCCGTCCCAGTTTTTGGATCGTAGCGTTGGTCATAACGCTCGAATAGCGCCGCATTGGCATCAATCTGGTAACCAGAATCAGGCAGCCATTGTTCCCAAATCGCCGTGTAAGTGTTTTTAATGGTCGCAATAGACTCGCGATGCTCGAATACCGCATAACGCTGCTCAGGGATGGCGATGGTGGAAAAAGGCGCAACAATCGCCGACGCATCGCTGACTTCAACACCGCAGAGGTAATCAAAATGCCCTTGTGCTGTGCAATGGGTAGAAACACCGTAACTTATCTGACCAATTTGATGGGGAATATTGCCGATATGCGGTTTGAATTTAGCCCATTGTGGCGGAATAGTTTGGCTAGGATTGCCAGCGTGATGTTCCTTTAAGCCGGCGATGAGGAGTGGTTTGCTGGTTGTGATTTGTGTGGGGTGCATGGGGTGATTCCTGTAGTTTTATATAGTTTTAGTTCGGGCCTTTGTTAATGCACATCAACCAACCCGAGCCGCCTCAATCGCCGCAATATCAATTTTCCCCATTTGCATCATCGCCTCAAAAACACGCTTGGCGGCTGCGCGATCAGGATCGGCGATTGCTGTGGTGAGGGCGCGGGGTGTGATTTGCCATGACAGGCCCCATTTGTCTTTACACCAACCACAGGCACTTTCTTGTCCGCCGTTTTTGACAATCGCATCCCACAAGCGGTCGGTTTCGGCTTGGTCATCGGTTGCCACTTGAAATGAAAAAGCTTCGCTGTGTTTGAACATCGGGCCGCCGTTTAGGCCGAGGCAAGGTATACCTATTACTGTAAATTCGACGGTCAAGATATTGCCTTGTTGACCAGAAGGATAGTCGCCAGGGGCGTGATGGATTGCGCCGACTGCGCTATCTGGAAATGTCGCAGCATAGAACTGCGCCGCTTCCAGTGCGGTGCCGTCGAACCATAGGCAGATGGTGTTTTTGTTTTTGATGGTCATATTTCTTCCTGGTTAATATTTCAGCTTATTTATTTGGAGCTTTTAACATCACCCCCTCTTTAACTTAATCCACTCTAGAAATAGAAATACCCTCCAATTCTGAAGATTTTTTTAAAAATCCAGGTGAGGATGTGTCATGTTGATTTCGCCAATCTTTTTTACTTTTTAATGCCAATTATCAAAGTGGAACTGAACGAGTTTGCCATTGTTCACGCGATAAGCGATATAGGCAATGTTCACGTAATGCGTTTCCCATCGGCACATTCGGATGTTCAAAGGTTGCGGTGTCTTTTTGCATGCCAAGTTTTTCCATTACGCGTTGCGAACGACGGTTTTGCAATGCGGTGAAAGAAACGATTTCATCCAAACCCAGTGTTTCGAATCCAATGCCAAGCGCTGCATTGGCTGCTTCAGGCGCATAACCTTGTCCCCAATGTGCTGTCGCAAGTCGCCAGCCAATTTCGACGCATGGTGAGCAGGGCAGTTCTATTGTTGGAATATGTAAACCAACAAAGCCGATGAATGTATTCGTAGTTTTAAGCGCTACCGCCCAAAATCCCCAACCGCGCTCAGCAATGGTTGTTTGAATGCGTGTGGCCACTTCATCACTTTCAGTACGACTCAGCAGCTTTGGAAAATATTCCATTACTTTTGGATCGCCATTCAATGTCGCAAATGGTGCGAAATCAGCTTCGCGCCATTGCCGCACGTGCAGGCGTTTGGTATCGAATTCGATGAGGGGTGGCGATTGATTGAGGGGAGTATTTGGCATGGTTTGGTTGGTTATTTTTTCTTTGCTTGGTTTCTGGCCTGGTCCATCATCATATGGGACAATTGGTGGTTTTTGGCAACTCTTGGCAATTTTTATTCATTATCGACAAAGGCGAAGCGATGGCAGAACTTGAAGATGAAATCTTGACTTTGGACGAGGTGGCCACCTATTTGAAGGCGGGTAAGCGTACCGTCTACCGTCTTACTGCTGAAGGTAAACTCCCTGCTTTTAAGTTGGGCGGCACGTGGCGTTTCCGTCGTCGTGATTTGGACGAGTGGATTGCTGCCAATTTGACCAACAAGGATTTGCGGGCGGGTGATTGATCGAGTTGATAAAAGCAATTCAATCGTAAGTGAGGATTAATGCTGAATTGCGGAAACTGAAAATTGAACTGGAAGAACTTAAGAGTTCATAGATAACAACAAGTAAATGAGGATGAAATAGCAATGAAGATTCAATCCGTTCGTATCAAAAATTTCCGGGCGCTAAAAGACGTAATGATCCCCTTTGATTCCGTTACTACTTTCATTGGGCCAAACGGCGCAGGCAAATCGACAGTGTTGCGTGCGCTTGACTGGTTCTTTAATGGCAAGCCGGGCGCATTGACGGAAAAAGACTGCTCTTTTGGAGCGACTGACGAAAACATCGAAGTTCAAGTTACTTTTGCTGATCTCACCGTCAAGGATCGAGAGGCACTTGGCAAATACGCACCAGAAGAAGTAGCCACGTTCACGGCTTGGAGACGCCGCTCACCTGATGGTGGTGACGTGCTTTCCGCCAACGCAAAGGGCTTCCCAGTTTTCAATGCAATCAAAGCAGCGAACAGTGCGACTGCGAAGAAGGATTTATACAAAGATCTCCGAACCAGCCGTCCAGACCTGGGTCTGCCGGTTGTGAGCACAGGCCCTGCCGTTGATGAAGCGATTACAACGTGGGAAGCAGCTCATACAGATCAGCTCGAAGATGCTCTCGAAGCGCTTCAGACCAACTTTTTTGGATTTAACAGTGGCGGCAAGATGAGCGGTCTATTCGACTTCGTTTTAGTAACTGCAGACCTGCGCGCAAGCGAAGAATCAATCGACGGAAAATCAAGCATCATTGGTCGCATTCTTGAGCGTTCTGTGGACCGCGCGGCGGCCGATGAAGAAATTGCGACGATTGTAGAGGAATCACGGGCGAAGCAGCAGAAGGTATATGAGGACAAATTCAAGGAACAGCTTGACGCAATAACGACGCAGCTAAATACGGTCGTTGCGTCTTACTCGCCAGGTAGAACTGTCACGGTTTCCCCCGCGGAAGTGGAGCTTAAGGCTCCCAAAACCACATTCGAAGTTTCTGTGCTCGATGGCAGCACCGAAACCGCGGTAGAGCGGCAGGGGCATGGTTTTCAGCGGACGATTCTGATTTCAGCACTTCAGCTCTTGGCACAATCCGGCGCTGCGTCAGCCGACGGAGTCATCTGCTTAGCAATCGAAGAACCAGAACTTTTTCAGCACCCGATCCAAGCTCAGGCTTTTGCAAAAGTACTTCGTTCATTAGCGGAGAATTCAGATAAGCGTATTCAAGTCATTTATGCGACCCATAGTCCTTACTTTCTTGAACCACGATATTTTAACCAAGTAAGACGGTTGACTAGATCGAATGACCAAATTCCAGTGGTGACCATCCACTTTGCTACTGTTGATGACGTACAAAGAAAGCTCGCTGGGACAGTAGATGCAGGTCAAATTGTCCGTCAGCTTGATGGTGTAGTTACTGGCCGACTTTCCGTTGCATTATTCGCTGCACGCGTGCTTTTGGTCGAAGGGGACACGGAGGCAGCCGTATTTTATGGTCTCGGCGATCGGGGTGCTGTGGGTTGTCTCGAGTCCCAAGGGCTTTCAATTGTTTCAGCTGGAGGAAAGGGAGGGATTCCGCTAGCTCATGCTATTCTGACTCAGCTAGGAATCCCTACTTATGTGTTATTTGACGGTGACAGCGGCTTCGAAGTTAGGGCCAAGGCTTCAGGTAAAAAAGCTTCTGTTATCGACTCTGAACGCACTAAATTCTCAACAGAGAACCGCCGACTGTTGAAATACCTTGGCGCGCTTGAGGTAGATTTTCCATCAGCCCATGTTGGGGATTGTGTAGCAACCTTAAGCGATCACCTTGAAAGTTACTTAGAAACCAATTGGCCAGAGTGGGTCACTTCATGTTCAGTAATTGAAGCTGCCGCTGGAATTGAACTTACTAAAAACCAATATGCATACCGGACAGCTACGATCGAAGCGCTAGGAGTTGTGCCGGAAATGCTCCAAAACATACTGGCCAAGGCAGAAGGAAAATAACCATGCATGAAATCATCTGTCCCCACTGCAACAAAGCCTTCAAAATCGATGAAGCTGGTTATGCGGATATGCTGAAACAGGTTCGCGATAGTGACTTCGAAAAACAGTTGCACGAGCGTCTTGAGCTGGCTGAGCAGGATAAGCGTAATGCCGTCGAGCTTGCTCAAGCCAAGGCTACTAGTGAGTTACAAAAAGCAGCTTCTACCAAGGATGCTGAAATTCATGAACTGAAAGCCAAGCTCAATGCAGGCGAAGTAGAACGGAAGCTGGCGGTCAGTGAGGCCTTGAGCAGCGTGGAAAAAGACCGATCCTCGCTAGCGGCAGCTTTGGAGAAACTTAAGCAAGACAAGGAAACAGCATCTCAGCTGGCTGAGGCTAAGCGCTTGAGTGATCTGCAGCAAGCCGCTGCTGCTAAGGATGCAGAGATTCAGCACTTGAAGGCACAACTCGACGCCAAGGCGATAGAGCAAACACTTGCAATTAGTCAAGCCGTTAGTGCGGTGGAGAAAGAGCGTGAAGAACTGAAGAGCGGGCTTGATCGAGCTGCGCTCGAAAAGCAGCTTGCTGAGACGGCACTCAAGGATAAGTACGAAACACAGATCAAAGATCGCGACGAGGCAATTGAACGCCTGCGGGACATGAAGGCGAAGCTATAGACCAAGATGATTGGCGAGACCCTTGAACAGCATTGTGAAATTGAGTTCAACCGTCTACGGGCTACTGCCTTTTCGCACGCCTACTTCGAAAAAGACAACGATGCTCGAACTGGCAGCAAGGGTGATTACATCTTCCGCGACCTGGATGAGGCTGGCACCGAGATCGTCTCGATCATGTTCGAGATGAAGAACGAGGGTGACGAAACTGCGACGAAAAAGAAGAACGAAGACTTCTTCAAAGAACTGGACAAAGACCGCACCGAAAAGAATTGCGAATATGCAGTGCTCGTGTCGATGCTGGAGCCTGAGAGCGAGCTCTACAACACCGGCATCATCGATGTGTCCGTCAAAAGTAGGCAACTTCAAGGCATTGAGCTTGCCTCGCGCTACGGAACGAGATAAGGGTGCCATGCCGCAGTTGGTGCTTGGGTAGAGCTTGTCGGCATCGACAAATTGCAGCGCTTTGCGTAGCGTATTGGCGACTTCTTCTGGTGTTTCAATCGTATTGCTAGCCACGTCAATGGCACCGACCATCACTTTTTTACCGCGAATGAGTTCAATCAAATCCATGGGCACACGGGAGTTGTGGCCGACGGCAATACGGATAAACGTACAATCGTCGTCCCCGAGTGTTTTAGTCGGGGATCCAGTGGCTTTTAGTCGCAAAAAACGAAAGACACTGGGTTCCCGCCTAAATCCGCGGGAACGACGGGGATAATTGAGGCTAATTAAGATGACAACCATGGTAAAGACCTTTATCAATGAATTAAAATGATTTTTTTCACTTATTTATGAATTTTTGTCATGGTTTCCTATTCATCTATCCTAGAACGCATACACTTAGCCATCTTATTAGAAGTGGAAAAACAAGGTTCCCTAACCGCTGCTGCGGAGGTGCTGAATCTCACCCAATCAGCACTCAGCCACAGCATGAAAAGGCTGGAACAACAATTGGGTACCGACTTATGGCTACGCGAAGGACGCCATTTACGGCTGACACAAAGCGGCCAGTATTTGCACGCTGTCGCTCAGCGGCTGATTCCACAGTTGAATCTGGCGGAAGAGCGCCTGCGCCAATAC
>JAGKXA010000444.1 GCA_021151615.1 Cellvibrionaceae bacterium | reverse complement strand
TCAGGAATGCGAACGCCAAGGTTGATTTTAAACCCTGGCGTTCGCATTCCTGATGATGCCAATAAGCCACCTGCGCAAAAAACTCCGGACGAGATTCCAGTGTACAAAACTGCAAGTGCGGTAATTTTTTTTGCGCAGAGGTATTCACAATAAGACAGCTAATCTTCCAACAGGAGTTTGGTTTAGAAACGGGTTAAAGGGTGCTTGTGCAGGTGGTTGTCGGTTTCTGACATGCATAAGACCCACCTTGCCAAATCGTTGTCCCACCGGCAGAAGTACAAGTCCTGCCGAACGCCTCGCCACATGACGCGGAACTGCAAGATATCCCGATATTAATGTTGGTAATGGTGGTGGTACAAACCGATTCAGAATAGGGAGCAAAGCTTAAGTGGCGTTCATTACATGCAGCCCAAAAGACCAATGGGGTACCCGCAGGTGAAGATGCCGAACCACCTGAGGGATGCACGCACATTCCGCTGGTGATTTGCTTGAGGCCGTTACCTGTTGTAAAACTGAACTTCAAACGATCCTCACCACAACCGCTGTGCAATATCAAAGAGGTCCCATTGCCGGGTGTCGGTGATCCTCCCAAGGGGTGAGCACATTTGCCTGAGGGAATATGATGCAATGTACCGTCTTCCAACAATTTGAATGATTGACCGCTACAACTGCCGAGCACTATACGTGCACCATTAGCAGTACTGTTATTTTCCGTTACAAGACAAAGTTTATTAGTGCCGCCGGTGTAACGTATTTGATTGTTGGAGCCAGACGAATAAACAAGGCAATCCTGATCAAGCGCGACGCTATTGGAATCAAAAATATCATTACCAATGTCATAAGTGCCTGCACTATAGGTTTTTGACGAGCTATTACGATACAGTGTGACTTTGTAACAAATAGGCACCGTCAGGGTTTTCGTTTGGCCAATCCAACCCCCTAAATTGCCATTGAACGTAGTACCGCTACTATCGCTATATATACTTTTCCCTAGCTGCCGCGCATGGGTGCTCATAGCAAAATCGAGCGTCACAGCGGCATTGCCAACGAAACCATTGGTGTAGGGTTTTGCCGATGTATCGAGATTTCCAACTAACGGATAAAACCACTTGCCATTCTTGTCATATACCAGCGGGATATCTTGCTTCTGACAGGTTCGCATTTTATTTTTTGGGTACAACAGAAGGCTATGGATACCACCCGTCAATCCAAATTGGCTAGCAACATCGTAACGTCCCTCACCAAGGAAAATAGTCTTATCAGATCGGAACAATTGTGCATTGGAAACCAGCGCACAATACCCAGCCCCTACGGTCAAAACGTTTGAGCCCATTCCGGCAGGAGCCAGAAGATCTGTCGCGACCATGGAATTGCTTTGGGTGTACTGCGTGTAGATATACTTTGTTACGAAAAAAAAGCCGAACTGACCAGAATAGCTATTGAATTCGATATTAGTGACTACGCCCTGGCTATTGGTAACCGAGCCCATAAAATCCGCTCGAACCTGCGCCGAAAAGGCAAAAAAGACAGCCAATAAAAT
>JAGKXA010000443.1 GCA_021151615.1 Cellvibrionaceae bacterium | reverse complement strand
ATTTGCGAGTTGCTAATAGTACTCGCCATTTTCTTTTTTGCCGCCCAGGAGGCGCGCATGGAATCAGCAAGCATGTCGAAGTTACCCTGCAGGATAGCTTCTTTCATACGTTGGGCTTCTTGCTTCACGGCTTGCAAGGCGAGCATGGCAGAATCATTTTTTTCCACCACATTATGAGTTTGCTCTTTAATAATATTGGCCGACTCGCGCGAGACGCCGGTATAAAACAATACCAGCGAAGATTCAAGCTCTGCGATGTGATTGAACTTGATACGCAGTGGATTCACTATCACTCGATCGTGATAAAACTCCATGAAATTAAATCCACCAAAAGCCGCTGCATATTGATCCTGTTTACCGCCAGCTAATTGCAAATCCTCGCGCTCAATTTCATACGCAAGCTTGGCAATATCATACTCGCCCAACGGCAAAGCCAGATATTCCACAAACGCCTGTACCATGGCCACTACCATCGTTGATGATGAGCCCAAACCTGAACCGGGAGGTGCTTCGCTGTGCGTGACGAGTGAAACCGAAATGGTTTCACCATCCAGAAAATCGCGCACTATGCGATTATAAACACCTATATGCAATTCCAGGCCTTTTTGCAGTGGTAAATTAGCTGCCGCTACACCGCGCCATTGCGCACCTATATCGGCCGCAATAAATTCCAAACCTTCGTCACTATGGCTTAAGGTCGCATAGGCATATTTATCGATGGTGGCATTCAATACATAACCGCCGTATTGATCCGAATAGGGAGATACATCGGTACCGCCACCGGCGAAACCCAGGCGCAGGGGCGCGCGCGCTCTTACCTTGCCGGATAATTTTTGAATATTTAAACGCATTTATAAATTACCTGATTGCGGCACAGGAAGATCCAGCGCCTGGTACAAATGATTAATCATCGCCGCTGCGGAAAAATGCGTACCGACAAACTCTGCGCCCTGGCGGGAGGCAGAACGCCAGCGCGTATCATCACGTAGAATTTCAACTATATCGGTAGCAAATTGTGCTTCGTCATCGGTAACGGGAATGATTTTTTCCAATTCCACCAACCCCTGGGCGCCAACTTGCGTGGTTACCAGCGGCACACCATAAGCCATAGCTTCCACCACTTTATTTTTTATACCTGCACCATAGCGCAAAGGCACTACCGCAACACGTGCATTCATGTAGTAATCCAGCAACTGCTCATCGGTCACATAACCAGTCACAACCACATTGCCTTTACCCAGTGCCTTCACTTGATCCGATGGATTTGAGCCAATCAAATATAAACGCACATTGGGTACAGCTTCTTGCACGCGCGGGAAAATGGTCTGTACAAACCAGAGCGCCGCATCAGTGTTGGGCGGATGACCAAAACCGGCAACAAACACTATATCTGTACCACTGACAGGTTCGCGCGCAGCAAATTTTTTCGTATCTGGATAAATGTAAGGTGAAATCGTATGCGCATTGATAGCTGGATACTGCGTGCGGATATAGCGAGTCTCTTCATCGGAAGGATAAAGGGTTACCGCCACCGAATTCCA
>JAGKXA010000442.1 GCA_021151615.1 Cellvibrionaceae bacterium | reverse complement strand
CGTAAATACATTCACATTGAATCGGATCAGGTTTCAGTTAATCTCGATAACTCTGATAATTGTTCGGTGTTGGAGTTGAATATTACTCTGCCGGATTAATCGGTGTGACTGCCGCTTACCCGGGTAATAAAAAATTGCAGTAGCTAAAAAAGGGATGCACCGAATGGTGCGTCCCTTTTTTATTCAGATGTATAAGTCGTAGCTGAAAATACAGGGTTTAATAAGTTGATGGATATTAATATGCAGTATAAATCTGCAGATCACCTGGTGGTATTCGATTTTGAAACCACGGGGCTATCGCCAGATATGGGTGACAGGTCAATTGAAATCGGTGCGGTGCTGATTGAAAACGGCAGGATTACCGATCGCTTCCAACAGGTAATGAACCCGGGTGTACGTATTCCATTATTTATTGAAAACCTCACTGGCATCACCAATGCTATGGTAAAAGACGCGCGCAAGAATGCGGATGTGATGGGCGATTTCTATGAGTTTATTGCAGGGCATAATCTGGTTGCACACAATGCCAGTTTCGATGAACGTTTTCTGCGTGCGGAATTTCGCCGTATTAAAAAACATTTTTTCGGTGGTATTGCGTGCAGTTTGCTAGCTGCGCGCCGTATTTTTCAATTGGCTCCCAATCATCAATTAGCTACGTTAGCCAGTTATAAAGATCTACCCAATGAAGGCATCTATCACCGCGCGTTGGCCGATGCCGAAGTAACTGCGCATTTATGGTTAAGTATGCTGGATGAATTGCGCGAGCAACATCAGCAGGAGTCACCTACATTTGATTTTATGTATCGCTTGACCAAAACCCCCAAGCATCAACTGCGTAAGTTTTATCAACAAGCAACCGCTAGGGAATCCAGCTGAAATGCAGCGACAACTATCATTCAAATTCTTTATTTTATTCCTGGCGGCGTTGTTGCTGACCAGCTGTGGCACCTTGATTAAGCCCAAGGTGAAAACCGGTTTAATTCAGTTGGAAAAAGGTTCCTACAAGCTGGACCCATCCCATGTGGCAGTGCTATTTAAAATTAACCATATGGGGCTTTCTACCTTTGTGGGGCGCTTTAATAAAGTGGATGCCAGTCTGGAGTTTGACCCCATGAATATTGCTGCCGCGAAACTATCGGCGGTTATCGATATTGCCAGCGTTGATGTTAATAACGCCGATCTGGAAGAAACCCTGCTCGGCAGCAGTTGGTTTGATGCTGAACAATTCCCGCAAGCATTTTTTAAAACGACTAGTGTAAAAGTGATTGATCAGAACACCGCCGAATTTAGTGGTGATTTGCAATTACACGGTGTGACCGCCCCTGTCAGTTTGAAAATTCATTTCAATGGCGGCGGCAATAATATGCTCACAGGTTTCTATACTTTAGGCTTTAGTGCCACGTCATCTTTCAAACGTTCTACTTTCGGTATGGATTATTTAGTTCCTGCTATTGGCGATCAGGTGGACATAGAAGTATTTGCCGAATTTCAACAACAATAGTCCTCATTATTAAGGAGTTGTCATGTCTGAGAATTTTTTG
>JAGKXA010000441.1 GCA_021151615.1 Cellvibrionaceae bacterium | reverse complement strand
GAGTAAATACCAAATGATGTTTTATCGGCGCCCCAGACAAAGCGATGAGCAGTTGAGTACGCATAAGTGCCGCCACTTATTTTTTGTGTCACTTCCCCTTCAAGGCTAGCGAGAAACCAGGATAACGCACGCCCAACACCTGTGCGATTCGGATTAACAGGGTATGCAGTTGAGGGTGGCGTTGCTGATACATATTTTTTCCATAATTGAAAACTCGTGCAATTACCTGTCACGCTATAGCCATTGCCTGCGGCCAAGCTGCAATTAGTGATGCCACCTGACGTTGTTTCCGTTTTTGTTAAAGCGCCGCAACTATAAGAATACACAGCAACAACACCAGACTGATAATACGATAAAGCCCACGTACATCCAGCAGTGGAAATTAGCTCATCAGGAATTGCCTCTATATCATCAGGATATATAACTGCTGATGCTTCACGCGCGGCAAAGCTCATCGCAGAATCTAAACTCAGCTCTAAAGATTGCTGTGCTACCACGTCACTTCCACCAGCGGGACGATCTATTTTTACTGGCTGAGATACAAAACCCACTGTGTGGTGGTTTTCAATATGGCCGCGACTTAAACCTGCTAAAAACTGAACCCGCTCAGACTGTTCATACAAGTAAGTACCCAGTGTAGGAATGACCTGCTGCCACCCCAAGGTAAAATCTGAAAGGTTTGGATTTCCTCCTGTTGCACCGAGCGCGGCAGTTTCACGCTGCTCCTGCACCCACTGCTTATGCCGATTTAATAAACCATCGCCTGCCAATCCAAACCCATGCACAAAAATATTGGGCATACGACAATTGATAGCAAATGGTGATGCAGCGTCCATCCATGTACCTTGCCCCTGTGCATCGGCAGCAGCAAGATAAGGATGATCCACCGTAACCCTGGCATTATTGAGTGCGAAACTGCGCGTATTTACTGTCACCTGCCCGGTCGCATCTTCAAACACCATTGCACAACTGGGTGTACCAGTACCGATCTTATTAGGGTGTGATGCGGAAAACTTTAGTATTCCGCCGTAGGTTTCATCGGCAAAAAAAGCAAATGATTGTTCAGGTAGCGATAAGGTTGGATTCGCCAAATAGGTAAAAACCATTTTGGTTCTTAATTTGTCCGGGATAGCAGCACTGACCGTGGTTGAAGTACCGGAATAACCTAGCGCAGCTACATCACCGGCACTAACATTCTGCTCTTTATCACTTATTTCACTTCCACCTAAAACATCCAACGTGGACTTACTACCATAATTGGTTTTTATATGTTGATAACTGTTGGTGGCCAGGCTGGCAAGCTTGCTGTTTAACTTGGAAATATTTAACTTTCCATCGGTATCCACTACAGCAGCGTTAAAATTAACTCGCTCATAACCTGTCATTGCTACTAAATTTTGTGGCGCTTTATAGGTGATTGCCTTGAAAGAAGGATCGAATAAAAAATTACTGCCTCCAGCACTAACACTTAACCAGACGTGAGCAAAACTAACGCTAGTTAATGCCCCTGATAAATTACAATCCGCAGGCGATGCTCCGTT
>JAGKXA010000440.1 GCA_021151615.1 Cellvibrionaceae bacterium | reverse complement strand
ATTTAGGGGTGGGCCAACTTTCTACCAAGCGTTTTTCTATCAAACGTTTTTCTACCACGTGCTTTTCTACCGAATGCTTTTCTGCGAGCGAATTTTCTTGCGTGGTATTTTTTCCAGTGGAAACTTGCGCAAAGGATTGCGCTGTTGCATAGCTCTCAATAGATTTGGTGCGGGCAACATCGGTATACCCGGGCAGGCTTGCGCATGCGGTTAAGAGTGCACTGCCGGCTACTGCAGCAATACCCAGCATTAGTTGCTGCGGTTTAAAAACCGGAATGGTCATGGTCATTCTCCTGTGATGGATCGGCGTGCTCCGTCGCTTCGATAAGGCGTGCGATAAGCTCTTCGCCCGAGTTGAAATACAACTGGATGCCAGAGGCTAAATGCTCGATGCGCCCGAAGATCCGACCTTCATGGGGAATGGCGTCCCGGTGCAGCTTCACCACATAGGTGTGCGCTTGCGGGTAGCTGGTGCGGGTACTGAGAATCATAGGGTGCTCGTAAATAACCTTGGTACGAGCACATTCTAGGGAGGGGTAAAACGGGAGTTGTCCGGTAAGGGTCTTGTTTCGGTCTTGTTTGGGTTTTTAATCTCCTCTAACCCCTCTTTGTTAAAGAGGGGAACCTTTAATCTCCCCTAACCCCTCTTTTTCAAAGAGGGGAACCCAGGCTCCTCCCTTTGTTAAAGGGAGGCTGAGAGGGATTTTACAAAGACAGTAGGAGGGACAATACAGGAGGTGGGATTTTAACTACCTAGCGGCAAAGGTTCATGAGTGGCGATACAGTGAGCGAACTTTTCCAGATCCGGCAAATAGGAATCCTCACCCGATAAAGCGCTAAGGCTTTTCGCTTCTTCCAGCCAGTGGCTCGCCTGAGCCCACTCACGGCTTAATACCAATACATCAATCAGGCAAATAATCGCTTCCACGCGCCCGGTCATCATGCCCATGCCGACATGCATCTCATAACCGGCTTTTATTAATGCCAATCCGGCTTGCACATCACCTTCATGGGCCATTACCCAACCGTGCATCCATTTATGCGGCGCGACGGGCTGCACCAAACCGGTTGCAGCAATGATTTCCCCCAGCGCTTCGGTATATACGCGTGCGCGTTGCGGGTTGCGCAAACGCATCTCCACGACCGTCGCGCAGCGACGCGAAAAACAGCGGGCCATCACCCGACCCAATGCATCAGCCGCTGCGATTGCCGCACTCGCTTCTGCGCGCGCCTCTTCGCCCAACCCCAGGGAAACCAGGGTTACCGCAAGAACGGAACGCATAGTGATGCGCGGATCGATAAAAAACGGCGCCGCTGGTAAGGCATCACCCAAAGCATCAGCCGTTGCCAGCCCTTCTTTTAAGCGTGGGAGTGCGACTTGCGGTTTTCCGCAGGTCGCGGCAATTATTCCCAACATATTGCAGGCGCTGATAATTAACACCGGATTTGCATGCGCATTACCTAACGCGTGGACTTGCTCGCCCAATGCGCTGGCGCTGGCATATTCGCCGCGACCATATAAATTCCAGCCGAGGCTAATC
>JAGKXA010000439.1 GCA_021151615.1 Cellvibrionaceae bacterium | reverse complement strand
CGCAGCGAGCAGCGCTTTATTATGTTAATGGCCGCGCGAATTTGTGAAGAAAAAGGACAGGATGTTGTATTAGAAGCAATTAATATTCTTCACACAAAATATCCGCAAATTATACTACTACTCGCAGGGGACGAAGAAAAAAACTATGCAGATTATTTGCGTAAAAAAATTGACCAACTGCAACTCAATCAATACATACGCTTTATTGGGCAACGCGCGGACATTCCACATCTGCTGATGCATGCCCATCTCGCATTACAAGCTCCATTATGGTTCGAAGCGCTCAGCGGCTCGCTGGTTGAAGCCATGCAACTTGGTGTACTGACTATAAGTGCCGATATGGGTGGAGCATCTGAAGTAATTCATCACAATGAAACCGGTTTTTTATTTTCACCTGGCAACAGCAATGAACTAGCGCGCTTAATCGAAACGATATTGCAGGATAAGCAAGACTATCAAGCAATTCGCGATGCAGGTAAAGTTCACGCCAATACCCACTGGAACCCACAAAAAATTCATAACGCCATGCTAGATGTATATGCACAGGCACTTAGTAATTCTTCATTGAATCGTGACTAGTATGTTTAAAACCAAATACAATCCAATCAACAACTCCATACATATTATTTCATTGAGTTGTAACCCGGTTCCCCCTGTTCGCTATGGTGGTATTGAGCTGGTAATTGCTCATCTGTGCGAAGGCCTGCAAAAACTTGGAGCAAATGTTATTTGTTATTCTCCCGGTGATTTTTCAATTCTAGGTGTTAAACATATCCAGACATTAGCCATACCCAGCGCCAATGTTAAGGAGGGAGGCAAACCTAATACCCAGGAGCATTTGCAAGCAGTCTGCATGCATCTGCAACAGCAAATCAAAAAGGGGGATATTGTTCTATTTAATCACTCTGATCACTATCGCTATCTAAAAAAACGCCTTGGTATTTTTAATTGGCTAAAAGCTCACTTTTTTGAAGTGGCCCACTGGGTTGATGTGGGCATGAAAAAAAATATTATTTACCCATCGCAACATCTAGCCAATCAATTATGTAAGCCCGGGGTAGTCATTCCGCATGGAGAGAAACTGCTTTTTCGTGCACAGCATGCTTTAGAGCAACGCAACAACAACCTGTTTTTTGCAGGCCGTATCACAAAGGATAAAGGCGTAGATATAGCACTTGCCGCATGCAAAATCCTTGGTATTAAACTAATACTTGCCGGCCCGCAAAATGACAAGCAATTTTCAACACCGATTATTGCCGATGAAAGTGTAGAATACTTGGGAGAATTGACCTACGAAGAGCTGTTTCAGGTATACCAACGCTGTCGAGCTTTGGTTTACATGACTCAATATACTGAGCCCTTTGGGTTATCGGTAATAGAAGCCATGGCGGCAGGAGCTCCAGTAATTACTACAGGCAAAGGCGGTACCGGCGAAACAGTGATTGCGGAGAAAACAGGCTTTTTTGCGAATACCGCTGACGACATTGTGACGGCTTATCATCGACTCGACAGTATTTCAGAACAGGAATGCATCCAAAGAGCAC
>JAGKXA010000438.1 GCA_021151615.1 Cellvibrionaceae bacterium | reverse complement strand
ACTTGGAATGATTGGGAAGAGAAGTATTACCCGCTCCACCCAACTTTGACATGAGCGTATCCTGATCCGAATCTTTACTAGAATCAGAACCTGGCTGGTGATCTTGCGAGAGTGGATTGGCAATCATGTCATTACCCACAACTGCACTGGTACTTCCCAGTGTCATACTTCCCGTTTTAAAAAGCACATTCGTTTGGGTGTTTTCACCCGTACCACTCCCCAGCATTCGATAGCCAATCGTTGCACCGGATTGAATAATCACTTCATAGGTAGGGTTAATCTGGAAGACAACTTTTGGATTCGTCTTACCAATATTTTCCAGGCTAATATTTTTAAGCTGATACTGTTCTTCCAGTTGCTTAATACCAAGTTCAAGAGTCGCGCTATCAGGATTTTTACTGATTAGGGTATTAATGGATTTTTCCACCGCAAGTGCGCGGCGATTGATGTCAGCGGCAGCGGCTGGATCAGATGGCAGTGCACCTGATTTTGGTTGCGGTGCCTCCTGCGCAATTTTTTCATCTTCTACACTTACGCCTGTTGCTTGTCGTTGCAGCAAGCCCTGACCATGACTTGCCATCAAGCGTTGTTGCTTTTGTTGCACAACACTGCTTTCTCGTTGATCCGTAAATGTGTTTTTTTGTGCTGTTTCTGTTTGCGCAGAAAATTCAGTGCGTAAATCACGCTGGCGTTTTAACTGCTTCATAGCATCTCCATTACCCAAATGAACCTGGAGGTAATTATTTTTTGGTTGGCTTCGCAACATGTCTATTTTTTCCACCGGTGGCGCGGTAGTTGAGATCGTCATAGACATGAGTTCCCAAATTTTCACGGGCCTCAGGACTTATATCCCTTTCAATCGATAAATCGGGTGCAAGTGTGTCGTATGCAGTACGAGGAATCATTCCAAGGTTCAATTGCAGTGACGTCCACCATTTACCCAATCCGCTACGCTTATCAATATTCAATGATTCCCAGGGTTCTTCGCTTTTTGCAAATTTATACTCAACCGATTTTCCACCGGATTCGACCGTTTTGTAATGTCCTTGCACAGCTCGGGGAATCGCATCGAGGCGCGATGCATGAATCTGCAATTGCGCACGCCCAGCTTCACTACCAGAGGCAGTAAAACCTTTGCTCAGTAATAGATGGTAAGCATCACCGGTAGTGGCATCATCGGTTTCTACTTTATAAGAAAAACTTAAGGGCTTAAGTTTGCGTTTCGTTTTTCGTGATTGTTCATCTTCAGCTTTTATCTGCGTTTGAGCCATGCTCGCATTATTATCAAAAGACTTATTCCAGGTGTCCTCAAAAGCACTCAGCCATGGGCGGCAATTCGTATCATCTCCCGAACCGCCCAAACGCTGCGGAATCATATGCGCCCCGGTAAATGCCCGGTCGTCATCAAATAAAGTATTCAAGGTATCGCGCAAGTCACGCGCCTGGGATTTCGGATCAGTGCCCTCAGTAGTTATTTCATTAATATTGTTGTAACCACCTTTTTTCTCAGGTATCAAGTTGACGGATTTATCATAGACCTTCATC
>JAGKXA010000173.1 GCA_021151615.1 Cellvibrionaceae bacterium | reverse complement strand
CCGCCATCGCTGGTGAATTCCACAGTTACATTGCGCCCGCTGGGCAATTCAATTTTTTCAGGTAATAATTTTGTTATCGACTGGCACTGCTCATAGCCGAAATAAAATTCCAGTGCCTGCGTCCAAGGTAAATTATCCAACCGTGTGGCCTCGGTTAAAAAAGGCATAAGCCATTTATCCAAATGAGCACACAAAGATTCATCATCTAACGCCGGTAAATCGCAGAGTTTAAGATCAGCCAGCAATCGTGCACGTTGCAAAAATCGTTCGGCACTATCGTTCCAATAAAAATGCGTACGTCCTTTTTCTTGCCACAATTGTTGGATGTGATTGTGCAATTGCTGTTGTACCTGAGCTGCATCCAAGGGCGTAAATTGCTCATCTATCAATACACCGCCCATACGCCACTGACGATGCAATTGCCAGCGCTGTTGTTTGAATTCCAACGCAGTGTGCTCCTGGCTCAGTTGCCGCTGCAGTTCAGCACTGGGTTGCACGGCAATTCCAATACCGCTATGGCTTTTTGGCCTGGTATTAATGATGGGCAGTACAACCCATTGACTGGTGAGCGATGACTCAACACTGATGCCGGAATTCAACCGATATTTACCTGAATCCTGACGATAACCAATACGATCACTAAATGCGCGCGCCAGTGCCTGCGCATTTATATCGCCAGCGCTGACTGATACATCCAACACTTTTAACCAGCGTTTTTGCTGTTGTTGCCATTGGCGATTGCGCGCCAGTTCCCGTACCGCATCCGCCAACAACGCATCCATATCCTGCTCAGCCGCCAATTCGAAATGTACAGCCAACGCCAGTAATAGCGACGCCTCACTGATGGCTTGCTCATGCCACAACAAAAAAGCTGCAATACGCGGATGCGTACCCAGTTCACTTACACGCTGGCCGCGTTCAGTTGCAGCGCCATCGGGATCCAGTAATTGCATTTGCTGCAATTGTTGCTGGGCAAATTGCAACGCAAGCACATTAGGTTTTTCCAGCCAGGGCAAGGATTGCGCCGGACTGCCCCAATGTGCGATATGCAACGCCAACGGCAAATAATCGGTTGCGCGAATCTCTGGCAAATCGGCAGCGGCGAGTGTCTGATCCTGCGACCAGAGGCGAATACAATGCCCGGCTTGCACACGCCCGGCACGACCGCGTCGCTGTTCGGCACTGGCGATACTGATACGCGCAGTGCGTAGGCGTGATATTCCGGTGCGCTGTTCATAGTCCACACGCCGCGCTAAACCCGAATCAATAACCAGGGTTACATCGGCAATCGTTAAGGATGTTTCCGCGATATTAGTGGATAAAATAATACGCGGCCCCTGTACCGGATCTAACGCCTGATGTTGCTCCTGCGCGGGAACACGGCTGTGCAAGCGAAATGTTTTTTGCGCTGGAAATGCGTGCGCGATGGCTTGTGCACAGTCTTCAATCTCGCGCCAGCCGGGCAAAAACACCAAGGCAGTTTGCACTTGCCAATCAGTATGGTTGCGCAACACGCGCACTAAATGCTCGTCGATTTTTTCCGGATATTGATTGGGCATTTGTTTGACGGGCTGATATTCAACACCGACGGGAAAACAGCGGCCGGGCGCAAATAAACGATTGGCTATTTGTTGCTGCAATGCAGGGTCAGGCGTTGCACTCATTAAAATTAATTGAAGACCATCGCGCAGAATTTGCACTTCCTGCAAAAATGCCCAGGCGAGATCCTGATTGACGCTGCGCTCGTGAATTTCATCGAGCATCACACACGCAACTCCATCAAGTGTTGGATTGTGCAATAAATGTTGCAAGAGCACGCCCGGTGTCATTAGCACCAGGCGCGTCTGCTTGCCCATGCGCGAATCATAGGGAACTTGATAGCCAACAGCCTCCCCCACTTTTTCCTGCAGCAACTCCGCTAAGCGTTCTGCCAAGGCTTGCGCTGCGAGAACGCGCGGCTGAATTAACCAGACTTGTTGGTCATCTGTCGTATTCGCCAATACCCAGAGCGGCGCGAGTGTGGATTTGCCCGCACCTGGTTCTGCTTCTAATAACAATGGTGTTTGCTGTAGCGCCGCAAAAAAATCATTGCGCAGTTGAGTCAGCGGCAATACGGGTAAGGAATCCAAATCAATCACAACACATTCTCAGCAAAAAAATTATTATCATGCGTTAACTTAGAACGCATACGTGAATTTAAGCCCGCCCGAAAAATTGCGCCCCAACGCCGGCTCAAATGCACGTCCATTGGTTTGATTCACCACCACTGAACCAACATAATTTTCATCGTTCAGGTTAGCGAGCTTTAACCACCAATTAAACGCCCAGGCTTGGCTTGAAAAATCACCCTGCAAACTTAAGTCGACAGTGTAAAAACCGTGGGCGGCTATTTGATTATTGTCGGCAGTGAAAATGCGCGAGCGCTGTTGCGCAAGCAAATTCACTTGCAACAACTCATTACGCAGAGGCCGCCATTCTACGCCAAGTTGATACTGCTCACGCGCTACGCCAGGCAATTGTTTGCCCGACCACTGACCGGCAGAATAATCAGCATTCATGGTTTGCGCACTGGCCTGCCAACGCCAGGTTTCATTCAATATCCAGCGCGCAAAAAATTCCACACCCTCACGTTCGGTTTCTGCGGCATTGCGAAAACTGGTGCGCCCACCAACGGATTGATCAACCACCAACTCTTTATCAGTCTCGATCATAAAGTGCGTTAGCGACAGCGCTAACACTTCATTAACGTGATAACCCAAACCCCATTGCTGCTGATGATTAATCGCCGCATCCAATTGCGTATTTAAGCCTGAACCATTTGCTTGATACGCCATTTCCGTCAGTGTGGGCGTTTCATAACCGCGCCCACTGCTGGCAAATAACTCCCACCAATCTGCGAATGCGTAGCTGCCGCCCACCACCCAGGATTGCTCGCGATAATTGCGCGCCCCCGAATCATCCGGATTGCCCGGGACAATAAAATAATCGTCGACATCAACATCAAGCCAAGTGCGCCTTGCGCCCGTGTACACATTGAGTGGCGCGCGCGGCTCAAACTGGATTAAGGAGTAGACATCGCGACTATTAACTTCACCCAGCTCGTTGCGTCGTAAATCACCGGCGCGCCCCTGATTATTCACATAACCACGGCGCCGATCTTTCATTTGCGCCGCTTCCATTCCCACACTAAGATCCAGCGGCAATGTCCATAAATTGAATGATTGGGACATGGTAGTGCTGGCGCCAACAAAATCACGCGCTAAATCCACTACTCCACCACTGCCGGTAATAGCATCGCCCGCAAAACCTAAATACTGGGTGATCTCGCGCTCGCCCTGCCAGAATGATGCCTGCCAGCGATTCGCACCCCGCTGCTCGCGCAAGCTGATTGATGTTTGCTGGTGAGTAACACTCTTGCGAGTATTAAAGGATTCTGCGAGCGGATTTTTTTGCCAGGGATCCGCTTGCCATTGCGCCTGTGTTAATCCCAGCGGATCTTGCAAGAGCGGATCATCACTTTGCTCGTGCTTTACCCTTAACTCGATATTATTTGTGCTCGTGTAATAGGCTTGCACTGCAGCTTGCTGACGCTCTGCGCGCGAGTGCGGACGATCCCCCTCGATTCGGGTATCCGCATATTGACCGCGCACCGCAAAATCGCCGATCCGGTAATCCCCCTGCGCTTGATAGCGCGCCAACCCAAAATCGCCGCCAGTACTAGCCATACTGAGCTGATTACGTTCCGGCGTTGAGGTTTGCAAACTGATCACACCACCTGAACTATTGCCATAAAGCGATGCCATCGGGCCGCGCAATACCTGAACGCTGGCCAGCGTATCCAGAATCACACTCGACAACTGTCCTTGTCCGTCCGGTGTAGACAAGGGAATTCCATCGACCAGCAAATCAATACCGCGCACCCCAAAGGCTGAACGAGCGCCAAAACCACGTAAACTTATGCGTGTGTCTTGCGCATAATTAGTCCGGGAATCCACCTGTACGCCGGGAATAGCGACCAATAACTCAGCGGGATCCAAGCGAGGCCCTACTGTAAAATCGGTAGATTTATTGCTCATTAATTGACGTGCTAACTGCCCGGCATCCACCTGGGTGCCGGAAACAACCAGAGTCTCAATAATTTCCAGAGTGGTTGTAGAGGATTTTTCTACTGAAGTTGTAGCTTCAGCTGTAACAAAGGATGAAGAAGGTGCCAATACAACACCGATGAACAAAAATGTGGATGATTTCATGGCCAATGCAAGTCCCGGGCGCGATTATTCAAGTGGCGTGCATTTTGCGGCAGGCGCCTGCAAGTCTCATCTATTAAAACGATTTTTTACAGCGTTTGTATTTGAACTCTTAGTTGGCAATCAGCTTCTATACTCTAGATGAATGTTTCAGGACGATTTTATGCCTCAAGAATTTCATAGTCAGCTTGAAAAATTACGCGAGCAGTTTTCGGCGAGCCTACCCGAGCAGGCTCGCCGCCTCGAAAAGATCTGGAGCCATTTACGCCACCTTAACTGGAGCGAGCAAGGAATAAACGCGCTCGAACAGTTCGCCCAAAAAATGGCGGAAACCTCCACCAGCTTCGGTTTTGCCGCACTGCGCCAGAAAGCAACGCAGCTGGAAAGCTTTATCCGCGACATGAAAACGCTGGGTCGTCACTTTGGAGGGCCAGAATACGCGCAAGTTGAAGAGCTGGTTAATCAATTGATCGAAGCGCTCAATACCCAGCAACCCCATACAGAAACTGCAATTGCAGCCCCCGAACATCACCCTGAAGCAGGTGAAAGAACTGTATTCCTAATCGACCCGGATCGCACACTCGCCGCACTATGCTCTGCGTATTTACGCAAAGCTGGATTTAATGTTGAGTACTTTGATAACCCGCAAAGCTGTATGCAGCGGCTTTATCTGGATTCACCCGATGTTATTTTGATGGATCCGGATTTTGAAGGTGCAGGTCTGCAAGCGTTGGGTAACCTGCATAAAATTAAAGCCTTACTGCTGCAAAATACGCCCATTGTGCTGATGTCAGGCAGAACAGATTTAAATGCAAAATTGCGTGCGCTGCGTGCGGGCAGCACCGATTATCTGGTCAAACCGGTCGACTTCAATTTTTTAATTGATAAGTTGTTGCAGTTGATCAGCCTGAATAGCAAAACCTATCGTGTCATGGTGGTGGATGACGATGAATCCATTACCAGTTTACAGGCAGAAGTCTTGCGCTACGCTGGAATGGAAGTTCTCTGTGTGAATCAACCGCTCCATAGCTTGCAGCATGCAGCGCAATTCAAACCAGACCTGGTTATTCTGGATATGCACATGCCGGATATTAACGGTATGGAACTAGCGGTACTTCTGCGCCAGGATCCGGAGTTTCTACTATTGCCAATTATTTTTGTCACAGCTGACACCGACACCAACTTGCACCGCAGCATCCGCGCACTGGGCGTTAACGCATTGTTGACAAAACCCTTTGAAGCCAATGAATTAATTGAGTGTTGTCGCCAAGCGTTAAGCGATACTACGCTGCTAAAAACGCGCGTAGCACGCATAACTCGCCATACACAAAAGCCACAACAAATTAATCGCAGTTACTTTTTTAATGCGATGGAAGAAGAATTACATAGCAATCGCCTGAGCGGGCAAACCAGTGCACTTTATTACGTCAGTGTGGATAAACTGCCTGAACTCAACCAACAACTAGGGCAAATTGAACTCATTAATTTGCACGAACATTTTTGCGAATATCTGGATGACACACTGGGTAGCGATGAACAATGGGCGGACTTATCCAATCTGGTCGCCTGCGTTTTAGCAGGTAAACGCAGCACTGAATTTCATCGCCAACGCGCTGAGCAAATCGCAAAATACCTGAGCAACCACGCTTATAACATAAAAGGAAAAAAAATCTCACTCAACGTAAAGCTCGGCGTTGTTTTATTGGAGCCAGTATTGGCAACTGCCAACAATGCCTTGTTGCGCGCCGAGCAGGTTTTTGAGCAGCAACTGGGAGATTCTGCGCCCACAGAGATAGCAACCCTTACTACCACCAAAAACCTGCCCGACTTTTCCCAAATTGTTTTTAGCCGCGATTTATCACTCGCCTTCCAGCCAGTTATTAGCTTGGAAGAAGCGCAGATTGAACACTTCTTGGTACTTACCCGCTTACGCAACGAAAGTGGGGATCCAATTCCCGCCGGACAATTTCTCAGTTACATCAATCAACCCGGAAAACGACTGGAGTTGGATCGCTGGGTATTGCAGCAGGCAGTAACTGCAATTACAGAAAATAGCAGCACGCGCGAATCCGCTACGCTGTTTATTCATCTGGCCGAAGAGACCTTACAACAAAGTTCTTTCTTCTCCTTTACCGCCAATGTGTTGCGCTCATCCCGCTTGCGCGGCGAAGATCGCCTGGTATTTATGCTGGATGAAAATTGGGTAATCAACCACTTTCATTTGGCCCGCGAAATTGCCAAAGCGTTGCGCGATATTCGGTGTAGTATTTGTATGACCCGCGCCGGTGAAGATGAACAAGCGCTCAAAATCATGGAAGATTTACCAATCAGTTTCTTACGCCTCTCCCCCAAGCTAACTAACGAAGCAAATGACCCCAAATTATTAGGGCGCTTTGTTAGCAGCGCCAACCAACGTGGCATTCAGGTTATCGCCACACAAATAGAAAACTCCCACAATCTCTCGAGCCTGTGGATGCAGGGAGTGCGCTTATTTGAAGGCTTTTTTATCCAGCCACCGGATAGCAGCTTTCACCTGAAAAACGATATTATTTTTGCCAAGGAGTTTGCACAGGGCGCCAATTACAATCTGTAAGAAAACAGGACATAAAAGCGTAAATTTGCCAATAATCGCAAGAACTTATATATTTGGTGCTTATTTTTTGCCGCACGTACTGTAAGTTCTGCGATTTTTAGTCAGTAAACCTATCCTGACCAGCAAAAAATCCCTCTATTTATTCATGAATATTAATCGCCTGATGGCCCTTCCCTGATTGGCCTGTGGCTTTATTTTTTACGGAGCTTGCCATGACCAGCCTGATGAACACTTACGGCACCAGAACCCTCACCCTTGTTAAGGGTGAAGGCAGCCGAGTGTGGGATGATCATGGCAAGTCTTACTTGGATGCCATCAGTGGTATCGCCGTATGCGCCCTGGGTTACAGTCACCCTGCGGTTACTAAAGCAATTGCCGAGCAGGCCGGAACCCTGATTCATACATCCAACCTCTACAACATTCCCCAGCAACAGCGCTTGGGTGACTTGTTGATTAAGGTTTCAGGCATGGACAAAGTATTCTTTTCCAACTCCGGTGCCGAAGCTAATGAAGCAGCGATCAAAATCGCACGGAAATACGGCAACGACAAAGGCGTGAAAAACCCCACCGTTATCGTTATGAGCAACAGCTTCCACGGCAGAACCATGGCAACTCTGACGGCTACCGGCAATACCAAGGTGCAAATCGGTTTTGAACCTTTGGTAGAGGGATTTATACGGGTTCCTTATGACGATGTGCCTGCCGTAAAAGCCGCTATTGCCGAGCACAAAAACATAGTGGCGATTCTGGTTGAGCCGGTTCAGGGCGAAGGCGGTGTACGCGTTCCTGCCAGTAACTACCTGAACGAATTGCGCTCACTCGCTGACCAACACGGCTTGCTGCTGATGCTGGATGAGATACAGACCGGCAATGGCCGCACCGGCACCTACTTCGCCTACCAGCACAACGGCATATTGCCGGATGTAGTGACCACCGCCAAAGGCTTGGGCAACGGCATGCCGATTGGCGCCTGTCTGGCACGCGGTAAAGCGGCAGACGTTCTACAGGCTGGCAACCATGGCACTACCTTTGGAGGCAACCCACTGGCATGCAGCGCCGGCATCGCGGTAGTAGAAACCCTGCAGAGTTCCGGCCTGATTGAACGCGCCAGAACTCTGGGTGACAAGTTATTAAATGATTTCAAAACCGCTTTGGCAGACAATGCCAAGGTGGTAGATATTCGCGGCAAGGGATTGATGATTGGCATAGAACTGAGTGCTCCCTGTGGCGACCTGGTACAGAAAGGCCGCGATATGGGTGTGCTCATCAATGTTACTGCCATGAATACCATCCGCTTGCTACCCACTTTCATCCTCACTGACGAAGAAGCCGATGAGCTGGTCACCAAGGTGGTAAAGCTGGTTACAGAGTTTTAAACAAGTGCGCGCAATAACGCGCGCACTGCAATGAAAGAGCAACGATTATGGTTCCCTCAAAGGCGCCGAGACATTTCCTAACCCTGAATGACGTTAACCGCGACGAACTTCAACAGATCATCGCGCGTGCCATCGAACTCAAAGCCCTGCTGCGTCAGGGCAAAGCCCCAGCCTTATTCGACAACAAAGTGCTGGCAATGATCTTCGAAAAAAACTCCACCCGCACTCGTGTTTCCTTCGAATCCGGTGTGGCCAAGCTGGGTGGCCATGCGATTTTCCTGTCTACCAAAGATTCGCAACTGGGCCGTGGTGAGCCCATCGAGGATGCAGCACGTTGCATCGCCAGCATGGTCGATATGGTGATGATTCGCACCTATGCCCATGACACTGTGGAGCGTTTTGCCGAGTACTCCCGCGTCCCCGTTATTAATGGGCTGACTGATGAATTCCATCCCTGCCAACTGCTAGCTGACATCCAGACTTATGTAGAACAGCGCGGCTCATTGGCAGGAAAAACCGTCGCCTGGGTGGGCGATGGCAATAACATGTGTAACTCCTATATCCAGGCCGCCGAGCTGTGCGATTTTGAATTGCGTATAGCCACACCCAAAGGCTTCGAGCCGGAAGATGAGTTTGTCACTCCCTATCAACACCGGGTGTCATTGAGCAATGACCCACGTGTGGCCGTGGCGGGTGCTGATTTGGTGGTAACCGACACCTGGGCTTCCATGGGCCAGGAAGATGAGAAAAAACAGCGTGAGAAGATCTTTATTGGCTATCAGGTTAATAAGGAGTTGATGAGTCACGCCAACAGCAATGCCGTATTTATGCACTGCCTGCCAGCCTATCGTGGCAAAGAAGTTACCGCGGAAATTCTGGATGCACCAGACTCTGTTGTTTGGGAAGAAGCAGAAAACCGCATGCATGCACAAAATGCATTAATGGAATTTCTGTTCAATCAATAATTCCCCTTTGCCGCCATACCTTTAAAAACCCGCTTTTTAGCGGGTTTTTTTATTGCGCACCAAATTCACCCCTGCATTAGACAACGTTGTCT
>JAGKXA010000437.1 GCA_021151615.1 Cellvibrionaceae bacterium | reverse complement strand
ACATCAAACAAACCGGCGCGATTGGCGAGGTCTATCGCTTTAACGATTTGCGGCGCTGATTCTTTGCCCTGTACTGCCACGGGAATCACTGTGACAGGAATGCCGGGAAACCGGCGTTCCAGCACGCTCAATACATCATGAATTGCCGCGCCGGTGGGGGAGGTGATAACGCCAATATGTTTGGGCAAGCTGGGCAGCGCTTTTTTGTGCGCCTCATTAAACAATCCCTCTTGGGACAGTTTGTGTTTGAGTTCATCAAACGCGCGTTGCAGGGCGCCGCTACCCGCCTCTTCCATATGCTCGGCGATAATCTGGTAATCGCCGCGCCCTTCGTAAAGGCTGACCCTTGCCCGCAATAACACATGTTGCCCCTGCTGCGGTTTGAAGCGCACCAGCATATTGCGGTTGCGGAACATGCAGCAGCGCACTTGGGCTTGGTCATCTTTGAGGGTGAAATACCAGTGTCCAGACGAGGGAATGGACACATTGGAAAGCTCGCCTTCTACCCACAATAGGGGCAGATGCGTCTCCAATAATTGCCGAGCCTGGCGATTAAGCTGGCTAACACTGAAGATTTCACGCTCGGGTGTTTTGCTAAATAGGTCGGTAGTCATAGGGGCATTCTAGGGTAAGCAGGCGCGAGGGGATAGCCTCAGCTTCACCGTTAAACACTAGATGTTGTGGTTTCTGGTTTACCCGAGGCGCCCAAGTGGCTATACTTTCGCGTTTATTTTTCCCTGCTTTGAGGTTGGTTGGTATGTTGCGGATTGCTGAAGAAGCCCTCACGTTTGACGATGTTCTGTTGGTGCCCGGTTATTCCGATGTGACCCCCAAAGACGTGTCCCTGAAAACCCAGTTGACGCGCAAGATTCAATTAAACATTCCGCTTATCTCCGCCGCGATGGATACCGTTACTGAAGCGCGTTTGGCGATTGCTATCGCACAGGAAGGCGGCATTGGCATCATCCACAAAAGCATGACGATTGAGCAGCAAGCCGCAGAAGTTCGCGCGGTGAAAAAATTTGAAGCCGGTGTGGTGAAAGATCCAATCACTATCGACGCTAGCGCCACTATTCGCGATTTGATCGCGCTGACCCGCAAAAACAATATTTCCGGCGTACCGGTGCTGAGCAAAGGCGATTTGGTTGGTATTGTGACTGGCCGCGACGTGCGTTTTGAAACCAATCTGGATGCCAGCGTTTCCAGCATCATGACTCCGAAAGAGCAGCTGGTTACTGTTAAAGAAGGCGTGTCTGCGGAAGACGTGCGCAATCTGTTGCACAAGCATCGCATTGAGAAAGTGTTGGTGGTAAACGATGCGTTTGAATTGCGCGGGTTGATCACCGTAAAAGACATCAACAAAGCCGAAAAATACCCCAACGCTTGTAAAGACCCTGAAGGTCGCTTGCGTGTAGGTGCCAGTGTGGGCACCAGTCGCGATACTGATGCCCGTGTAGATGCACTGGTCGAAGCCGGTGTTGATGTGTTGGTGGTGGATACCGCTCACGGTCACAGTAAAAACGTGTTGGATCGCGTGCGTGCGATCAAGGCCAAATACCC
>JAGKXA010000436.1 GCA_021151615.1 Cellvibrionaceae bacterium | reverse complement strand
GACCTATGCAATGGACAATAAATCACGTCGCGATTTTTTAAAGAACACCGGCCTGGGAGTGAGTGGTGCAGCCTTGGCAGGTGCTATTCCCGGTTTGAACATTAATGCTGCAGTGGCAGCAGATTTGGTTGATCCGGCAGATCCCTTGGCGCCCAAGGAGCCGCACTTCCCGGCAAAAATCAAATCAGTAATCTGGTTACACCAAAACGGCGCCCCCAGCACCCTGGACTTGTACGATTACAAACCCGAGCTGGTAAAAAATGCGGGCAAAGGCGTACCGGATTCTTTCCTTAAAGGAATTAAAACCAGCACCCAGGGCGGTGTGAATGAATTGTTTGTTTCCAAAAACAGAAGCTGGAAACAATACGGTGAAAGCGGAGCCTGGTTTTCCAACTTGTTGCCCAACCTGGCCACCCAGGCTGACAAGCTGACGTTTATCAAATCCAGTGTAACTATCGGTGCAACCCACGATATTTCAATTTTGAAATTGAATACCGGTGATTTAAACCCTGGTCGCCCATCGCTGGGCGCGTGGATTTCCTACGCGCTGGGAACTGCAAACCCGGATTTGCCACCTTATGTGGTTTTATATAACGGTGCATCAGAACCGCGCGCGGGTTCAGTGAATTGGCATTCAGGATTTTTGCCGGCGGTTTATCAAGGCACTGCATTCCGTCCTGGCGCATCGCCAATTTATTACCTGGATCGCCCGGAATTGCGCTCTGCATTGCAGCAACGCAACTCGCTGGATCTGTTAAATAAACTCAATCAAATCGGCGCGAGCGACCGTCCGTTGGATAGCGAATTAAAAGCACGCTTGCGCTCTTATGAGCTGGCCGATCGCATGCAAGTGGCTGCGCCAGAAGCGGTGGATTTAAGCAAAGAAAGTGATGCAACCAAAAAACTCTACGGTATTGATGATCCAATCAGCAGCAGCTATGGCACTACACTTTTGCGCGCGCGCCGTTTGGTCGAGCGCGGTGTGCGCTTTATCCAGGTTGTGAGTGGTGCCCCGGATGGCGAAACGGAAATTACCAGTTGGGATGCGCACGATGACCTGGATAAAAACCATGGTTTGATGGCGAAGATGGTTGATAAACCTATCGCCGGTTTGTTGGAGGATTTGAAATCGCAAGGTTTGCTGGATACCACCCTGGTGGTGTGGACTTCCGAGTTTGCGCGTACTCCCTGGGGCGAGAGTGGTACGGGTCGCGACCATAACCCATGGGGTTATACCCAATGGATGGCCGGTGGCGGCTTGAAAGCGGGTTTCACCTACGGTGCTACCGATGAGCTGGGCGTTCAGGTTGCAGATAAGGATACTGCCGTAGATACCTATGACCTGCATGCCACTGTATTGCATTTGTTAGGCTTGAATCACTTGAAGACTACCTTTATCAACAATGGTCGTTCCGAGCGCCCAACCGTAGTGTTCGGTAAAGTGATTAAAGATATTCTCGCCTAATGTAAATGAGTTAATTGATTAGGGTGATATTGGAGGCAGCATTGCTGCCTCATTTTTTATCTGTATTTATATATTTAGAATTGTTTGTGGTTTAATTT
>JAGKXA010000172.1 GCA_021151615.1 Cellvibrionaceae bacterium | reverse complement strand
TTATTGAAGTCGCGGTCGCGCTCGGCGAGTCCGAAGCCTTTGAGTTTGTCGGTTTCCAGGATGCTCAGGCGCAGGTCGCGGCTGACATCCAGCGGGCGCCAGATGGAGGGGCCGCCTTCGATTTCGATCTGCAAACCGTCGCTGTCATGCACCTCGGGGCGGAAGTCATAGGGCTTCGGGTGGCTGTTTTCGCCGAACCAATACATGCTGGAGAAAGGTGCGATGCCGAGCATTTCGACCTTTTGACGGAGATGCAGCGTGGCTTTGACCAGCGTCTCCGTGGTCTTCCCAGGCATGACATCAAACTGGTAGGCACCCGTGATGCTGGGGCCATTGAGCAGGGCGAGCACCTTGAAAAATTTGTCGCCCGGTTTTGGTGGTGCGAACCAGAAATGGGTGAAGTCGGGGAACTCCTCGGGCTTGCCACCGATGGTATTCACCGCGACGCCACGGGCACTGATGCCGTAGCCGAGTTCGGTGGTGACAGCGCGGTAATAGCTCGCGCCCATGAAGACCATGAACTCGAAGGGCTTCTTCATCATCGAGTCAGGAGCGAGCACGCGGAAGCCGGCGTAACCGGCGGGCGGCGTGATTTTCTCCGGCAGCTTGAGGTCGTCGTAGTCGAAGAACTTTTGATCGAAAGGCACCCCCTTGGCTTTGTCTGCACCTGTGGTGAAGAACTGAACCGGTTTCTTGAACATCCAGCCTGGGTGGAAGAACTCGATGCGATAGACATCCCCCGCGTCGGCAAAGAGCGCCTTGTCCCGCAGGAAGCGGATCTTGCGGTGGCCATCGTATTTCAGGCCTTCGAAGAAGGGATCGAGCTTTTGGCTGGGCGCCACATACGGCTTGAGCGCGAGCTGCGCGGCCAGCTTTTCCAGCGAGGCGAAGTCCGTGACCTGTTCGGGGGTAATCTCCTGAGCGATGGAGTTGATCTGCCAGAAGGCGGATAGACACAGAACGAGGGACGCGGAGCGCGGAGAGATCATGCGGGAGGGGAGAGTTCGGGAGCGGCCTAGAATGCGCCCTGACCCCGGACAGTCAACCCGTAGGGCAATGTTCTGAAGGTAAGGGAGTGGTATGAGAGAAGAGGTAAATCCAAGTGAAGCAGAAAGCGAACCAACGCTTTTCATTGACTACCATTTCCGCGCTCACAATCTCCTATAGACCAAGAGACGACCCTTGAGCCATGGTTCTCGGCTAACGATTTGTTCGTGTTCTACTTGCCATAGTTTGGGGGCGGTTTCTAGCGCAGCCAAAAGGCGCTTCTCATGCCCCTTCCGGGCGTTCTCTGGCATTGAGAGGTCAAGGAAAACGCGTGTGACCTTCAGTTCATCTAAGTGATTAAGCAGGCTCGCAGGAGTTGTTTGCTGAATTTCGTAACCCCTGCCCATCCAGTCGCTTTTCGCCAATTCTTTGCTTCCTCGATAGACTCGCAGCAAAGATGGAGAGCGCTTCGGGCAGGCAAATGCCGCTGCGGCTATGACCGCACCTTCTCCACGAGGATCGGAGGCTACCAGCCATTGCTGATGGGCTCCATTTTTGTCTGGAACACCGACACGCAGCACAGCAGTTCCAAAACCGTGGACTTCTTTTATTGGGAGCACATCTGAATTCATCAAAGGGAACAGGCTAAAAAAGAGAAGTAGTGCGCCGCAGATTTGAGGTGATCGGTTTTGCTGTCGGAACTGGGGTAGCGCAGAAAATGCGGAAGCTGACACCAGGAGCATTGCTGGGCAAAGAGTTAACATGTAGCGTGTGGTGAGCCCTACTGGTACAAGTAACAATACAGCCGTCATGCCGACGGTCATGGCAGCCAAAGAAGCAGCTTCTGGCCCTAATCCGCGACGTTTCCAGGCAGGAAATAGACCGAGACCAATAGCAAACAGAGCTAGCAGTGTCAGAGGCCAACCAAACACGATGGGTAGAGCTTTCAGGTGAAAGGGGACTGACTCAAGTAGGTACTGCCATGGGCTTAGCTGAGTCATTCCCTCTTTGGAAATCTTGCTGGAGTAAATCATCCATGGGGCAGCGAACAGAGCTACTGGAAGGGCTGAACACCACCAAGACCAATGAAACATTAAACGACCGCGTCCTGCCAGGAGTGTTCCAAGTGGCGGCAGAAGACAAAGTCCAATACCAGATCCTTTGGTTAGAATGGCCGCCGCAGCAACACCACCCCAGATTAGTGCCCGACGAAGTGTTGGATTCCGAAGGTAATCGGCCCAAAGAAGAACCGACCACAAGCAAAATAGGGCAAGCAAAATATCTGACATCACATGCAAGGTCAGTTTCAAGGCTACTGGGAATAGAAATATGCTTATACTTGCCGCAAATGCTAGTGGTGGTGGAAGTAATCGTCTTCCAATTATACAGGTCAATGCGGCGAGGGTTGCAAGAGAAACTATTTGCAGCCAGATTAAAGGATTTACCGATGGACTTATCATCAACAAGGGTGCGGCAAGACAATAATAAAGAGGTGGATAATGCCCCAACGCAACTCGTGGGAAGTCCTGATAGTAGGCGTTGGCGAAGCTCATCGGTGATTGTCCGAGGCCATCAACGATATAGTCACGCACCATCAAGGCGGTGACTGCATGGGCAGCTTCATCTGGGTCTCCGCCGAGGTCGGAGCCGAGACCTCTAGCCAAGAATGCGAATAGTCCTAAACCGACGGTACCAAGCGCGAATAGAAGCAAAATCGTCCATTTACCAGCGAAGACTTGAGAAGGCTCAGAGGGGTGGTGCATTGGTGTGAAAAAAGTCACCTTCGATTCGAGCTTTCCGTAAAGCAAGGATTGTCCATTTTGAAGTCGTGAGGAAGCTGAGCGTTTTTGGGCGTTGCGGAGTGTTCTTGGAATGTTAAGTGAATTGATGTTGAACCCAATTTCCGCCACTTCCCGCGAGGACAAGCGCCCAACCGCCTTTTTCGGCCTCATTGGTAGTGGCCTGGTGGGGCGGGACCCCTTCGACCGACGTAGCTTCTCTGGAATAAGCTACTATTTCTTCAAGGAGTGCGAGCGTCAGGGGCTTCTTTTGGGTGCATTAGGGTGCGAACTCGAGGGGTGGCGCAAATGGCTTTATCTAACCCTAAGCTACCATCGACAAAAAAACCTTTGGCGAATGCGTTATTATCTGAGCACTCGCTACAGAAACCAGCTTACACAGATCCTTTCTTCGAAGTTGCCGCGAAACCAACGCATCGGCACGCTGCTTCAGATTGGTGCCATGTTCGATGGTTCTCAATTGCTCCAGCAAGGGGCCTATTTAACCTCATATCACGACGGTAACATCGGGATGAGACTGCGCAGCCCATACGCGGCACGGGGGTTTGATGAGCATCGTGCCCAGCAGGCTTTGGCGTATGAGCAAAGTGTTGCCAAGCGGATGGATCGTGTGTTTGTGATGGGTGATTACCTCGCAGAATCGTTCGAGCATGACATTGGGGTGGAAAAGCGTCGCATTGTGAACATCAGCCATGGTGCCAATCTTGATGAGATTCCCTTACCGGATCCGGGGAAAAATTATGCGGCTGCCGAGGTTCTATTTGTTGCTGTGGAGTTTGACCGAAAAGGTGGACGCACTTTGCTCCCAGCTTTCCAGCGCGCTCGGAAACGGGTGCCAGACGCAATTCTTCATGTCGTAGGAGTGCGCACCCCGCCCCCAGGTGACCTACCGATGGACGGCGTAAAGTGGCATGGGTTTCTAAAGAAAGAGGTTCCCGAAGAAGCTGCAATTCTCGAATCGCTATTTCGAAGGTGTACAGTGTTTGTGCTTCCATCGCTTTATGAGCCTTTTGGCATTTCTGTGTCAGAAGCTATGTTGTATGGGATCCCCCCAATCATTACTGGAGACTGGGGCGTTGCAGAGAAAGTCGTTCCTGGAGTGTCGGGCTTGCACGTCAAGCCTGGTGATGAAGACAGTTTGACGGCTGCATTGACGGAATTGCTCTCGGACCCTGGTAAGACTGAATCTTTTGGCTTGGCTGCACGCCAGCGAGGCCTGGAAAGATTCACATGGCCTAGTGTTGTTAGTCGTCTTGGCGATTCGTTGATGGAAATGCTCGATGAGCCCCCAATCTGCAAGGCAGCACATTGAGCAGGAGAAAATGCTCAGCAGTTATTTTCATCCATTCCGCACTTTACAGGCCCTCGAGTATCATTTAGACATTTCTAAACAATGCAGGCCATAAACTTTTCGCCAAACCAGATTCTGGACACTGAGTCCAGTGAGCGGGGTTGGGATCGTGAAGTTTCTAGGTTTATTGATGCAGGAGGAAATACCACCCATTCTTTCGGGTTGGGCAGGTTGCTCGGAAGGCTTTTTGCGCTTCTCTATCTTAGCCCTGAGCCGCTATGCTTGGAGCAAATATCGGAACGCTTAAGAATAAGCAAGGCAAGCGCTAGCATAGCTGTGCGCCAACTCGCCTCCTGTAAAGCTGTGCAAAAAATCGAGTCTGAAGGAGATAGGAGGGACTTTTATGAAGTCGAGTTGAATTTCGGAACCATTTTGCGCAGTGGGCTTCTTCCTGGTATTCGGAAAAAGTTCCAATCCGCTGGCGTCCAAATTGAACGAACTATACTGGCATCACCAGTTTTGAAAAAAGTTAAATCCTCTAAGGTAGAAGATTCGGTGCGGCACAAGGAAATTTGCAGGCGCCTCGAAGTGGCTCGTGGCCTGCACCAAAAAATCGATGCGCTCCTCTCCAGTCCATTACTGGATCAATTACTTTAACAGCCCTTGTGGCGTTCGCTTCACATTGTGAGCGATATTACTACCATCTATTTCGAAAGCTGACGGTCCCACGACCGAGGGCGGCAGCTTGCCGATAAGAAACGGCGGCTAAATGGAAGCAATTAATTGTGAACTCTAAATCTCAAGAACACTGGGACTTGGTGATACAACCTCGTGCTGGCTGGCTGGACCTCCATCTGGCTGATATTTGGCGTTACCGCGATTTACTTTGGCTATTCGTGCGTCGCGATTTCGTGGCTGTTTACAAGCAAACCATTCTTGGACCAATCTGGTTTTTTATCCAACCTCTGCTTACAACTGCTACTTTCACGATCATTTTTAGCGGTGTCGCGAAGCTCTCGACCGATGGACTACCCCCGCTACTTTTCTATCTAGCTGGAACAACGCCATGGAACTACTTTGCAACCTCGGTGACTAAAACCTCATCGACCTTCCTGTCGAACGCTGGACTTTTTGGAAAAGTTTATTTTCCCCGCCTCATCACTCCTTTATCGGTGGTGATTTCAACATTGATCCAATTCGGTATTCAATTTATCCTCCTGGTGGTCGTGCTGATCTGGTACCTCTGGAAAGGTGTGGCAATCCAACCTAATTGGGTTGGTATTCTGGCACTGACACCATTACTGCTTGCTTTGCTTGCGGGTTTTGGGCTTGGATTTGGAATTATTGTCTCTTCGCTTACGACCAAGTATCGTGATCTTTCATTTCTGGTCAATTTTGGGGTTCAACTGGCAATGTATGGTACTCCAGTTGTTTATCCTCTTTCAATGGTGCCCGATAAATATCGCGTGTGGCTCGACCTTAACCCAATGACAGGCATTATTGAGGCTTTTAGAACAGTATATTTGGGCACAGGTTCGTTCTCATGGAATAGTCTGGGTTATAGTACCATCTTCACTTTGGTTGTGCTGTCGGTTGGTGTGGTCATTTTCAATCGTGTTGAAAAGACCTTTATGGATACTGTTTAAGTTGCCAACCGAGATGATATCGAGTTGTAATTAGAGATGAGTGCGCCAGTCATTAGGGTGGAAAACCTGTCCAAGCTCTATCGTCTTGGGCAAGTTAGCACAGGCTCTATTGCGCACGATGTGAATCGCTGGTGGCACCGTGTGCGCGGCAAAGAAGATCCCTATGCTAAGATAGGCCAAGTCAATGATCGAACCAAAAAGGGCGGAACGGAATACGCCTGGGCATTAAAGGACCTGAACTTCGAGGTCAATCAAGGAGATGCCCTTGGCATTATCGGACGGAATGGCGCTGGAAAAAGCACACTCCTGAAAATCATTTCACGCGTTACGGCCCCTACATCGGGCGTGATCAGAACAAAAGGACGGATCGCTTCGCTACTCGAAGTTGGAACAGGTTTCCATCCTGAGTTAACTGGGCGTGAGAACATCTATTTGAACGGGGCCATTTTGGGCATGCGGAAGTATGAAATAAGTAGTAAAATGGACGAGATTGTGGATTTTTCAGGCTGCGCAGCTTACCTTGATACGCCAGTTAAACGGTATTCCAGCGGTATGACCGTTCGTTTGGCGTTTGCGGTTGCATCTCATCTCGATGCTGAAATTCTTGTCATTGATGAAGTTCTTGCCGTCGGCGATGGGGAATTTCAAAAAAGGTGTCTAGGAAAGATGAACGATGTGGCAAGCGCTGGTCGAACAATCCTTTTTGTCAGTCATAACATGGGTTTGATCAGTTCCCTCTGTCAACGTGTAGTCCTACTTGAGGAAGGTGGAATAGCTGCGGATACTACATCTTCTGATGGTGTTCTGGCTTACTACAATCGAGATAAGGCCTCAGCATTCAAAGTTGACTTCGAATCGCTTGGAAGAGTCATTGCTGGCAGTGGAGCAACTCTGGTATCAGGTCAGATTGAAAACAGGGAGGGGAAACCAGTACCTGAAGTCGATATTCGCGAACCATTTTACATTCGTATGCGATATCGTTTGGAGCGTGATATAGCTGGCGCGCCTTATCCAAATTTTCATTTAGCTGACAGTTACGGTAATTACGTCTTTGCCACATCACCCAAAACAGACGCAAAATGGGGGCGGTCAGGAACGTATGACGCTGTTTGCCATATTCCAGGTAATTTGATGAACAACGGGACATATTTTGTAGGTCTCGCTGTCACTTATATGGACAAAGGAATTCATGTCGCGTTCTATGAAAAAGACGCTCTTTGTGTGAACGTTGTAGACCCTATCGACCAGACGTTACAAGAAAACAGGAATGGATATTCTGGTCATATACCTGGTGTTGTGCGACCTCAACTGGAGTGGTTAGTAAACAAAATCTCATGAAAGTCATTATTCTTTGCGGTGGTCTAGGCACGCGCTTGCGTGAAGAGACTGAGTATCGTCCAAAACCAATGGTTCCAATCGGTGGGCAGCCAATACTTTGGCACATTATGAAAACTTATGCCCACCACGGATTCAAGGACTTCGTTCTTTGTCTGGGGTACAAAGGTGAGGTAATCAAAGATTACTTCCGGAACTACTTATGGAATCGCAGTGATGTGACGATGAAACTCGGTCGTAATCAACAGATCACTTACCATAACACACACGACGAGGAAGATTGGACTGTCACATTGCTGGAGACCGGACTCTCCACACAGACAGGTGGGCGTTTACTCCGTGCGATGAATCATATTGGAGATGAAGATGTACTTTTCACGTATGGCGACGGACTGACAGATTCAAACATCTCGGCTAGCGTCGATTTTCATTACAGCCAGAAGGCCAACGTTACGCTTACCGCTGTGCGCCCAGGTGGGCGTTTTGGAGAGTTGCGTATGGATGAAGATACAATTAGTTCGTTCCAAGAGAAACCAGACCAGGAAAATAGCTATGTAAACGGAGGTTTTATGGTTCTCGACAAGAAAGTCCGCTTCTATCTCTCGGATGACAATTGCAATTTTGAACGTGAACCACTGCAGAGGCTAGTTGATGAAGGAGGATTGAAGGCTTACAAACATCAGGGATTCTGGCAGTGTATGGACACTTATCGTGAATTTGAGATGCTCAATAAACTTTGGGATAGTGGTGCTGCCCCGTGGAAATGCTGGTAATGTTTGGAGGTATCTATCATAAACGCAGGGTGCTAGTCACTGGGCACACAGGATTCAAGGGATCCTGGTTAAGCCTTTGGCTACACTCACTTGGCGCGGAAGTTTATGGTTTCGCGCTTCCGCCTGAGCCTGGTTATAACTGCTTCTCGGTTTTACCTGAAAACTGCTTTGTATCATCGGACTACGCAGATTTACGAGATGCTGATTCTATTAATAAAGCCGTCGCTGAGAGCCGCGCGGAGATTATTTTTCACTTAGCTGCCCAGCCAATCGTTGGGGTTTCATACCGGGAACCATTGCATACATTTACCACAAATGCTTTGGGCACTGCAATTTTATTGGAAGCTGTCAGAAATGCCCGTAGCAGCGCTGCGGTTGTAGTAGTTACCAGCGACAAATGTTACCGCAATGATAATAGCGGCAGGGCGTTTATTGAAACAGATCCTTTGGGTGGACACGATGTCTATTCTATGAGCAAGGCTGCTACTGAACTGGTTGTGTCTGCATGGCACGCCTCGTTCTTTTCGAATGACGAGAACCTCGGCCCCATTGCCACAGGCCGTGCTGGCAATGTTATTGGCGGTGGAGATTATGCAGAGGACCGTATCATCCCTGACGCCGTAAGGGCCTATGAAGATGGAAGGCCGATCGTCCTTCGTCGCCCTGAAGCAACCAGACCATGGCAACATGTCCTTGAATCTGTAAGCGGCTATCTTGCCTTGGGCCAGAGATTGTTGACCCGACCAGATCGTTCTCTCCTTCGCAACTACAATTTCGGACCTGACTTTGAGGCTGAGCGCTCAGTTCAAGAGTTGATGAATGCTTGGTTAACGAATTGGCCTAACGCATTTGAGCTCCAGATTGCTGGAAAGAGTATTTATTCCGAAGCTCAGCGACTAAGCTTAGATTACACGAAAGCCAAGAATGAACTTGGCTGGCTACCAGTGTGGAATTTTTACGAAACCGTTGCACGAACTTCTGCTTGGTATCGTCTTCGGCACGAGTCTAAAAAAGATAATGTTTCCATGCTCACTTTTACGTTGGAACAAATCGCCGACTACGCTCGATCAGCAGGATCTTCGGGCGTGTCATGGACAATTTAATTTAGATGCCAATCATGTCTAACATATCGTGCCGTTCTTGTGCCTCCACCAATCTAGAGCTTGTCATTGATCTTGGTCAACAGCCATTGGCTAACAATTTGCTTCGCCAAGAGGACCTTACAAAGGAGGAACCTAAGTTTCCTCTCGACGTGCACGTATGCAAGGATTGCTGGCTGATGCAGATCACGCACATTGTTCCGCCAGTCACTCTTTTCAGTGATTATATCTATTTCTCCTCCTTTTCGGATCAAATGCTGAAACATGCGCGTGAGGCGTCACTCCGCTATATTTTGGAGAAGCAATTAGGCAATTCCAGCTTCGTAATTGAGATCGCAAGCAATGACGGTTACATGCTCAAGAA
>JAGKXA010000171.1 GCA_021151615.1 Cellvibrionaceae bacterium | reverse complement strand
ATCCGGTGCATCGCCATCGCCAAAGGTGCTGGTGACAAAGACCACAAACTTATCAGTTGCGAGTTTTTCCACTGAATAATCATTCATGGATTGGAAATTCACCGCCCAGCCTTGTGCTGATAATTCCCGCGCAAATGTTTGCGCAAGGGTTTCCGCGTTACCCGTTTGCGATGCCCACAATAAGGTTAATGCCGGCTTGTTTTGTGCAGGTGCCGCAGTAACACCCAATGGCAGAACACGGCTGAACATTCCTGCCAATAAACCATTGACCCAGGCACGATATTCCGCACTGATCGGTGCATCTGCCGGCAGTGCAGGTACTGCCTGAATTAATGTGGCACTGGCCTGCAAACCGCCGACAAATCCGGCGAGGTAGTTTTTTTCATCCAGGGAAAATTGCGGTGCAACCACTTCAGTAACACCCACTTTTTCAGCAAACATTTTTATTAAACTCGCCGCCCTTGCCTCAGCCACAGGCGCAAAGGCCATGGCCGTTGGCAATTCATAATCGTAATTTGATAAATCAGTTTTCTGCGCAGAATCCAGCACGCTTTCTTCTGCAAACACTTCCACACGCTTAAGCGCGACCGCCGCCACTTTTAATTCCGGCTGCTGCGAAATCGCATCGATTTTGTCGCTCGTCACGGCATTGATGCACAGGTTATCGCCATAGACATCGTTCCAATGAATAGGCGCAAAACAGCAACCTGGCATTACGCGATCAGTCACTACCGCCGGCAATATCGCATAGCCGCGCCGCGAACGGATTTCCACCTTGTCTTTGTTTTTAATACCCAGCTCCACCGCATCTTGCGGATTGATTTCCACAAAGGTGCCGGGATTTAATTTATTGAGCGTAGGAATTTTTCCGGTTTTGGTAAGCGTGTGCCACTGGTGTTGCACACGGCCAGTATTCAGCACCATGGGAAATTCTGCATCGGGCATTTCTGCCGGGTTTACGTGTGGACGCGCATGAAAAATCGCCCTGCCGGAGTCGGTAGCAAATTGAAGGGCAGGAACTGAACCATCATCATTGGTTTTTAAGGTTTGATTCTCGCCAGTATTTAAATAGCGAATCGGATTGCGACTGGAATTTTCATCCGCACAGGGCCACTGCAAGGGTTCTTTACGTAAACGCTCGTAGCTTACGCCACGCAAATCGTAACCGGTTTTAGGGTTGTAACTCTGTTTGATTTCCTCAAATACGTCTGCTGCAGACGTAAAATTAAAACCTTCACTAAAACCCATTTCACGCGCAACATGCGCAACGATTTCCCAATCCGCCATAGCCTCGCCCGGTGGGCTAACCGCTTCTTGCATCAGAGTAATATTGCGTTCGGAATTGATCATCACGCCTTCCGCTTCGGCCCATAAAGCACCGGGCAATAACACATCGGCGTAGCGATTGGTTTCGGTGTCGAGGAATGCATCCTGCGCGATCACCAACTCCGCTTTTTGCAAACCCTCGATCACCATTTTGCGATTGGGCACAGAAGCAACCGGGTTGGTGCAAATCACCCAGCAGGCTTTGATGTCGCCGCGCGCCATGCGCTCGAACATATCCACCGTACCCTTACCCAATTTGGTACTGATGGAACCCTGCGGAATACCCCACAGGTTTTCGATAAATTCGCGATCTTTTTCAACGATCAACGCGCGTTGCCCGGGCAAACCCGGCCCCATATAACCCATCTCGCGGCCCCCCATGGCATTGGGTTGACCGGTTAGCGAAAAAGGCCCGCTGCCCGTACGGCAAATTTTTCCAGTAGCCAAATGCAAATTACAAATAGCGTTGGTATTCCAGGTGCCGTGGGTACTTTGATTCAACCCCATGGTCCAGCAGGTCATAAACTCTGGTGCGGCGCCAATCAATTCAGCCGCTTGAATAATCGACTCAACAGAAAGCCCGGTAATTTCACTGACATTTTCCGGTGTGTAATCCGCAAGGAATTCCGGAAAACTTTCCCAACCCTGGGTGTAGCGCGCGATAAAATCGGCATCGGTTTTGCCATTTTTGTGCAGCAAAAATAACAAGCCATTTAACAGCGCGAGATCAGTACCGGGTTTAATTGGCAAAAACAAATCGGCTTTTTCCGCCGTGGTCGTGCGACGCGGATCAGCGACGATTAATTTCGCCCCGGCCTTCACGCGATCCATCATGCGCAAATACAAAATCGGATGGCAGTCCGCCATGTTGGCGCCAATCACAAAAAATAAATCGGTGTGGTCAAAATCCTGATAGGAACCCGGTGGCGCATCGGAACCTAAAGAAAGTTTGTAACCCATGCCCGCACTCGCCATACACAGACGCGAGTTGGATTCAATGTTATTGGTGCGCACAAAACCCTTGCAGAGTTTGTTCACCAGATATTGCGATTCAATGGACATCTGCCCGGACACATAAAAACTGAGCGCATCAGGGCCGTATTGATCGAGGATTTCGCGCAGCCGCTTGGCGGTATAGCTAATCGCCTGTGCCATAGGGGTTTTGACAGGGTCACGCGTACGCTCGGTACGCACAAAGGCGGACTCCATGCGGCCGGAATCCACCAGGGCCTGGGCACTGGTTTGGCCTTTGGTACACAGGCGGCCAAAATTGGATGGGTGGTTTTTATCACCCGAAACCTTGATGACTTTTTTGCCATCGGTTTCCAGCACCATACCGCAGCCCACACCACAGTAGGGGCACACGGAACGAACAGATTTCACAGCAGTGGTAGACATAGGGTTGCAACTCCTCATTGCGAGGGGTTTAGCAAGCGCTATGCCAGCGACCAGAAGGACCAGGTTTTTTTATTAGCGGGGCGAAAAGTAAATTCGATAGGGAATCTAATTGTTTGATTTAATTGAATTTTTAAAGCAGAGCGAAAGCCTCGCATGATCGATAACACCAGTGATCAAACAACACCTGCAAATTTATGCCCCGGATAAAAGCAATTTTTAAGCTATCGGGCATCAATTTGTTTTTTCATGGTGCAATTTAAAAATACCCGACGGAACACACGAGGATGCCGCAGACTTAAATTGCACCAAAAAAGCACAAAATAACTCATTCTCTTAAGTTCGAAATTGACCTACCAACTGCTGCAACTCCACCCCCACTTTTGCCAGGGCTTCACCGGACTCATTCGAGCGCGCCGCGTACTTGCTGGCCGACTCGGTTGCATCCGCAATCGCGTGCATATTCTGGTTGATTGATTCGATCACCTGCGTCTGCTCTTCCGCCGCCGTCGCAATTTGCAATCCGCGCTGGTTGATGGTGCTGACCTGGTTGTCGATTGCGTTCAGCGCTGTCGAGGTTTCGGTTACCATCTGCACCGACACATCACCTTTGACCAGGCTGCGCTTGATGGAATCGCTCGCCGCGGTGGTACTGGCCTGCAGGCGCTGGATCATGCTCTGGATTTCCTGGGTGGAAGCTTGCGTACGGGCCGCCAGTGCACGCACTTCATCCGCCACTACCGCAAACCCGCGCCCCATTTCCCCGGCGCGCGCCGCTTCGATGGAGGCATTGAGTGCGAGCAAGTTAGTCTGCTCGGCAATACCGCGAATCACATCGGATACGGCGCCAATACCATTGACGTCCTGCTGCAGCTGCTGCAAACCATCGGTATTCAGGCGTACCTCATCGGAGAGCTGATGGATATTATCGATGGAGCGAGCCGCGGTTTTTTGTGCATCTTTGGTGGCCTGTTCGGTCACACTCGCCGCGTGTGCAGCCTCCTGTGTGCTGCGTGCCACTTCTACTGCCGAAGCGGCCATCTCATTCATAGCACTGGCAACTTGCAGGGTTTGCTCGCGCTGGTGATCAAGGGTCTGGAAGGTTGAGGTAGTATCGCGCGATACCTGCTGGCCAATCTCGGCCACTTGTTTGGTGAGCTGCTGGATGCGCTGGATCATGTCGTGAATGGAATCCACAAAGCTGTTGAACGCTGAAATTACTGCGCCGATTTCGTCATCGCTGGTACGCTGCAGCCGGCGGGTTAAATCGCCGCCGCCGCGCGCAATTTCCTCCAGGCTGCGCACCAAACCATTGAGCGGCCCCAGGGTTTTATTGGCGATATAAACCGCCAACAGGGAAATTCCCAACAACAGCACCAGAGCCACCGCAAACACAATCATCAGGGTGGTACGGATATAGGCCTCACTGAGCGCGCGCGCCTCTGCAACCGAGGCATCAATATTGTCGATATAAAAACCGGTGCCAATCATCAGATCCCACTTTTCCAGCCAAATGGCGTAGCTAAGCTTGGGATAGGCTGTTTCCCCCTGCCCTTGCCGTGGAAAGTGATAAGTGACAAAGCCACCACCAGCCTTGCCCTGCTTCACCAACTCGTTAATCAGGAAGACACCGTTTACATCTTTGTATCCCTGAAAACTTTCACCAATTTTGGCGCTGTCACTGCCGGAAAACACCCGCACCGAATTGCCGTTGTAGCCAAAGTAATAACCATCCTTGCCGTATTTCAGGCGCTTGAGTAGTTCAATCGCCTGGGATTTTTCGGGGGCATCATTCGCTGTGGAGGCATCGTATAGCGGCTTGATCAGCGAGGCTGCGATATCCAGCGAATGGCGCAATTCACTTTTATGGGCCTCGAGCAGAGTATCGCGCAGCACTTCCATATCCTTTTCAACGATCTTGTTCATGCGCGAACTCACCAGCAGGAGCAACACCAACAGAATGACGATACCAGGCACCAACCCCAGCAGGATCAGTTTGTACTTCATGGACAGGGAGCGCATCGGACAAAACTCCGGTTCTTGTTATTGGTCGTAGTAATAATGAAAGAGCGGTGGTGGCATTAAAAATAGTACAAACATGCGAGATAACAAAACGCTTATCCCTGCTTTACATCCCGTAGTCTGCAGCAAAGCGGGCGAAGTGGTAAAAATTGTCTATATTCAAAGAGATAGTTATAACTGCAATTTAGCTGATGACGAATGAATGACCGAGGATATTGATTTACAACCATTGCTGGGCAAGCTGATAGTGCCGACCCAAAATCTGGCACAGCTCAGCTTTTGCTCAGGAAATAAAGAGCCTCAGCTAAAACAGTGGCTTCAACAGCTCCCATTAACCCAGGCACAGCAGGTAAGCGGTCCGCTTTACACCGCCGTACACGAGTTAAGCCGTTTGCAGACAAGCTGGGACAATCGCCTGGCCCTGCTGGAACTATTGCGAATCCCCGTCCATCAGACCCTGAATGGGTTGGCCCTGAAATACCTGAACCAGCCGTTGATCTTGCCGGAGGCCGCGCTGAAAACTGCCTCAGTCGCCCAGGCTATCCAGAAGCATTTTTTGAATGGCTATCTGGCAGTAGTGCGCGAGCTCTGCCTGAAAACCCGCACAACATTGGGAAAATCGCCCGCACCACCTGAATTACCCCTGGCAATACAGCGTGCCATGACTGCCTTGGGGTTGTTGATGTTGCGCTCTTATCAACTCTATTTACCCATCTCCAGCCAGGCATGGGCAGAGATACATGCACTCTATCGCCTGGCCCGCTTGCTATCGCTGGAATACGAACTCGTTGAAGACAAGCAACCCCATCACCACGGACTAAAAAACATTCACCAGACCTATGTGCGAATTTTGTTGCTGGCCACCGCACGCCCCAACCAACTGCGCCAGGACGAAATTGAAAACACTTACAAATTACTGGATTTGCTGGCTGGTATTGCCGAGCTGGAAAGCTATACGCCGGCAGGCAAAGAAAACCTGTTTGTCGTGCTGCTGGATAGCAACCGTCCACCGTTTTATAAATCCAATTGGCGTCCAACCAACGAGCAGACCGACCAAACCTTGCTGGAGCTACGCACCACGCGTTTGGTGCAACAGCTGCACGAGCTGTTTAAGAGCACATTGAATGAGCAGGAAAAACACTCGCTCCCGCCCGGAGTTAATCTCACTGCCGCCCTGGCCAAACACCTGGAGCAAGCCTGGAGCCATATCGCCATGCGCAGCTTCGAGCGCCAGGAGGTCAACACCGATATAGAAGTTACCGTCGGCCTTACTAACATCCACTTTCATCTCGCGGGAGAGCAGCCCTTTAACCTGTTTTTAAACCAATCCAGCGCGATAAGCGGTGCGCCGGAAAAAGGAGCAATTTACCAAAAACGCGGTATACAGTTAAAAGCGGACAGCAGTAAAAAAGCCAATGATCCCTGGGGCGATGCCTTTGATATAAAAGGTACAATTCTGGAAGGAAAAGCACTCCCAACCATCAATATAGAAAAACAGCTCAAGTCTCAGGAAAAAGACAGCTACCAGGGCAGTCATCCCATTTATAACGTGCCCTTGATTGACCGCAGCCTGGGTGGCTATGGACTGGAATGGCGCGATGAAATCCCGGTACAGGTACGCGCCGGTGAGTTGCTTGGATTGCGTGAGTATGGCCGCAATAAATGGGCGATTGGCGTAGTGCGCTGGGCCCACCAAACCAAGGGGGCCACCCAGCTTGGCATCCAGATATTGGCCCCCCACGCTATTCCTGTGGGCCTGGCTGCTGTTCATAAAACCGGTGGTTTTGCCGAGTATTTGCGCGCCCTGCAAATCCCGGAGCTTAAAGCTATCAACCAACCCGCCAGCCTGATTGCCAACGCCATCAGTTTCCATGAATTCACCAAGGCCCGGCTCTATCTGCAACCACAGCCTGGTGTCAGTGCGCAGGATCTCTCTGTACAACTTACCAGTCGCTTGTTTGCGACGGGAGCATTTAGTCAATTTGGGTACCGCGAACTGGTCACGGCTAAACCACAGGCGGAGGAAAAGAAAGACGATTTTGATTCGGTATGGCAATAAATTGCTCAGGCGTTACACCGGTAACTGCGAACTAGAGCACAAAAGGCACGACCAGATCGCATAAATCGCACGTGAAGTTGAGCGGGCAATCGTTTCCAGTAATATAGCCCCCTTCAACAGCTCACCCGGCATGGCAAGCGTGCGGCGACACAAGGCAGAGATTTCCGGCTTATCGGCAGGAAGTGGTCAGCAGATTCAACAAAAACAAACTAACTACTCCAGGAATTGCAGCGACCCGCGGCTCGCGCGCAAAAAACGCGCTATAGTCAAAATGAGCCGGGAGCCCCTGATATACAGAAGACTTATGACAACAACAGATACTATCCGCTTACTTATCCTGAACAATTCGCGTACTGAAGCCGAGCGGCTAATCAGTATGCTGCATGCATCCGGCCACCCCTGCCGCGCCCAGCATGTGGAAAGTGAAGAGGCACTGGTGAAATTGCTTCAGGAGCAAAGCTGGGATCTGTTGATTGGCAACGACAAAACCACCAATCCCAACCCGCAAACCGCCATCAAACAAATTCGCCGTCTCAATAAAGATGTCCCGGTTATTTTACTCAGCGAACTGGATGAAGATGAAAACCCATTCGCCGTTGTAGAAGGCCTGCGAGTGGGTGCTGCCGATGTTGTAAATCTGGATGACGACCAACACCTGTTATTAGTGATTGACCGGGAACTGGGTAATCGTGAGCAGCGCCAGGCGCGCCGCAACGCTGATCGCCGTTTTCGTGAAGCCGAGCGTCGCAGCCAACAATTACTGGATAGCTCGCGCGATGCTATCGCCTTTGTGCAGGATGGATTGTACCTCTATGCCAACGAATCTTTTGCGGAGCTATTTGCCTACGAAAATCGCGCCGATATTGAAGCCATGCCAATCATGGATATGGTCGCCGATGCTGATCAAAATCGCCTGAAAAACTTTTTAAAAGAGTTCACCATCAAAGGTGAAGAGGCAGAATCCAGCTCCCTGGCGTTTAGCGGTATTACCCAAGCGGGTGAAACCAAGCATATAGATCTGGAAGTATCGCTGGTAACCTATGACGAAGAACCTTGTATCCAGTTTCTAGCGCGCGCGGCTTCAACGGTAGTGCACAGTAATAACGAAGCGCTGGAAGCACAACTGAAACAAATCAAATGGCAGGATTTGGTCACCGGTGTTTACAATCGCCAATACCTGCTCAACCAATTGGATCACATTATTGATTCGGTTGATGACAAACAAATTTTCTGCTTGTTTTATATCGAACTGGATAACTTCAGCGAGCGAATCAAAAACACTTTTGGTGTCGCAGGTTCGGATTTGGCACTGGTAGATATAGCGACACTGTTGCGCGCCAAGGCCAACACCAGCGATACGATTGCCCGTTTGGGTGATTCCACCTTTGCGATTATTGCCCCCAACGTCAAAGCCGATGCCGCCGTCAATCGCGCCAATCAACTGTGTAAAGATGTCGAAGCGCACATTATCGATATTGATCACAAGACGTTGCAGATCACCTGCAGTATCGGCATTTCATTAATTAATGAAACCACTACCAGCACCAACACTGTGATTGAGCAGGCGCGCATGGCGATGGAAAAAGTGCGCAGTGAAAATGGCAATAACGCGCTCCTGTTTGAGCCGGAAATCTCCAAAGACGAAATCAAGATCGATGTTACCAGTGTTATTCAACACGCCCTTGCCAATGACCGTTTCCGTTTATTATTCCAACCCATCATCAGCTTGCGCGGTTCCGACGAGGAATACTACGAAGTCTATTTACGTATGTTGGATGATAAGGGCGAGGAAATTACACCCAACCATTTCCTTGAAGCAGCTGCCAATATCAGTGTCGCCACTAAAATTGATCGCTGGGTTATTCTTGAATCAATCAAAATGCTGTCGCTGCATCGATCCAAAGGCAACAAAACCAAATTGATTGTGAATATCGGTCGCCAATCGCTGTGTGACGAAACACTTATTCCATGGCTAGGCGTTGCCTTCAAGGCCGCAAAATTATCGCCCGATTCAATTGTCTTCCAGGCACAGGAGATTGATGTCACCAATCACCTGAACGCAGCGAAACATTTTTCTGAGGGGCTGACCAAACTCAGAACCCAATTCTCGATCAGCAACTTTGGATGCTCATTGAATCCATTTAATACATTGAGCCATGTACCCGCTGAAATGATTAAAGTGGATGGCTCCTTCACCACCGACATCCAAAATAATAACGAAAGCCCGGAAACGCTGATTCAATTAATTGAAAAGCTGAACGGCGAAAACAAAATCACCCTGGTGCCTTTTGTAGAAAACCATGACAGCGATAGATTCTTTTCGGTAATAGGCGAAGATTTCAACAAATACAAAATGGGCCTTACATGGCTTTATACGCTTCGAGGTATTCCGCAAATGTATTATGGCACCGAAATACTGATGAAAAACTTCAAGAATCCGACCGATGCTGAGGTGCGTAAAGATTTTCCGGGTGGTTGGAAAGACGACAAAGAAAATAAATTTGAAGCCGCTGGCCGAAACGAAAAAG
>JAGKXA010000435.1 GCA_021151615.1 Cellvibrionaceae bacterium | reverse complement strand
AATTGGGTGCGTGTTGATTACAATCTCTTCAATCACCGGCATCTGCTGCTTTTCTTTCGCAGTTGCGGGTACGTCATTAGCATAGGCAGTTGTGTGGATGATGGTTGCTATAACGGCGGATAGCGTGAATGGGTGAAAGGTACCTTGCTGTGTCGACATAATAAACCTGAAATTTTCATTGCTTTTATAGGTTGATTATAGCCAATTTGAAAGGCAATGAGTGTTGTTCAAACTGCCACTTCTAACGGCCATTATTTCACCGGGCAAGTTTGATTATGCGCGTGAAAACTTAAAGCAAAATTAAGTAAGGGCAGAAATCAGACGGGAAATAAAATTCACGCAGGCTGGAAAACCGGCCCGCTGGACAGGTGCAGCGGGCAGGGCGAAGGTTATAACTTGAATTGATTTTTGCCTTTGTCGTCTTCATCGATAGTGACGCGGGTTGCCAGAAACTCGTTACCCAGCGCTATACCGTTCACTTCAACACGTTTACCAAATGCAATGGTAAAAAAGTTGATGGTGCTGATGGGCTTTCCTTCTGCATCGTGATATTCGGTGTTTTCATCGGTCAAAATTTTGCGCCCGAACAGGGTAAAAGAATCGCTGCTAATACTGGTGATAATACCTTCCAGCTCGCGCTCTTTGGGTTCATTATCATCGGTGTTTTCGCGTTCAACTTTTGTGGCAATAAAACCGGTATCGCTGGAGTAACCGGTGACTTCCACCGCATCACCCACTTGCAGGCTGGATAAATTAAATCGTTTAATACGGCTGCTGCCTTTGTCTTCGTAGCGGGTGGAAATGTTAGTGCGAATGCTGGTTCCATCCACTTCCAGGGTTCCAGTGACTATGCCAAACCCGGTGCTGCTATTGATCGTGATATTGGTAATCTTGCCGGCAATCTTGTTATTAATTTTGTGTTCAAATTCAATCTCCTCGGCCAACAACTTTCCGTTGCTATCTACTTTACCTTCAACTTCAACCTTGATGCCCAGAGCCAGGTTTTTCGCTGCGCCATTGTCGTAACGGGTTTGTGTATTAGTAGTTACATTTATTCCTGCAACCTCAAAATCCATCGTTGAACCAAAGCGAGTGATATATCCCTCAATCGATGCAGACTTGATGCTATTGGAAAATTCGGTGGTGATGCGATTAACCTGGGTAGCCTGGAATAATTGGTTGTTATCCTGAATTCCGCGCACGTTGACGAGTAATCCATTGCGCAAATTCTGGTTGCCTAAATTCAGGTTGGCGCCGGCATAGCTGATTTGCTGCTGGTTGAGTTGGAAGGTCATGTTCATGCTATTTAAATCGCGCACAAATCCTTGCAGTTGTTGTGGCGAATTATTAGCAAGTTCAATGCGAGTAGCGCTAATGCTACCATCGGCTGCCAACGAACCGCTGACTAGAATTCTTGCACCTGGTGCTAAGCCTTGCAGGCCGCGCGGAACTATCTTCACATCAAAAATAGTGTCGTTGTTAATTTTGATATTGTGGCCCATTACTACGAGCGTGTTGTTATTTTTCGCGCTGATTGTCCCAACAAGATTCGGGGTAAATTCAATTCTATCGGCA
>JAGKXA010000170.1 GCA_021151615.1 Cellvibrionaceae bacterium | reverse complement strand
GGGGTAGTCAAAAATAATGCTAACTGGAGAAAATCATGACCACAAAAAATAAAATGTTTTTGAAAAAGAAACTGCCGCACTACATCAAATGGGTTTCCAGCTTGTCACTGGCGATTGGATCTGCAGGTTTCGCAATACAGTCCGTTGCTCAAGCGGCTAATGAACAAGTTGAAGAAGTTATTGTTAGCGGTCAGCGCGCGAGTATTCAGTCCGCGCAAGACATTAAAAAGAATTCCAGCGTAGTGGTGGATTCCATTGTTGCGGAAGACATCGGTAAATTGCCTGATCGCAGTGTGACTGAAGCCTTGCAACGTGTGCCCGGCGTGACAGTAGGTCGTTACACCAACAATGACGCTGAGCATCCGGCAGCAGAAGGTAGCGGTGTTGCTGTGCGCGGTTTGTCTCAAGTTCGCGCCGAGTTAAATGGTCGCGATGTGTTTTCGGCAGCCAGTGGCCGTGGTTTAAGTTTTGAAGACGTTCCGGCCGAATTGATGTATGCCGTGGACACTTACAAAAGTCCATCTGCCGATATGATCGAAGGTGGATTAGGCGGTACCGTAAACTTGCGCACTCGCATGCCGTTTGATTCCGATGGTCAATTGGTGAGCTTTTCCACGAAAGCAAACTATGGCGATCAATTAAAAGAAACCAACGGCGAGTATTCCGGCTTGTATAGCAATCGCTGGGAGACAAACGCAGGTGAATTTGGTGTTTTGATTAACGCGTCGACTTCGGATTTATCCAGCCGCTCTGATCAGGTTTACACCCGCGCGTTTTTGCCACGTGAAATCGATGGTGAGGATGTCTGGGTTTCAAAAGGCGTTGACTGGCGTCGCAACGATTATGAAAGTACGCGTGAAGGCGGCTACCTCGCATTGCAGTGGGCACCTAACGACAATACCGAACTTTATTTCACGGCGTTCCAAAGCAAGCACGACACCACCTACGACGAAAATGCATTCTTCCTGGAGGGTGCAAACGGTGATCAAGCCCTGGTTCCAACTACTGATGATGATTGGGTTTACGATGCTAACGGCGCAATGCAGTCAGGTACAGTAACTGTTGCCAATCCGGCGCAATGGGGTTTGGATTTTGGCACCAGTACGCGCTGGGCGAACAACATTTCCAAAACAACGGATTACTCAACGGGTATCAAGTGGAGTCCGGATGATCACTGGAAGTTTTCTGCTGATATTCAATACGTAAAAGCAGAAGCAACCGTGGATGATTACACGTTAGGTTTGAAGGTAATCCCGGAAAAAGCTTATATGGACGGTATTGGCACAGAAACGCCAACGATCCTGCTTGATCCAAATTACATGGCGAATTTTTCAAACTATAGTCTTGGTCAGGAAATGACTCACTTCGAGCGCAACAACGCCGAAGCGAAAACGGGGCGTTTCGATGCTGAATATGATTTTGATGGTGCAGTAATTAAGTCTGTTAAAGCTGGGATGAGATATTCAGAAAAGACGGCGGACAATATCAATACTGGCTATGACTGGAACACTCGTTATGCTACTTGGCTGAATGGATATGATAAGAATACTTTGCCGAAAGTAACTGCAGATCAGGCCTCTCAGTTCCTGTCATTGTATTCTTTCGATAATTTCCAACGTGGGGATGTGGCTGTTCCAGCGGCGGGCTATCTTTATTCTGCGGCAGCAACCAAAAACTTTAGAGCAACGACTGATGCAGTCAACAGTACTTGCCCCAGCGAGCCATTTTCCTGGGCGTGTAATGATGTTGTGTACATTGATTGGGAGCGTTTGAATAATCCTGACTACGCAAACTCGCAAGAAGAAAAAACTGTTGCAACCTACCTGATGGCCAACTATGGATTTGATGATCTCGCGATGCCAATCGATGGTAATGTTGGTGTTCGCGTAGTACAAACTGACGGTACTGCTCACGGTACATTAATTATCGAGCGGTGGGCGTTACCGAGCGGTGCTGAGATTGCGCCCAGATCAACAGAGCCATTTGATGCGCAAAATAGTTACACGCATGTTTTGCCAAGCTTGAATATGCGCTTGAAGGCGACTGATGACTTGTTCTTCCGTTTTGCAGCTTCTAAAGCAATTTGGGCTCCAAGCTTCTCGGATATGCAAGCGAGAATTACGGTAACTCATAATGTTAAAGACGGAGTGACCGGTCAGCCAACCAGTCCAGATCAGTATAAACATACTGTCAGTATGGATACTAATCCGTACCTGGAGCCAATGACTGCCATTCAGTTTGACCTGTCTACAGAGTGGTATTTCGATGACAATGGTGGCATGGCTCATTTGTCCGTATTCAGAAAGGAAGTTGAAGATTTCTTTAGGAAAGGCGTCACTCCATTTGCGTTGGAGTCAGCTACAAATGGTTCCTATTCGGGGGATGCAACTTGGTTGGCGAATATTGGTTCGGGGGAAATTAATGGTCTGGAGGTGGGTGTAAACAAATTCTTTGATTCCCTGCCTGCACCATTTGATGGCTTGGGTGTTCAAGCGAACTACACCTATATTGATAGCAAAGCAAAAATTCCACTGCCTCCTGCGGGAACGACAACCGGCGCCGCTCCGGTTGACACTGACCGTTCGTTGTATGGACAGCTACCAATTGATCAACTGTCCAAAAATGCATTCAACATTGTTGGTATGTATGAAAAAGATGGTTTCTCTGCGCGCCTGGCTTATTCCTGGCGTAGCAAATACCTGATCACTTGGGGAGGTAATGGATTTGATCCAGACTTTAACGATGGTGCAGACGGTAAGGCTCGTATCCCCGTATATAACGATGATTACGGTCAGCTGGATGCGTCCATCAGCTACACCTTCCTCGATAACTACACTGTTTCCGGAGAAGCAACCAATCTGCTGAAAGAGAAAACCGTAGGTATCATCGACCAAAATGGCGCGGGTGATCATGTGGCATATTCCTATGCGCAGGATGCTCGTTTCGCAATTGGCCTGCGCGCCAAGTTTTAATTGGTAATACGCTTAAAAAACCTTGCTCCGGAAGGAGCAAGGTTTTTTTCATTTTTGAAAACCCGCTCGCACAATCAGAGCTATTGTAAACATGGGTAAAACCCGTCTGCATTGTGTATGTATACAAAGCAATTTATTATGGTTTATATGATAATAGGTTGCGCTTTTGAGCAACTAACTTCCGTGCATTTGTGATTATTCATCTATAAAAAATAACGAAAAAATCGTTTGGGTTTTATCTATGACAAACACCTCCTTTTTTAAATTGTCTTTGCGTTGGTTAGCGCTGGTAACTGGCATCAGCCTAGTGACTATGTCATTGCAGGCCGCTGAGTTGCCACAATTGGTGACTAACAATGGCAAACATGCACTGATGGTGGATGGTGCGCCTTTTATCATGCTGGGCTCGCAAACCAATAATTCCAGTAACTATCCTGCTGCGCTAAAAGATGTGTGGCCTTCGTTTAAAAAAATGGGCGCGAATACCCTGAGTATTCCGGTTGCCTGGGAGCAAATTGAACCGGAAGAAGGAAAGTTTGATTTTTCTTACCTGGATGTATTGCTAAAGGAAGCGCGCGAGCATGATGCCAAACTGGTACTGCTTTGGTTTGCCACCTGGAAAAACAATGCACCGCATTATGCTCCTGCCTGGGTGAAGCTGGATAACAAACGTTTTCCGCGCGTGGTTAAACAAGATGGCGACAGCTTAAATTCGATGTCGCCTTTTGGAAAAAATACCCTCGCCGCCGATAAAAAAGCGTTTGTGGAATTGATGAAATATTTGGCCAAGCGCGACAAAGAGCACACAGTGATACTGGTGCAGGTGGAAAATGAAGTGGGCACCTACGGCAGCGTGCGCGATTTTTCCACAACTGCCCAAGCCGTGTTTAATGCTCCCGTACCCGACGAGTTGATTGGCAAGCTGCAATTAAAAGCAGGCACCTGGCCGCAAGTATTTGGTAAAGATGCCGATGAATTTTTTCACGCCTATTACATCGCCAAATATTGCGATGAAATTGCGGCGGCCGGCAAGGCGATAAAAAATCTGCCGATGTATGTGAACGTCGCATTGCGCAATCCTTTTAATCCGGGTTTACCCGGCCAATATTCCAGTGGCGGCGGTACTGACAATGTGCTGCATATTTGGAAGGCGGCAGCACCTAACATTGATTTAATCGCGCCGGATATTTATTTCCGCGATCATAAAACGGTTTCAAAAGTGTTGGATCTGTATGCGCGTCCGGATAATGCGCTATTTGTTGCCGAAATTGGCAACGACCAACCCTATGCGCGCTATTTTTTCCCAACCCTGGGTAAAGGCGGAATTGGTTTCTCGCCCTTTGGTATGGATGATACGCCCTATACAAATTACCCTTTAGGGGCTAAAGAGTATAACGACGAAACCATCGACAATTTTGCGCAGGTTTATCGTCTTGTTTCCCCAATGATGCGGCAGTGGGCCAAGCTGGCGTTTGAAGGCAATGTGTGGGGTGTTGCCGAGCCATTGGATACAACTACCGACACTCAAAAAATCTGGAATGCGGAAGCGACGCCCGCCGAAAAAGAGCAATACGCAAAAGACAAAGCGGCGGCGCTGACACAAACACTGGATTTAGGTTTGTGGAATGCGGAAGTGACTTACGGTCGCCCAATGTTTTGGATCGCACCGCCCACAGGCAATACGCCAGCTTCTGGTGGTGCCCTGATTGCGCAGCTGGATGAAAATGAATACCTAGTGACCGCTTACAACGCGCGCGTGGAATTAAAACCTTCAACCGAAATCGCGAATAAAAAATACATGATCGTGCGTGTGGAAGAAGGTCATTACGAACGTGGTATTTGGGTAATGCATCGCGTATGGAATGGCGATCAAACTGATTGGGGTTTGAATTTCCCTGATCGCCAGATTTTATTGCGCATTAAAATGGCGACTTACGAAACCAATTAAATCCCCCCCCAGCCCCCCTTTTTAAAAGGGGGGAGTTGGGAATCCCTCTTGGAAAAGTTGGATTGAGGTAAGTGTTGTGTATGCACAAGTAATTGGAATGTAAAAAATATTTTTTAAGTAAATCAGGTTAATAAAACCTCTCTGCCCTTTTTTGAAAGGGAGTCATTCCCCCCTTTGAAAAAGGGGGGTAGGGGGGATTAAAAATTTTAAAAAAACGCAGAACGAGGACTCAAACATGTTATCTGCATTCAAAGGGCTTTCCAAAAAAGCCGTGATCACGCAGTGCGTTATAGGAATGGCTTCGGTCGCCCTATTGCAGGCTTGCTCAAAACAATCTGGTAGTGAAGCTACTCCCGCGAGCCAAACGCCAGTGCAACAAGTCAAAGCGCTGACCCAGGTGGAAAAAACTGCTGATGGCGTGGTGTTAACACTGGCCGAAGGCCAGGTCAAAAAAGTTCGCCTGCAAGTGATCAGTGAAAAAATTATTCGTGTCACGGCGCTGCCTGGCACTGACTTTAATGTGATTCCTGAATCTATCCAGGTGGTGGCCAAGCCGGCTGGAAACGTGCAATTCACGACCGAGCAAACCGATGATAACTTGGTTTTGAAAACGGCGCAGGTGACTGCCGAAGTTTCACTGACCTACGGCACAGTGCAATTCCGCGATGCCAAAGGCAATGTATTGTTGAAAGAAGAAAATCGCGGCAGCTTTGGTGAAGTGACTGGCGATCCTATCAAGCCCGATGCTGATTCCTACGCGCTGCGCCAGGAATTTAACCGCGGCAGCGATGAAGGTTATTTCGGTTTGGGTCAGCATCAAAATGGCCAGGTCAATTACTCCGGTGAAAACGTTGAGTTAACTACCTACAACCTCGCCAAAACCATTCCCTTTGTCGTTTCCAGCAAAAACTACGGTGTACTCTGGGATAACAACTCTATTTCGCGCTTTGGTGATCCACGCGAAACCCAGCCTTTAAATGTTTCACTGAAATTATTTGATGCCGAAGGCAAAGAAGGCGGTTTGACGGCGCGTTATTACGACGGCGATAAATTATTGCTGACGCGCGTTGAAGCCGATTTGAATTACCAGTTCTTTAGCAACAATAGCGTGCGCGAAATTCCATTCCCGGATGAAGTGAAAGATGCAAAAAATCTGCGCATCGAATGGGAAGGCAGTGTGCTGACTGATGAAGCAGGCATTCATCGCTTCAAAATGTATAACTCCGGTTATGCAAAACTCTATGTGGGCGGTGAGTTAGTGCTGGATCGTTGGCGCATGAACTGGAACCCCTGGTGGCACACTTACAACACTGAGCTGAAAGCAGGTGAGAAAAAAGCCATCAAAGTGGATTGGACTGTGGGCGGCGGTTTCTTCCGGTTAACCCATCTGGACCCAATGCCAAAAGAAGAGCAGGGCGAATTGTCGCTGGCGTCTGAAACTGGCAAGGCAATTGATTATTACTTTGTTGTTGGTGCAAACAAAGACGACGTGGTTGCAGGCTATCGTGACCTGACGGGCGCTGCTGTGATGTTGCCAAAATGGGTGTACGGTTTCTGGCAAAGCCGCGAGCGTTATAAAACGCAAGATGAAATCGTAAATACTTTTAAATACTATCGCGATAAAAAAATCCCAATCGATAACATCGTTCTGGATTGGTCTTACTGGCCGGAAAATGCCTGGGGCAGCCACGATTTCGATAAGAAATTCTTCCCCGATGCCAAAGCCATGAATGATAAAATTCATGCGATGAACGGCAACATTATGATTTCGGTGTGGCCGAAATTTTACCCGACTACCGACAACTACAAAGAGTTGAACGCGAAGGGTTATATGTTCAACAAAAACCTGGACGAGAAAAATCTCGACTGGATTGGCCCGGGTTATTTGAATGCTTTCTACGATCCTTATCCGAAAGAATCGCAAGAAATTTTCTGGAAGCAAATTAATGAGAAATTAAATTCCAAAGGCTTCGATGCCTGGTGGCTGGATGCGGCAGAGCCGGATATCCACTCCAACCTGTCATTCACCAAGCGTAAGGAATTAATCAGTCACGAACAGGGCATTGGTTCCGGTGCGGAGTATTTCAACTCCTACGCGATTCCAAACGCAACTGCCGTGTATGAAGGTGAGCGCAAAACTGATCCGGAAAAACGTTCATTTATTTTGACGCGGTCTGCATTCGGTGGTTTGCAACGCACTGGCTCGGCCTTCTGGAGTGGTGACACTTCATCGCGTTGGGAAAACCTGAAAGAGCAAGTGGCAGCAGGTGTAAGTGTTGGTATTTCCGGTGTACCTAACTGGAGTTTTGATATCGGTGGTTTTACACCGGAAGATAAATATCGCTGGGGCAGCAAGAACGGCGGTGAAGCGCACAACATTCACGATTTGAAACCGGAACTGGTTGCAGATTGGCAAGAGTTGAACGTGCGTTGGTTCCAGTTCGGCGCCTTTGTGCCACTGTTCCGTTCACACGGTCAATTCCCTTATCGTGAAATTTTCAGCCTGGCGGATGAAGGCACCGAGGTGTACAACACGCTCGAAAATTACATCAAGCTGCGCTACCGCCTGATGCCTTACATCTACACATTAGCGGGCGATTCCTATCACAAAGACGGCACTATTATGCGTCCACTGGTAATGGATTTCCCGAACGACAAAGCCGGTTGGAATATCAACACCCAATACATGTTTGGCCCAGCCTTCCTGGTTAGCCCTGTGTACGAAGACAAAGCGCGCTCGCGCGATGTGTACTTACCGGCTGGCGCCGATTGGTACAACTTCTACACCGGTGAAAAATTAACGGGTGGCCAAACCATTAAAGCCGATGCTCCTTTATCGCAAATGCCGTTGTTTGTAAAAGCAGGCTCAATCGTTCCAACCGGTCCGTTGATCCAACACACCGACGAAGGCTTGAATGCACCCATCACCTTGAATATTTATACCGGCGCTAACGGCAGCTTCGAAATCTACGAAGACGACGGTCGCTCCGTAAAATATGAACAAGGTGAGTGGTCACGCATTCCCGTGAGCTACGACGACGCCACCGGCACAGTCACCATCGGCGACCGCGTAGGCGGCTTCACCGGCATGGCCAATGAACGCAAAATCAGCGTGCGTTTAATCTCCGGTCCAAGCAAAGATGCTGCGAACTTCGATGCAGCTCCGCTGGAGACAATCGACTACGCCGGTAAAGCAGTTACTGTAAAATTAACCGAATAATTTTACAGGTTACTGGAAATAGAAAGCCCATTCGTTGAGAAACGGATGGGCTTTTTATTTGGAGAATTAAATGTGTAATATCTCGCTATCTAGAAAGCGAAAAACGTAGGTTGCGGGTGAGCTTGCGAACCCCAACATAGTATTGAATCGGCTTTTTCCGGATTCGGGCAGAAGCGGTCATTTACATAGGAAGTCGCAGCGATGTAATAGTGTAGGTACGATTAGCGCAGCGTAATCGTACGCATGTTATTCACCTGCTTCTATTTTAACGCTGCTATCCCCATACCAGTTTGGGGTAATCCCAAACGGACGAGCATGTGAACATTTTTTAATACAAGTCTTTAGATTTTTAATTTCCTCTATCAGTAAATTGTTATTATGACGTTGCAGCAAGTTGACGGTAAAAAACCAGATAGAGCCAAGTACTTATAAGCGGTGATAATTTGGCATCTCCTTGCCTCTTGAAATTTTTAAATTGATTTTTCATGTGTACGATTACGCTGCGCTAATCGCACCTACGCGGTAAATCCCCATCAAAACTCCGGATTGCATATTGCCTCCAGGGTTTTATGTTTATAACTGTTGAGTTTTTTGTAACCTCGCCATCAGTACAGTAAATACTTTCGCGAAGAAGAGTAGCGTTACACCTATTCCCACACGTAAAGAATCAATAATCCAAAACCCCAACCAATCAATTGCTCGTAGAATAGGACAATTGAATATTGAGTGAGGTGGTTATGTCAGTCGAATTCTCGTTGCTTGAACTTGCTGCGGTGCGGGTTAATGAAACGCCGTGCGATAGTTTTACCCACGCGGTGGCTTATGCGCAGGCGGCAGATGCGTTGGGGTTTAAGCGGTTTTGGTTGGCGGAGCATCATAATATGCAGGGCATTGCCAGTTCGGCGACGGCGGTGTTGATTGGGCATATTGCGGGGCAGACGCAGAAATTGCGCGTGGGTTCTGGTGGGATTATGTTGCCGAACCATTCGCCGCTGGTTGTGGCGGAACAATTTGGTACGCTCGCTTCGCTTTATGGTGAACGAATTGATTTGGGGTTAGGGCGTGCGCCGGGAACTGACCCTGTGACTAGTCGTGCACTTAAGCGCGATGATTCGGCGGCAGAAAATTTTGCGCAAGAAGTGCAAGTCATCCAACAATTATTGCAACCGAGCCAACCGCAACAGCGCTTGCGCGCAGTGCCG
>JAGKXA010000169.1 GCA_021151615.1 Cellvibrionaceae bacterium | reverse complement strand
GCACAAGCTGTTAAAACTTAAAGTATTTTATTAGGTTTTCACCCTAAAACGATATGTTGATTATGAAGCCAGACAAAAAAACTCGCTTCTGCTAAGGTTTGTGCAGTCTTCCCCAGAGCCTTCACTATGCAAATTCATCAGGTATCCGCCGCGCTTGATAGCAAGCTCGCGCAACTGGATAAAAAACTCAAACAACTTGAGCAAGAACAGATAGTCGCCCCGCGTGACGAGGTGGATCAAGATATCGCTGCTTTACAAAAGATGAGAGCGAAACTGGTGAAATCCAAAGCTATCGCCTGGCGCGCCCATGAATTGCAAGACCAAAACAACGAAGCCAAACGCGCACGTCAACGGCTAATGGGCCTCACACTCTGTGCAATTAGCTTGGTTGGAGCCGCCATACTGGTATTTCTGGTAGTGAGATAAAACCGGAAGAGAACACTGCGGGAAAGCAATTGCAGAAGCGACCTCCAGCCCTGACAGGCCAGAAGTCGCAAGCGGATTAACCTGCAACAGCAGCGTCAATCAAGGGCTTCAACTCACCCTTCTCGTGCATTTCAGTCACTATGTCACACCCACCTATCAGTTCACCTTTTACCCACAATTGCGGGAAGGTGGGCCAGTTCGCAAACTTTGGCAGCTCCGCACGGATATCCGGGTTAGCCAGAATATCCACATAAGCAAAACGCTGGCCGCATGCCATCAGGGCCTGGGAAGCGCGCATGGAGAAACCGCATTGCGGAGCGCTGGGTGAACCTTTCATATAAAGGATTACTGCGTTTTCACTGATTTGTTGTTTAATCGTTTCTAAGGTGTCCATTTATCTACCTCGATAATTTCATGGGACTGAGTTCGCAGGAGCAGCCTGAGCACCGGGCCAGGCAGATGTAACAAGGCGATAAACGAGGTTATAACCGAGTAATTTGCTCAAGTATTACCATTTTAACCCAGTCACTGGGGCGCGGCCAATCTCTCCAGGTTTGCCAAATGGACGATTTTGCATATTCTGTCCAAAGGACTAGTCATCTCCCGCTGTTTAGAAGGTTGTTTGCCCCTGTGAAATTTAATCTACGCGTACAAGTATTTTTAGTATTTGCCCTGTTTGCGGTGCTGTTAACCGGCGGGTTATTTTTGTATTCCCGGCTGAGTTTTGAGCTGGGTTTTAATCGCTACATCGAACAAAAAGAAACCTCGCGCAACGCCAAATTAATTGACGCGCTTGAACGTCAATATCGCATGGTGGGTAATTGGGACGCATTCAAAAAAAATCGCAACTACTGGGAGTTGTTTGTGTGGCAATACACGGCCAATTTGCGCGAGCGCGGTGAACGCCCCATCCCCTTCCCCTTACCGCCTGAATTAAATAACGGTTCCCCGGACGATGACGAACCTAATCGCTTTTTTTTCCACCGCGATACCAAAAGCAAACGCGAAGGTGATCGCAATCGCGACCGAGACTCCAAAGACCCGGAAGATTTTTTGCGTCACCAACCCTACAAACGCTTCATCTTGCTCAATGAAAAAGAAAAAGTCATCGCAGGGAAAAAATGGCGTAACGAAACCTATTTGTATAGTGATTTAATTATCAACATCAATGGCAAAGAACAATGTGTTGGTTATTTAGGTGTACCTATGAACCCGGCACTTCGCGACTTACGCGATAACGAATTTGCCAAACGCCAACAAACGCACTTTTTAATCACAGCGATGGTCGCACTGATCATTGCACTGGGCTGTGCAATTCCGCTGTCATATTTGCTGACTCAGCGAGTCAAGCGCTTGGCAACCCATGTGCAACGCCTAAGCAGCGGCGATTACCAACAGCGTCTTGCCGCAAAAGGCCAGGATGAAATTTCAACGCTGGCAGAACACCTCAATCATCTCGCCCACACACTGGAACAAACCGAGCAGGCGCGAAAACGCTGGGTGGCGGACATTTCTCACGAATTGCGCACACCGCTCGCCGTATTAAAAGCGGATTTGGAAGCGCTGGAAGATGGCGTACGGAAATTTGATGCAAAAGCCATCGCCCGTTTGCAAAAACATGCAACGCGGCTTGCAAGCTTGATCAATGATTTGTACCAACTGTCGCTCACCGACATAGGTGCTATGAGCTATCGCAAGCAGGAGTGCGATTTTAGCGAAATACTCGAGGAAACAAGCAATTCCTTGCACGACAAACTTGTCCAGGCGGGATTAACGCTAACGCAACACATCAGCAAAGAGCCGCTGTTGATTTTTGCCGATACCGAGCGCTTACAACAGCTGCTCCTTAATTTATTTAACAACAGTATCAACTACACAGAGGCGCCGGGCACAATCAAAGTGTCCCTTTATAAAGAAATGCATTCTGCAGTGTTTACCATTGAGGATTCAGCCCCCGGAGTCGACCCGGAATTGCATGAAAAACTTTTTGAACGGCTCTATCGCGCCGAATCTTCGCGCAGTCGTGAAACTGGCGGCGCCGGTTTGGGTCTGAGTATTTGCCGCAATATTGTGGAAGCTCATGCAGGCACAATTAGCATCAGTAATAGCGAGCTCGGCGGATTAAAAGTGACAGTGACATTGCCATTACAGGTATCAGCATGAATATTTTAATTGTGGAAGATGAAATTGATCTGGGTGAGATTTTGCAGGACTACCTGACCAGTGAAAATTTTTCAGCAACTCTGGTGAGCGATGGTGAAGTAGGATTGCAAAAAATCCTCACCGAAAAATGGGATTTGGTGTTGCTGGATTTAATGCTACCCAAGCGCGATGGTTTGAGTATTTGTCAGGAGGTACGCAAGGTCTCGCAGGTACCCATTATTATGACCACGGCCAAGGTGGAGGAAATTGATCGCCTGCTCGGCCTTGAATTGGGTGCAGATGATTATATTTGTAAACCTTTTAGCCCACGCGAAGTAATCGCACGCGTAAAAGCCGTATTGCGCCGTACCAGCAAAACCGAAACCGGTGATGATGAAGGTTTGCGTCTGGATAAAGAGCGTCAGTACGCCTGTGTAGGTGATCAGTGCGTTGAATTAACCAGCATTGAATTCCGTATTTTGGAAACCTTACTCCTTAATAAACAACGAGTAATCTCGCGCGACACCTTATTAAAAAACGCCTACACAGATCATCGTGTAGTGAGCGACCGAACCATGGATTCACACATCACCAAATTGCGCAAAAAATTACAGCCGATTTGCAATGAAGATATTATTCATTCCGTGTACGGTGTAGGTTATCGCCTGCAGATTTCCTGATCCACGACTGACGAACCACCGGCCACGGATGGCTTTGCTCAAGCTGCTTTTTTTGTTCCAAAAGCTGTCTTTTTCCATGCAACTCAAGGCTTTCACAGTTTTTCCATACTTGCTCACCAATCCTTTCACACATTCTTGCGCATTCTTTTTCCATACTTGGGTCAGAGGCATATCAACACCGTTATACACAAGTGCTGATACCTATAACCATTACGGAGAGAAACCCATGCGCCCTTCATCAACTGAATTAAAAACTGTATCACCTACAGCCACAACCGGAGCCACACCAGGCATCGACCTTAGACGCCGACAAACGCTGGGCGCATTAGGCGCACTGAGTGTGATAGGTACCGGTAGCCTGATTGGTTGTGGAGGTGGTTCATCCGGTGGCAACTCCACTGGCACTAGCAGTGCAACAACTGCCATCAGTTCCACAACAGTCACTAGCAGCGCCACCGCTGCATCCAGTACAACGGCCACCAGCTCATCCGGTGTATGCACCTTAATCCCCACCGAAACCATTGGCCCCTTCCCGCTCGCTACCCTGCTCGATAATTCTGCGGTTCTGCGCGAAAATATCGCTGAAGATAAAACCGGTGTGGCCCTGCAAGTAAAAATAAAACTGGTCAATGTAAATGACAGTTGCAAACCGGTTTCGGGTTATGTGTATATCTGGCATTGCGACAAAGACGGCTTGTACTCCGGCTACTCACAAAACAATAACGCCGGTCAGGCGGGTAAAACTTATTGCCGTGGCGTGCAATATACCGACACCAGCGGTGTTGCTCACTTCACCACCATTTACCCCGGCTGGTACGCCGGGCGTATCACCCATATTCACTTCCAGATTTTTTTAACCAACTACGGCAGTAGCGCGCGCTCCACCGCCATCTCACAAATGGCATTCCCCGCTGCCACTACCAAGGCAGTGTATGGAACTTCGCTCTACACAAAAGGCCAAAATACCTCGGTTACCAGCTTTGCCACCGACAATGTCTTTAGCGATGGAGTGGAATATCAATTAGCGACTATTAGCGGAAATATAACAGATGGGTTAATTGCAGAGCTGGAAGTGGGGATTGCGGTGTAGTTTCAACCTGAGATTAACTATCTAAAAACATAAAACGCCGCGAATGAGCGATTGTTACGCGGCGCTTCATTTAATGGAATGAAATAAAAATCAGGTGCGAAACCCACGCAGCAAACCATCAAGTTTGCGCGCTTCTTTTTCCAGATGCTCGCGCGAGCGGCTTACCTGCTCACCAGCATCGTGATTGCGCCGCGCTTGTTGCAGGATTGTATTCATGCTGCCGGTAATTTGTTGCATGGAAGTTTTTTCTTCTTCGGTGGCGCGCGCAATTTCAGTGTTCATTTTCTGGATTTGATCAACTGCCACCACGATATTGGAAAATGCATGGGAAGTATCGGAAATGCGTTCCTTGATAACCAGGGCTTTTTGTTGAGCATCTCCCATTACATCGACCGCCTTGCTGGAACCAGAGGTTAGATTGGCAATAATGGTTTCAATCGCCTTGGTGGATTCCTGTGTACGTGATGCCAAGCTGCGCACTTCATCAGCAACTACCGCAAATCCGCGCCCGCTTTCGCCCGCCCGGGCCGCTTCTATCGCCGCATTGAGCGCAAGTAAATTAGTTTGTTCAGCAATACTGCGAATGACTTCCAGCATTGAACCTATGTTGCGGCTATCTGCCACCAATTCGGAGATAACATGCGAGGCCTTGTCCACCTCTTTAACTACCTCATCCACACCTTGCTGTGCAGATGCGACCACATTGTTACCCGCTCCCGTGGTAGTGGTTGCCAGAATAGAGGCATCACTGGCTTGCACCGCTGCATCAACCACTTTGTCCAACATGGAGGATATTTGATCGACTGCATTTACAACATGGGATATTTCGGCAAACTGTACGTCGATACCCCTGGCAGTTTGATCAATAGACGCCGTAATTTGCACGCTTGCATCGGTCAGCGATTGGTTACTTTGCTGCGCTTGGCCAATTAAATTCTGCAACTTTTCTACAAAGCGATTAAACGCATAGGACAAGCGCCCCACCTCGGTATGTGAGTTTTCCCCACTCAGGCGCGCGGTTAAATCTCCGGAGCCAGATGCCAGCTCACTCAGGTTATCGGTGACACGTGAAATGGGTTGCATAATTACTTTGTTGGCGAATATAAAAATAACGACCGCTAAAATAATGCTTACGGAAAATGCACTGAGTAATTTTATTTTTGCAGCAGATTGTAACTCAGCCACATTACCGGTTTCACTTTCCACTTTGCCATCGGCCTCTTCTTCCATTTCACCAATAAATGACAATAATTGATCCATCAAATTATTCAGTTGTTGATATTCTTCAGCAGCCTCGTTGCCAGCTTGCAATTTACCGAGCAAGGCACTGCGGGTCTGATGATATTGCTCCAGTAATTGATTCAACTTTGTAACCGTTGTCTCCCCCATTAATCCGGATTCTTTCATGCGCCCAAGGGCATCTTCTTCCATCGCAATAGCATCATCAAATTGTGGTTTGATCTCTGCAAAGGTTTTTTCGCGATAATATAATTTTTGCAACGCAATAATTTGCGCCTCCAATCCGATTTGGCCTTCCATTGCGCCATCGGCAGCATTCCAGGCTGGGCCAGAAATATAATTTAACAAGCCCCCCAGCTTTTGGCTGGAACTCAAGCCGACAAAGGTGTTAACCCCAATCAGGGCAACGAACCCGACAATCACCCAGATAATTGATTGCTTGATACTCATTGCGTCCTCGCCTGTTTATCAATGACATAGTGTTAAATAGCTTGTTTAAAATTCAATATATACACGTGCACCCAGCGCTATTGCGTCATCCAGAGTTTTTTCCATAGACGGATTCTGGATGTAATACAGGCTCGCCTGTGCACTCAAATGATCGATCACCGGTACAAAATAACTTAACTCCCAGGCAGTTTCGGCGCGCTCAAGTTCAGCATGGGTAACAAGGTAGGGATCGCCATTGCGCGTATGGGCTACCGCCAAACCAAAACTGTCTTCCTCAATCCAAAATCCGTTAAAAGTAATGCCCGCACCAGCGTAGTATTCCAACTGATTGTATAAATCGTCGGCACGCCCTAATTGCAAAAACACACCGGCTACATCGTTAATATTTTTTTCGGCAATAATGTATACACCAGTGTTGTCATCATTGATTTCACCATCAACCGGATTTTCAACTTCAGCGGTGTGTTGCCATGCGCCTATCGCAATTTTGTCCTGGTTTTCGTTGGTCCATCCCCATTCCACCGCACTGAATAAACCATCGCCTTCATTAAATTGAATGTGGGTACCGCGCGGATTATCCGGATCACCCGGTACACCGTCATAGATGGCCACTAATAAATATTGGTTTTCACCTTGATAGGTAATGTGCAACGCCGTTGCCGTGGTAGAAAATATGGAAGGCCCAACTTGAGAAGTGTCTGGCCCTATCCCAAACGAGGGGTGATTGTATAAACCGGCGTATTCCAGGGAATAAAAAGTAGAGTTGAAATCATGCAGACCAAACAACACTTTGATACTGTCATCAGCAAAATGGTGTTGGTACCAGAATTCGTAAACCTTGAGTGACTCATCAGTGGCGATATTGGAAATACCTTGCACGTCGCCAGTATATTCCGCCGGGTCTTTGCCGGTATCGCCCAATACATAGATAAACCATTCACCATCGCCCCACCAATTGGCTGCTTCGGTATCTATGGACAAGGTGATATCCAGATTGGCCAGCTCGCGCGATCCCTCTTTCACACCACCATCCAAATTGGTAACTGACTCCAGGGTTAAGGCCCCGGCCCAATGGTAAGCCGCCGGCGGCTCCTCCGCCCACACCGAACCCGCCCAACTGGAGACGCCAGAGACCAAGAGCAGCCAGAGCGTTTTTTTCATGGTGACAATCCTTCAAGCCATTGTTGACTGTGCGAAAACCCATTTTCAAAAAACCGACAGCGAACAAACCAATGCAGCTTTAAGCATAGCCTTATTACCCTGCGATGCAATTTCGCGCCAGAACGCATAGGGGCACAGTAAACTTAAGTGCCTTCTGGTTTTCAGACTATACTTTCCCTCACCCCTGCGTTGCCAGCTTGCACCTTACTTGGACAACTTCTCTGGAAGGTCGCCATTGACATGGAACTAGCGCAAACACAACAACTTACACGTACGCCACGCATGCGCTTGCGTTTGGTTTAAGGGTTTCTCGCGATTATCACTCTGCTATTTTTATTGGGCGTGGTTGCCCTGAGTATCTTCTGGGATGTGTATGAGTTGCGGCAAAGCTTTGAGCGAAAAACCGAGGGATACCACACTTTCCTGCGCGATAAGTTCACCAAAAATGAAGCGCTGCTAACCGGCTTTGGAGCATTTATCCAGGGCAGCGAACATATCAGTATGAGCGCAGCCAACACCTATTCCATGGCCATGATCAAACGCTACCCGCAAGTCACCATGTTCCAAATTGCGCAGTATGTGCGCGCGGAAAATATTGGTCAGTTCCAGCGCTTTTTATTGGAGCAAGGCGTTGCACAACCGGAAATTATGAATGAATTAGGCCAGCGCACACCAGCTCCTGAATACCTGCACAGTAAAACCAATGCCCTGCCCGTAATTTTTATGGCGCCGCTCGCTGAAGGACAAGGCGTGTTGGGGCTGGATTTAAAAACCATCGACTTTGTGAATCGCGCCCTCCCCACCAGCAACAGGCTGCAAGAAAATGCGCTCTACCTATCCGACCCTTTTGAATTATTTGACGGCGAACAAGCACTGGTAATGGCCAGTTATATAAAAAAAGCACCGGAAGATTTTGTGGCGATATTGGTGGTAAAGATCGCCGACCTTATTCCACCAGAGCTTACTAATACACCCAATTTGGATATTAACATCCATATAGTCAGCACGGGCCAACCACCGCAACTCTTGTATCAAAAACAAGATCCACAGGAGAAAAAATTATTTTCGCTGTATCACTTTGAAAGCAACAGTTCTTTTTCAATTGCTAATTATGAAATCAATGCACAATTAATAAAAACGGTACGCTGGAGCGAAATCAACTGGCTCAAATCCGTTGGTATTCTGGTGTTCACAGCCTGCGTAGTCATGTTTATTTTGATTATGCACAGGCTGCATGCGTTACTTGAGGTGAGGCAGGAAGAACAGCGCAAAAAACTGTTTGAGCAAGCCAACCACGATGCACTGACAGGCTTAAGCAATCGCTCCGCCTTTGAAGTGCAAGCGCGCGACCTGTTACAGCAACTGCAACAGGCACAACTACAGGCCGCCTGTTATTTTATTGACCTTAATGGATTTAAACAGGTGAATGATATTTACGGCCATCACGCCGGCGATACAGTATTGGTTGCCGCCGCCCAGGCATTACATGCCATCCTGCGCCCCAGCGATCTAGCCGCGCGTCTGGGTGGAGATGAATTTGTGATTATGGTACCCGGTATCAAGGATATGGAATCGCTGCTCATGGTATTAAATAAATTGCGCCTTGCACTTAATACCATGCAAATAAAAGGGATTCCTGCGACTACTATCTCTGCCAGTATCGGCTTTGCTTATACCGCCATCCATGGTTTTGATTACAAAATCCTGATGAGTACTGCCGACAGCTCCATGTATGGCGACAAGCAAAATCACTACCGCCATCAAACACAATCGGCCTGATTACACCAAACCCCGAATCTATCCAATTAATTTTCGGGCTTCTGCTGCAGGGCCAGTTTGCGTTTGGTCAAGGCCGTTGCTTCGTGTTCGAGCGGATTATCCGGCCAGGGGTGACGCGGGTACCGGCCACGCATTTCTTTGCGCACCTCGGAATAAGCCTGCCGCCAAAAAGTTTGCAAATTGGTCGTAATCGCCAAGGGGCTGCCATTGGGTGAAAGCAAATGAATTTGCAGGGGAATTTTTCCGTTCGCTAACTGCAATTGCTCACAACCAAAGAATTCCTGTAATTTGGCGGCAACCAGAGCACCGCCATCGCTGGTGAATTCCACAGTTACATTGCGCCCGCTGGGCAATTCAATTTTTTCAGGTAATAATTTTGTTATCGACTGGCACTGCTCATAGCCG
>JAGKXA010000434.1 GCA_021151615.1 Cellvibrionaceae bacterium | reverse complement strand
ATACAAAATTAACGCTGGATTATCGTTTCTAGCCAGCGCCTATTATCCCTTGGGGCCCAGTATGAAAAACAGACTTTTCGTTTTAAACACGCTTTACGTATTAATGACTGCATCAATGTTATCGATGACAGCAATAGCACAAGAGAAAACTAATGCCACTGGAGCGAAATCAGAATCCAAAACGGCGAAATTGAAAACGGTAAAAGTAGAAGCCGATGCGGAAATTGCTAATGGCCCTGTTGTTGGCTATCGGGCGATCCGCAGTGCAACAGGAACAAAAACAGATACCCCCCTGTTAGAAACACCTGTCTCAGTGCAAGTCATTAGCCGCGAATTAATGGATGACCAGCAGACACTGACGATTAGTGATGCGATTAAAAATGTGAGCGGTGTCTATACTCGCCAGGGTCCTGATGGTAACACCATGGATTCATTCAATATTCGCGGCTTTCAGGTACATAGTTACGGCGGCAGCTACATGGATGGAGTTAAAGACTTTTCGCGCGCGCCCAAAGAAACAGCGGGGCTCGAACGCGTTGAAGTATTGAAAGGCCCTTCGGCAATTATGTATGGCCGCATCGAGCCCGGAGGAATGATCAATCGCGTCAGTAAAAAACCACAAGCCGATGAATTTACCAAACTGCAACAACAAATCGGCAGTGAAAATTATTTCCGCACTACGCTCGATTCTAATGGAACTTTTACGAGTGATAATACCTGGCTTTATCGTGTAAACATCGCAGTCGAAGATGCCGATGGTTTTAAAGATGACACACACAACCAACGCCTTTACATTGCACCGCAAATTGAATGGATTGCAGCGGAAAAAACCAGCATACGCACGGGTGTCGAGTATCAGGAAAATGATCGTTCCTGGGCGCTTACCTATGGAACCATCGGCAATGCCAATGGCCCGGTCGATGTTCCCATCAGCACCAACCTGCATGATAAAGATGATTTCTATAAAGACGACAGTCTAAGCTGGTTCCTCACCTGGAACCACGAGTTCAATGAAAATTGGAATTTGCAACAACGTATTACTTACGTTGATCGCAATAGCGTTGCGCAAGGTTCATTATTAAGTGCTGCGGATCTCGCAGGAAATTACACGCGCACTTATTGGGGTTGGGATGATGAAGAAGCACAAATTGGTTCAACCAACCTTGACCTGACTGGAAAATTTTCAACCGGCACCATCAATCACACACTGCTCGTCGGAATCGACTATTTTGATGAGGACTACGACTCTGGTGGATGGTCCAGTGGTGGCACAGCTCAGCCATCCAATGTATTTAATCCTAACAACATTGATGCACCTTACGATACGACACATCCATCCAGCACCTATTGGTACACCAACGAAAACCTGGGCGCTTATGTTCAGGATCAAATGGCAATGCTGGATGATCGTTTGCATATTATGGTTGGCTTACGTTACGACGATGCCGATTATTACAATTTCTATGGTAGTTCCGGTTTGGGCACCCGCGACAAACAAACCACCTGGCGTGGCGGAGTGCTGTATAAATTTATTCCTACCGCATCGGTTTACGCGAGTTACGTGGAAGGTTTTGGTTCCCCCAACACC
>JAGKXA010000433.1 GCA_021151615.1 Cellvibrionaceae bacterium | reverse complement strand
ATACCAGTAGTGGCGGACATGGTGGGCATCATCACTAAAAAGGTAGATCTTATTAGGTTGTAAATAGCTGGGGCAACAATCCCTGATTGTTGCCCCAGCTATTTGTATATGTAAGAAAAATCTCACACCTGCATCTGCTCAGGTCTCATATTATTAAAAAATCATCGTGTGGCGCATCGATTGATTGACAGCATCGCGGCGGTCACCTCATTCTCTCCGCGCGCCTCAAGTAACTTGCTCTGCGAGTTGCTAACAAAAAGAAAAAATAATAACCGGTGCAAGCTTTTCGCGTTACGGCAATTAGGTCTTGGGTCAGCCATTGACTATCACTATAAATTGCCGCGAGGAAAAGGAAATGCAATACCGCAAGTGCAGGTTATTCAGAAAAAATTTATTATGGGTTTCGTTAGCATCGCTGTGTGGTTCGCTCGATACCTATGCCCAAACCAGTCCCTCTATATCGCCTTCCGCAAATTCCAACACTAATAATACTGCCGTACAAAACGATAGTGGTGTGGAGGATTTGTTAGTAACCGGCTTTCGCTCCAGTTTATTTTCAGCGCTTGAGCAAAAACGTTCAGAAACGGCGGTGGTCGATGTTATTAAAGCAGAAGACGTAGCCAAGTTTCCTGATAATAATCTCGCCGAATCCTTACAGCGTGTTCCCGGTGTTGCCGTTGCGCGCGACGGTGGCGAAGGGCGCAGTATTTCTGTGCGCGGTCTGGGACCGGACTATACGCGTGTACGTTTAAACGGTTTGGAAGCGCAAACCACTTCAAATGGTTTTGAAGGCATTAACCGCACCCGTGGGTTTGATTTCAATGTGTTTGCATCGGAATTATTTAATAGTTTAACTGTACGCAAAACTCCTTCGGCCGAAGTGGAAGAGGGTTCGCTGGGTGCAACAGTTGATTTAAAAACCGCACAACCCTTTGATAATGTCGGCCCGCAATTTACGGTCGCAGGCAAATTGGGCTACAACGATCTGAGTGAGGAAACCGATCCACGTTATGCGCTACTTGCCTCCAATACCTTTTTGGATGATAGCCTGGGCATTCTTTTTTCAGCAGCCTATTCAGAATCCAATAAAATCAGCCAGGCCAGCCACAATTTAAATTGGGATCGCATGACCGATAACGGTGGCTGGTGTGATCCCATGAATGCGGCGGGTGTTTGCTTTGGCGAATTGCCGCAGGGCATCAGTTACGAACAATTAAAATCCTCCAGTATTTATCACCCGCGTATTCCGCGCCTCGCGCAATTCAATGTGCAGAATGAGCGCCTGGGTATAACCACCTCCTTGCAGTGGCGCCCGGCAGAGACCACCGAAATTTCACTGGACGTACTCTATTCAAAGCATGAAGGGCTGCGCCAGGAAAGTTTGTTAACGCCTATTGGAATTTTTCGCGGCCAATCGCAGCAGGGAAAACCGGAAACCATAGTGCGCGAAGCAGAAGTGCGCGGTAACGATTTGATTTACGCCAAACTGGATAACGTTGACCTGCGTGCAGAGACTTCCATTTTTGATTTTAATACCGAATTTCAACAAGCAGGTTTAACACTTGAGCATGAGTTTAGTGAGCGCTTGCG
>JAGKXA010000168.1 GCA_021151615.1 Cellvibrionaceae bacterium | reverse complement strand
CACCAATGGATGACGGCAATACCAATCGCTGCCGCGCTCAATCAATCCGGTTTTTTGCGCAATCTCGTGGAAATAATTAACTTCCGACTGAAAGATTCCATACTTGGCATTTTTCGGACGCTGCCCCAATACCGTGGGCGACGACGTCCAGGGATATTTAATCGATGAGGCAAGCGTAGCGTAAGTTAAGCGCATACCATCGTGATACTGGTGATACTCGGAAGTAGTGAGTACGCGCAACCCTTGCGCATTACCTTCAAACACACGAATGTCATCCTGTTCCGAGGGCGATAAATCGCGCAGGAATTCCGCACCTTCTTTTTGGAACCAGTTGCGAATGGCATCTTCACCCGTGTGACCAAACGGCGGGTTGCCAATATCGTGGGCGAGGCACGTTGCCTGCACAATATCGCCAATATCCGTTGGTAAAAATTGCGCCGGCAAATCGCCTTTATCTTTTAACGCCTGACCGACGCGAATCCCCAAAGTGCGTCCCACACAGGCAACCTCCAGACTGTGGGTCATGCGATTATGAATATGATCATTGGTCGCGAGCGGATGCACTTGCGTTTTGCGTGCGAGACGACGAAACGCACCGGAGAAAATAATTTTGTCGTGATCCGAGTGGAAAGGCGAACGCCCCTCCTCGTGTTTGGCAATGCGATTCCCCAAGCGGTCGGCGCAAAGCAGTTGGTTCCAGTTCATTGGCATAGATAAATCCCTAATTTTCATTTTTTTTGGAATACCGACTATTTTAGGATAATCCGATATGAACATTTAATAAGAATGTCAAAAAATATCCCTTCCCACAAAATTTTTCACTCACACCTGAAATTAACCCCATCTAAAAACGTTCATTACCAATATTGAAATATCGTGTAATAGGCGATACGCCCAGCTCACAACTAAACTCCCCACTCCTGCAAACACTTCTATAAGGAGAATTATATGCCTGAATCAACTCAACCAACTGCAGTGAATGGAGCAGTTATTGATTCCGTTACCATAACGAACACCAAAGTACTTGCTGAAGCTCCTGCGATGGCGATGGGCAGTCTTTACCAAACAATTGGTAATTCCGTTGCAATGGCTGCCGCCAACGCCGTTTATGCACAACAACAAGCAAATGTCACCTACCAGGCAGCCACAACCTTAGGTATTACCAAGCTATTCAGCAATGGAGCTGTAGGCGCTACTGAGAATGCACTGACAGATTCGACTAAATATGAACAACTGCAAACGCAAATTAACGCATTAACTGCACAATTGGAGCAGTTAAAATCTGACCCTCGCGGAGCTTAAAATGGAGCCGAGCAACGAATCAGATCGAGATGCCCAGGCTGAAAACCGCAAGGAATCTATGGCTTATCTTGCTGCATTAAACGCGGTCAACCTTATCCTGCTGGATACGGCAACATTTCAACGCAATAACAACATTGTCTATACCGCAGGTTTAACCCTGGCAATAATGAAGCTGGCGGAAGGTGATAATCACGGAGTGCAATTACTGGAGAATATCCAAAAAAGCTTGGCAGATAATCAACTGCACTTGCTGAAAACAAGTCAGGATTGCGCTGAAATCCTAATGAAATTCAAGAGTATTTAAATTAGGAAGCACCCTTAGCGGTTGACAATCTCCTATAACGTTGTGCCCTCCTTTGGGCGCAACGCTATTCAATAATAGAAAAGCCCCCAACTCCTGCAATCCAGTTTCCCCTCCGGTAATCAACATTAATCACCGTTGTGCTTCGCACCAATTTAGCCCGCATGAAAAATTTAAGCGCACAACTTCAGCGCATAAATCCCCGCTAAAAACACTGTGCACGAACAGCTAACCCACAGGCATCTACGTCATTTAACCAATTGAATATAAAGATTTTTGTGCTTACGGAGCCGAGCGACGGCAAAGGTGATTTTCACTTGGCACAGTTTCTGCTGAATACAAACTTGTATCCAAGATTGTATTTAAGATTTAAGTGGGAACTTCAATGACGCCATCACCAAGTCAAACAACAACTGGCTGGACTATTACCGAATGGCTGGCAGCTTATCGTCACCAAGGGCTGGATGCGCGCGCGGCATTGCATAGTCTGCGCGATCAATTGAGCAGCGCAGATACTGCCTGGATCTATATTGTCTCTGCCGCTGAGTTGGATGCACAGTTGGATACGCTCGCACTTGATAACAAAAGTGCAGATGCCAAACACCTCCCGCTTTACGCCGTGCCTTTTGCGGTGAAAGACAATATCGATGTGGCCGGTATTCCCACTACCGCCGCCTGCCCCGCGTTTACGTATATCCCTGAACAGGATGCAACCAGCGTTGCGCGCTTAAAAGCCGCAGGCGCCATAGTGCTGGGCAAAACCAACCTCGACCAATTTGCCACGGGCCTGGTAGGCACTCGCTCCCCTTACGGGGCAGTACCCAATTCATTTAAACCGGAGTATGTGTCCGGCGGTTCCAGCTCCGGCTCAGCCACAACCGTTGCCAATGGCCTGGTACCTTTTAGTTTGGGCACAGATACCGCCGGTTCCGGTCGCGTACCTGCCGGCTTCAATAATATTGTTGGCTTGAAACCGACCAAGGGCCGCTTCAGTACCAAAGGTGTTGTGCCCGCCTGCCGCAGCCTGGATTGTGTTTCGATTTTCTCATTAACGCTTGATGATGCTGAATTGGTTGCATCATTAATCGAAGGTTTTGATGCAGCCGATGGCTATTCACGCAAAGCACCTGCCGCTGCGACTTATTTTTCTGCCGCCCCGCGCTTTGCCATTCCTGCAGAGCCCAATTGGTTCGGCGATGTTCAGGCGAAGGCCGCCTGGGAATTAACGCTGGAAAAAATTCGTGCGCTGGGTGCGGAATTAATCGCAATAGATTTCACCCCCATGTTTAACCTCGCGCAATTACTGTACGGGGGACCCTGGGTTGCTGAACGCCATGCAGCCATTGGCGAGTTCATGCAAGACCACGCGAGCGAGATGAATGATGTAGTGCGTTCGATTGTTGAAAAAGCGGTAAATTTTTCAGCAACGGATTGCTTCCGCGCCGAATACCAACGTGCGGATCTCGCGCGCTTGATTCAAACGCTAATGGGCGGCTTCGATGCGCTATTAGTTCCAACTTCACCACGCCATCCAACGATGGCCGAGGTTGCCGCTGATCCTATTGGGGTTAACAGCCAACTAGGCACCTACACCAATTTTGTCAACCTCGCCGATTGTTGCGCACTCGCCTTACCCGCTGCTGTGCGCGGTGATGGTTTGCCATTTGGCATCACATTAATTGCACCGGCATGGCAAGACGCCGCACTGGTTGCATTCGGCAAAAAATGGCATGCATCGACCCAATTGCCGCTGGGTGCAATCAACAAAAAGCAAACCGAATTTATTTCAACCACCGAATCACCAAAAGGTTATGTGCGTCTCGCCGTTGTTGGGGCTCACCTGACGGGAATGCCACTGAATGTGCAATTGCAAGAGCGCAAGGCATTGTTCGTTGAAAGTACATTCACCGCAAAAAATTATCGCTTATACGCATTACCCAACACCACGCCCCCCAAACCCGGTTTGATTCGCACTGAAACTGAAGGTGCTGAAATTATTGTGGAATTGTGGGATGTGCCGGTGCAGCACTTTGGCAGTTTTGTTGCGCTGATTCCTGCTCCACTCGGCATTGGCACACTCACGTTAAATGATGGTCGCGAAGTAAAAGGTTTTATTTGTGAAGGCGCCGCCGTGAATGGTGCGAAAGATATTACCCACCTGGGCGGCTGGCGGGCGTATATCAAAACGCTACAGAAATGATTGCTGATTAAGTGTTGTCACGTAGGTTGGGGTGAGGAACGAACCCCAACATGACCATACAAATCAGTAAAAAGACAAATCGACGAAGTTCCACGACAAGAATCTGAAAATTTCATGTTGGGGTTCGCAAGCTCAGCCTACGGGGCGCGCACCAATCTACGAAAACAAAATTACAGTCGGAGAAGAAGCATGTTAACAACCGTACTTATCGCCAACCGCGGGGAAATTGCGGTGCGTATTGCCAAGACCCTGAAAAAAATGGGCATTGAATCCGTTGCCGTTTATTCAGACGCAGACCGCAACTCGGCACACGTGACAGCCTGTGATAAAGCAATATGCCTGGGCGGTAATACGGCAGCAGAAAGTTACTTGAAAGCCGATTTAATTCTCGCCGCTGCGAAAGAAAGCGGTGCGCAGGCGATTATTCCCGGTTACGGTTTTCTTTCTGAAAACGCAAAATTTTGCGAGCAGTGTGAAGCCGAGGGCATCGCCTTTTGTGGACCTACTCCCGCCCAAATTCGCCAGTTCGGTTTAAAACACACCTCCCGTGAACTTGCCGAGCAAGCTGGCGTACCGCTCACACCAGGAACGGGCTTATTGGATTCTGTAGAAGAAGCCACAGCCGCCGCGGCCAAACTCGGTTACCCGGTCATGCTGAAAAGTACGGCGGGCGGCGGTGGCATTGGTTTAACGCGTTGTAATAGCGAAACAGAATTGATTAATGCCTACGAAAGTGTAAAGCGTTTAGGCCAAAACTTTTTTAGCGATAGCGGTGTATTCCTCGAACGCTTTGTCGATAACGCCCGCCACGTGGAAGTGCAAATGTTTGGCGACGGTAACGGTAATGTACTGGCACTGGGTGAACGTGATTGCTCGCTGCAACGCCGCAACCAAAAAGTCGTTGAAGAAACACCTGCGCCAAACTTGCCTGCGGCGACGCGCGAAAAATTACTCGCTGCATCTGTCAGCCTGGGCAAAATGGTCAATTACCGCTCCGCCGGCACCATTGAATATATTTACGACCCGGCACGCGATGAATTTTATTTCCTCGAAGTGAACACCCGCTTACAAGTAGAACACCCCATCACTGAAGCCTGCACAGGGGTGGATCTGGTTGAGTGGATGATTCTCACTGCAGCGGGTACACCGCCAAAACTGGATATTGAAATCAATCCCAAAGGTGCTGCGATTGAAGTGCGTTTATACGCGGAAGATCCAGTGCGCGATTTCCAACCATCGCCTGGTGTATTAACTGACGTATATTTTTCTGAATCAGCACGCGTCGACACCTGGGTTGCAACCGGCACTGAAGTATCGCCCTATTACGATCCGATGATCGCCAAAATTATTGTGTATGGCAAAGACCGCGCCGATGCCATTGCAAAAATGAGTGCCGCACTCAATGAAACGCGGGCAGCGGGTATCGCTACCAACCTGGATTATTTGCGTCAAATTATTGCATCGGATTTTTTTGCGTCCGGTGATGTTGCTACCAATAAACTCGCCAGCTTTAATTATTTGCCACCGGTCGTCGAAGTCGTGCAACCAGGCACCTACACCAGTGTGCAGGATTATCCCGGCCGTGTCGGATTGTGGAGTATCGGTGTTCCACCTTCAGGCCCGATGGATGACTACGCCTTTCGCCTGGCCAATCGAATTGTCGGCAACCACGAAAGTGCTGCTGCACTCGAATACACCATTATTGGCCCGAAATTAAAATTTCACAGCGATGCGATTATCGCGCTTACCGGCGCAAACTCACCGGCAAAAATTGATGGAACGATTATCCCTTTCTGGCAACCGGTAGCCATTAAAGCCGGACAAATTCTCGATATTGGCAAAGCCGAACAAGGCTGCCGCGGCTATCTCGCTGTGCGCAATGGTTTTGATGTGCCGGTTTATCTCGGCAGTCGCTCTACCTTTGCCCTCGGTCAATTTGGTGGTCACGCCGGTCGCACGCTGCGCGCAACCGATATGCTGCCCATCAGCAATCCCGCGATTGCCGCCTGCACAACACCAGCGCCTGTTTATGCCGCCGCTGCTGCGCCGGTTGGTTTAATACCACCCTACTTTTTGAAAACCGAAGGGCCCAATGAATGGGAAATTGGTGTGCTTTACGGCCCACACGGCGCACCGGATTTTTTCACCGCCGACGCGATTGAAATGTTTTTCTCCACCGCATGGGAGGTTCATTACAACTCCAACCGTTTGGGCATTCGCTTGAATGGCCCCAAACCAACCTGGACGCGTAGTGATGGTGGCGAAGCCGGTTTACATCCATCCAATATTCACGACACTGAATATGCAATTGGTTCAATTAATTTCACCGGCGACATGCCAGTAATCCTCACCAAAGATGGCCCCAGCCTGGGTGGATTTGTTTGCCCGGTCACTATTGTCAAAGCCGAGTTGTGGAAAGTCGGCCAGGTAAAACCCGGCGATAAAATTCGCTTCAAGCGTTTGAGTTTTGATACTGCATTGGCGATGGAATTATCCATTGATCGCGCGATTGAAAACCTCAGCGTGCAACCAGCCGTATTACCCATCCCGATTGTTAAACCGGAAAATACCGTTTCTGAATGTATTGTTGCTGCACTGCCACCGCTCGGCAGCCGTCCGCTGGTGAGTTATCGCCAGGCCGGTGATAAATACATTCTGCTTGAATACGGCGACAATATTCTCGAATTAAGTTTGCGTTTGCGTGTGCATGCATTAATGGAAGCGTTAAAAGCAGCGCCGATTGATGGCGTGATTGAATTATCACCCGGTGTGCGCTCGCTGCAAATTAATTACGACAGCCGTGTCATTCACCAGCGCGAATTGATTAATCGTTTATTGGTGATTGAAGAAACACTGGGTGATGCGCGCGATATTAAAGTGCCCAGCCGTATCGTTCACTTGCCGATGGCCTTCGAAGATTCTGCAACACTGGATGCAGTATCCCGCTATCGCCAATCGGTGCGCGACACAGCGCCCTGGTTGCCAAGTAACACTGAATTTATGCGGCGCATTAACGGCCTGGATTCCGTTGACCAGGTTAAACAAATTCTGTTTGAAACCAGTTATATGGTACTGGGTTTGGGTGATGTGTATCTCGGCGCGCCCTGTGCGGTACCGGTTGATCCGCGCCATCGTTTACTCACCTCAAAATATAACCCTGCACGCACCTACACCGCCGAAGGTACTGTGGGAATTGGCGGTGTGTACATGTGTATTTACGGCATGGATTCGCCCGGCGGTTATCAATTGGTTGGTCGAACCCTGCCCATCTGGAATAAATTTTTGAAAAACCCCGTATTCAAAAATGGTGAACCCTGGTTACTGAAATTTTTTGACCGGGTGCGCTATTACGAAGTCAGCGAAGAAGAACTTACCGCACAACGTGAAGCCTTCCGCGAAGGCCGTTTAAGCCTGCGCATAGAAGAGGATTTTTTCAGTCTCGCCGAGCATGAAAAATTCCTACAAGAAAACGCCGCGAGCATTGCGGAATTTAAAACAAAACAACAGGCCGCCTTCACTCAGGAGGTTGCACTTTGGCAAGCCGATGAGGCCGCCAATGTGGATGCAGCACTACAAGTCAAAATTAACACTGGCCCCATTGAAGTCGATGGTCATGCAATCACCGCAGACATCAGCGGCAACATCTGGAAGCTGCTGGTGGAACCGGGCCAGTTGGTTGAACCAGATCAACCACTGTTAATTGTGGAGGCAATGAAAATGGAATTTTCCGTCTACGCAGATCGCAGTGCAAAAGTCAGTGCGATTCACGTAGAACCAGGCAAGCAGGTTAATGCAGGGGATTTGTTGTTGGTGTTGGAAGCGGATTAACTTAACGCATTTTGTAGGTTGGGCAGCAATGCCCAACATTTTGAAGCTCAACTTATCGTGTTGGGCATAACTGCCCAACCTACGGTAACCAATATGAAAATAGCCAAACACGACAAGACAAAAAAGAAAGCCGAAGAGCCGCGTACCAATTTAACCGAGCGGATCTACCAAACCATTAAGGACGATATTTTTTCTTTCCGTTTGTTACCGGGTGATCGCTTTAGTGAAAATGAAATTGCCGAGCGAGTCGCTGCCAGCCGCACCCCGGTGCGCGAAGCACTGGCGCGGTTGCAACGTGAAGGGTTTGTGGATGTTTCTTTTCGCAGTGGTTGGCAAGTAAAACCCTTTGACTTTAATCAATTCGAACAGCTTTACGACGTGCGTATTATTTTGGAACTGGCTGCCGTAAAAAAATTATGTGAAATGGAACCGGCACCGAATCTGGAAATATTGAAAAACACCTGGCTGGTAAAACCGGAGGAGCGACTGGAAGACGGCCCAACAGTATGTGCGCTGGATGAACGTTTTCACGAACAATTAATTGAAGCAACCGGCAATACGGAAATGGCACGTATTCATCACGATATTACCGAGCGCTTGCGCATCATTCGCAGGATTGATTTTACCCAGCGCAATCGCATCGAGGCAACTTACGATGAACACGCAAAAATTCTGCGTACCATTATGGAAAGACGTGCGGACGATGTAAAAAGTTATTTGAAAACGCACATTGAAGCGAGCAAAGCTGAAGTTAGAAAAATTACGCTGCATATGCTTTACGAAGCACAGCAGCAACATCCACATTGAATACAGGTGTAACAAGGTGCAACAGCGGGAAGGATTACTAGACACACCGTGAGCACAGCAGGTTTTAAATTTTAAAAAATATAGAGTGACAACACAATTGATGAAAAACATCACGCGTGATTAAGGAAGAAACACTGTCACCCACGATTCGCGTTAAGGCGTTACCGGAAAAGTGAGCACTCAATGTTGAGCATCACTAATTAAAAACCACTGAGTCATTAAAACCATCTAGGAGCAAGACCCATGAAGCTGAAGAAAATAGCAAAACAAGTCGGGGCACTCGGTATCGCCTGCGGCTTAACCATCGCCTCGTTCAGTGCGGCAGCCGCTGACACCATTAAAGTAGGTGTCCTTCACTCACTCTCTGGCACCATGGCCATTTCCGAGACCACTCTGAAAGACACCATGTTGATGTTGATTGAAGAGCAAAACAAAAAAGGCGGCCTGCTCGGAAAAAAACTCGAAGCGGTAGTCGTTGACCCTGCGTCTAACTGGCCATTATTTGCGGAAAAAACGCGCGAACTCTTAACCAAAGATAAAGTGTCCGCGATTTTCGGTTGCTGGACGTCGGTATCGCGCAAATCAGTTCTGCCAGTGATTGAAGAATTGAACGGTGTACTCTTCTATCCAGTGCAATACGAAGGTGAAGAATCATCACGCAATGTGTTCTACACAGGTGCTGCGCCAAACCAACAAGCTATTCCCGCTGTTGATTACCTGATGAAAGAAATGAAAGTAAAGCGTTGGGTACTGGCCGGTACTGACTATGTTTATCCACGCACTACCAACAAAATCCTGGAAGCTTATTTGAAAGCCAAAGGTGTTGCGCAAGAAGACATCATGATCAACTACACCCCATTTGGTCACTCCGATTGGCAAAACATTGTCTCTGACATTAAACGTTTTGGTTCTGCCGGTAAAAAGACTGCCGTGGTATCTACCATCAACGGCGATGCTAACGTGCCTTTCTATCGTGAATTGGGCAACCAAAAAG
>JAGKXA010000432.1 GCA_021151615.1 Cellvibrionaceae bacterium | reverse complement strand
ACTCACCGCAGGCGAGTTGCCGTTATTGTTTTCTGCAAATACTGGCGAATTTTATTTTCAACACTTTGATCACCGCTTCCCGCTTTTTCCACCCTCTTATGCCGAGATACTTGATCGCGCTCAGAATGATGAATTGATCGCTCTTGGCCATGCTTTTAAATCACTTAATCACGCTGAAACTCCACTCATACAAGCACAACACTTGCAACAGCAGCTACGCCTGCTCGCACAACAATCACATATAGCGGACGCACTTGATGGAGCCATTAAAAATTTCACCGTGAAAAAAGAAATTCAAACAAACGAAAGTGCACATCAAATAAATCGGTTGCATCAATTACTGGAGCAACAACCCTATCGCCTCGCCAGCTGGCGCACGGCAGCCGATGATATTAACTGGCGGCGCTTTTTCGATATCAATGAGTTGGGCGCTTTGCGCACGGAGCGTGCAGAAGTATTCGAAGCCATCCACGCCAAAATTTTTACCTTGGTCGAAGAAGGAATCATTGATGGTTTGCGTATTGATCATATTGATGGCCTGGCCAACCCCAGAGCCTATTGCCGCAAATTGCGTCGTCGTACAAACCGAATTAAACCGCGCGCAGACCAGTTTGCTATTTATGTTGAAAAAATTCTCGCCGATGGCGAACAGCTCCCTGATGATTGGCAAGTGGATGGCACTACCGGTTACGAATTTATGAATCAGGTATCGCTGATCCAGCAGGATCCATTAGGTGCATTGCAACTCCAGGGATTATGGCAAGAACTTAGCAATCGCTCCGCCAACTTTAAGGATGAAATACTCGCGGCACGGCGATTGATTTTATCCAGCTCACTGGCCGGCGACCTGGAGAGCCTCGCCAGACAATTGCTGGACATAGCGCGCACAGACATAGCCACGCGCGACCTTACCCTGGGAGCGATTCGCCGCGCACTGCTTGAATTGATTATCCATTTCCCGGTGTACCGAACCTACGCCAACGTTGGCCCGCGCAACGCACAGGAACAGGCCGCATTTGCACAAGCGCTGGCGGGGGCCAAATCCACCTTGCACGAAAGTGATTGGCCATTACTGGAACAACTGGATACCTGGCTCGGCGCCAGGCCTTTACGCCAATATCCGCCGGGGAAAATTCGTCGCCTGGGTCGCGCTACCCTGGCGCACTTTCAACAACTGACCTCTCCCACTTCAGCAAAAGCCGTGGAGGACACAGCTTGTTATCGTTCAGCCGTTTTACTGTCACGTAACGATGTCGGTTTTGATCCCGCAAAATTCAGTGCAACACCAGCACAATTCCATCAATTTGTTAGTCAGCTCGCGCAGGCCTTGCCAGATAATTTGCTCGCCACAGCAACGCACGATCACAAACGCGGGGAAGATACCCGCGCGCGCCTGGCAGTCATCAGCGAACGTGCTGTTTGGTTCAACAACAAAGTTCAGGAATGGCGAGCACTTGCCCAACCCTGGCGCAGTGAATTGGAAGACGGCCAGGCCCCTTCGGGCGGTGATGAGCTGGCGCTTTACCAAACCCTGTTGGGAAGCTGGCCCCTTGATCTGGATAGCGAGGATCTGGAATGCGAAGACAACGCGGC
>JAGKXA010000431.1 GCA_021151615.1 Cellvibrionaceae bacterium | reverse complement strand
TTATATAACCACGCTTATACCGTCTGATGCGAGTTGTTTGCCTGGTGGTAGTAGCTGGCTGATGGCGGTGACTGCGGTAGGTGGCATATATGATCCACCACCACCATATCCGACTCCTAAGCTCAGCGAAGAGCTATACCTTGGAGAGGCTACGCCTGTGTTGATTACAACAGCCAAAACACAGAATGCTAGTGCAACTTCTACCTCGGTCAGTGCTAGCTCGGCAGCCAATGAATGCGGTGATGATTTGAATGGGGCTCTTGCCACATCGGGAACCAGTGGCGCGAAACCTGAGTTAAAGTCTATTTCGTTGAAAGCATGTCAGATTGGCCGCCAGGCTTGGCGTCAATTGAAATAAAGGTGAGGAATCTATGCTTCGATCATATGGATTTACGTTGGTAGAAATGCTGATTGTTGTGGCGATAATCGGTATTTTGTCGGCGCTTGCATGGCCCTCATATCAAGACGGAGTGAGGCGCTCGAATCGCGCAGAAGCAAAGACTGAGTTAATGGATTTAGCTCAACGTCTGCAAAAGTGTTACACAACCTATGGGCGTTATGATGATCCTCCTGGTGCTAGTAGATGTGCGGCATATGATTCAGTGCTTGCTGGTTATACAACGAGAGGTAAAAATTTTTATCGAGTCAATATCGCGCCCTTGGGCAGTGCAACGCAGGAAGACAGTTATGTATTAACTGCAACAGCGATTAAAGCACCTCAAACAAGGGATGATCTTACTAATGGCTGCAATATTTTAAAGTTAGATCACACAGGTAAAAAAGATCCGGCAGTTTGTTGGTAAATCCCGCAGCTGGATGATGAATAGCTTAAGCTATTCATCATCCAGCCCCAGTTTTTGTAATCTGTATCTTAGCGATCTAAAACTAATCCCCAAATGCTTGGCAGCCAGAGTTTTATTCCATCTGGCCTGTTCCAATGCGTTGCAGAGAATTTCTTTTTCCACATCTTGCAAATAATCATCCAATGAGGGGTACTCGGCGCAGCGTGCTGGGTAATCAACGGTACCGTTGTTGCTGCGAACATTCGTTTTGCTGCTACTGGTATAGGTTTTTTCGTAAGTGTCTGGTGCAGGTGTATCGCGCAGCTGCAAATCATCAGCATCGATCACATTGGCTTCGCAGAGTGTGAAGGCCCGCTCAAGGATATTTTCCAGTTCGCGCACATTGCCGGGGAAGTGATAATTGGCCAGCGATTGCTGTGCGGTGGGTGACAATTTTGGTGCAGGTAAGCCAATTTCGGTGGCTAGTTTATTTAGTAGATGCTGAGTTAATAATGCAATGTCTTCTCTGCGTTCACGTAGCGGCGCTACGGCCAGTTGAATGACATTCAGACGGTAAAAGAGATCTTGTCGGAATCGCCCTTCTTTCACTTCTGTTTCCAGATTTTTATGGGTGGCGCAGAGGATTCGTACATCAGTGGCAATTTCTTCTGCGGCACCTACCGGGCGAACAGATTTTTCCTGAATTGCACGTAGCAATTTAACTTGCATATCGAGCGGTAAATCTGCCACTTCATCAAAAAATAAAGTGCCGCCCTCAGCAGCTTGAAATAAACCGACTTTGTCTTGGTGTGCCCCGGTAAAAC
>JAGKXA010000015.1 GCA_021151615.1 Cellvibrionaceae bacterium | reverse complement strand
CCACCGGCCGGGGCATTAACCTGAGTTCCAACAGGCTTGGCAATATCAACACCATAATGCGGGGAATTGGGAACGCCGTTGTAAATCCGCTGACTGCCATAGACACCCGTAATTGGGCCAACTAAAGGCCATTGAAATTTTTGCGCAAAAAATGTGAGTGGCAAATCCCCTTTACGCGCATCGGCAGCCATCTGTGCCTCGCGTTTAGCACGCTCCACTTGGGCCGGGTCAGGCTCTACGGTTTGCTGTGGAACACCGGTTACTTTTTGGATGTTGTACTTGCGCTGCTTGACGGAAAATTCATGTTTTTTGTGAGTTCCATCTGGATTGATCACAATCAATATTGCTGTGGGCTTGGCATCGCGCCCCAAACCAATAACAAATTCGCCCTCTGGCGACAATTGCAGTTTCTTGCCCGCATATTCAATCCGGGTTCCCGCAGGAACTTTACCGACAATAACGCCTCCCTGTTGCCATTGACCGCGCAGCTCTATTGCGTGCACAGGAGCGAGTAACAATGAAAGAAACACCGCAACAACTAATTTCATGGGATCACCCGATAAAAACGCGAGACAAAAAAAACGGCAGCCGAGCTGCCGTTTTCCTGACACTATTCAGACTTAGGCGAGTGTATCGCCTACGCGCAGAATTTTCAGCGTGTTGGTACCACCAAGCAACGTAGTATCACCCAGGGAAACAATCACCAAATCACCGTCTGCCAACACACCTTGTGCTTTCAACATGCCAATGGCACGACTGAAATCATCTGCACAGGGAGCGCTGGAAGTGTCAAACGCGATTGGCTGAACACCGCGATACAACGCCATCTTGCGCTGGGTATTCACGTGACGGGAGAACGCAAAAATTGGCAATTGCGAACCCACACGCGACATCAAACGTGGCGTGCTGCCTGACTCAGTAAATGCAATCAGCGCCTTCACGCCTGCAAGATGGTTTGCAGTGAACATGGAGGCCAGTGCAATGGATTCATCCACACTGGTGAACGCCTGATCCATACGGTAGTTGTCGAAACTGGCAGTTGGATGTTTCTCGGCACCGAGAATAATCCGAACCATTGCCTCTACGGTTTCTACCGGGAAGCTACCTGCTGCAGTTTCTGCCGACAGCATTACTGCATCAGTACCATCCAACACCGCGTTAGCTACGTCAAACACTTCTGCGCGGGTTGGCAGCGGGCTGTTGATCATTGACTCCATCATTTGCGTTGCGGTGATCACCACTTTATTCAACGCGCGCGAACGGGCAATGATGCGCTTTTGCACACCAATCAAGGCGGCATCACCAATCTCTACACCCAGGTCACCACGGGCAACCATTACCGCATCACTGGCGCGAATGATGTCATCCAGTGTTTCGTCATCGGCAACAGCTTCTGCACGCTCTACCTTGGAAACCAGTCCAGCGCGGCCACCTGCTTCCAACATCAACTTGCGCGCATAGTTCATGTCATCAGCGGAGCGAGGGAAAGATACTGCCAGATAATCCACATCAATTTCTGCAGCAGTTTTGATGTCGGCAATATCTTTTTCGGTTAATGCCGGAGCAGTCAAACCACCACCCTGACGGTTAATGCCTTTGTTGTTGGACAACGGACCCGCCACCTTGGTAGTGGTATAAATGCGAGTACCTTCGATTTTATCGACAGTCAATACAACACGACCATCATCCAGCAGCAATACATCGCCAGGCTTGCAATCCTTGGGTAGCTCTTTGTAATCAATGCCGACTTGTTGTTGATTGCCTTCATCGCGCCCCAAGGCTGCATCAAGAATAAACTTGTCGCCCACTTTGAGATGGATTTTGCCTTCCGCAAAGCGCGCTACACGAATTTTTGGGCCCTGCAAATCGCCCAGTACAGCAACAAAGCGGTTATGTTTAGCAGCCAGCGCACGCACAGTTTCGGCACGGCGCTTGTGATCTTCCGGTGACCCGTGAGAAAAATTCAGGCGGACAACGTTAACGCCCGCCAGAATCAAACGCTCAAGAACTTCCGGCGATTCAGAGGCCGGTCCAAGAGTACTGACGATCTTTGTACGTCTTAACATGATGGGTTCTCTTATTATTTAGCGTTAATCAATGCAATAGTGTTATCCAGCATGCGATTGGAGAAGCCCCACTCGTTGTCGTACCAGCTCAATACTTTTACCCACTTGCCATACACTTTGGTTTGCAGGGAATCGTAGTTGGATGAGTGAGCGTTGTGATTGAAATCCACAGACACCAGCGGCTCATCAACATATGCCAACACGCCGGGCATTTCTTTTTCAGCGGCTTCTTTCATAGCGGCGTTAATCGCTTCAACAGAAACATCTTTCTCAACCAACACGTTCAGGTCAACCAGAGAAACGTTGATGGTTGGAACACGCACGGAAATACCATCCATTTTGCCTTTCAATTCCGGCAATACCAAACCTACCGCTTTAGCAGCACCGGTAGTCGTTGGAATCATGGATTGAGTCGCTGAGCGCGCGCGGTAAATATCTTTGTGGAATACGTCGGACAATACCTGATCGTTGGTGTAAGCATGGATGGTAGTCATAGAACCTTGCACGATTCCAAACTTGTCATTCAGTACTTTCGCGATAGGCGCCAGGCAGTTAGTGGTACAGGATGCGTTGGAAATAATGGTGTCGGTTGACTTCAATACCTTGTCATTCACGCCGAATACTACGGTTGCATCAACATCCGTACCTGGAGCAGAAATAATGACTTTTTTCGCGCCCGCAGTAATGTGCGCACCGGCTTTTTCTTTGCTGGTGAAGATACCGGTACATTCGTATACCACATCAACATTCAATTCAGCCCAAGGCAATTTTGCTGGGTCGCGCTCAGCAGTAATGCGAATCTCATCGCCATTAACAAACATAGAGCTGCCTTCATATTTCACAGTACCGTTGAATTGACCGTGAACAGAATCGTATTTGGTGAGATGAGCATTCAGGTGAGCATCACCCAAGTCATTAATACCAACGATCTGGATTTGGCTGCGCTTGCCTGATTCGTACAACGCACGCAGAACATTGCGACCGATACGACCGTAACCGTTGATTGCCACTCTAATAGTCATTGCTTTCTCCTAACCTTTTTCACTGATTCTTTTGCTGTAGGGGCGCAAATAAATTGCACCCATGGATTTTAAAAACACAGGGGCGCAATCAATTGCGCCCCCTACACACTTTTCACTTAGCGAGGCAGACTGGCTGCTTCGCGCGCAAGACGCTCAATTTCATCCCAGCGACCGGCTTTCATTAATTCTTTCGGCGCCATCCAGGTTCCACCAACACAGTGTACATTGGGCAACGCGAGATAGCTGGGCGCCTTCGCCAAATCAATTCCACCCGTTGGGCAGAAAGTAATTTGTGGCAGTGGGCCAGCAATTGATTTCAGCATTGGCACGCCGCCCGCAGCTTCAGCCGGGAAAAACTTTTGGTGCGTAAAGCCCTGGGTATACAGGTGCATAGCTTCTGTTGGAGTAGCAACCCCAGCCAATAATGGTACTGGCGATGCTTTTGCTGCTTCAATTAATGCCGGAGTAGTGCCAGGGCTGACCAGAAAGGTAGAACCGGCCTTTACGGCTTTTTCCAGATCGGCTGGAGTGATAATGGTGCCTGCACCGATAACGGCATCCTCTGGCAGAGCCTCTACCATCGCGGTAATCGCATCCAGAGCACAGGGAGTACGCAGGGTAATTTCCAACACTTTCAAGCCGCCGTTATAGAGCGCAGTCGCCAAAGGCACTGCATCTTCAATACGCTCTACCACCATAACGGGCACGACTGGCGCTACTTTGACAATTTGATCGATAGTTAAAGCCACTGTATATCCCTCGTTGTTCAATAAGTTCGAAATACAACCCCGTTGCAAGAGCTGTTCGGAATTCGCAATTAATTAAGGTGCCCAGTAAACGACAACCGGCACTTGTTGCTGACGCAGCACAGCGCGAATCGGCATATCCTTTACATCACCTTCCGCTTGCGCCGCGCGCAATACCGCCAATTTTTCATCGCCGGTAATTAATAAGATAAGCACTTTGGAGCGCAGCAACCCCGCCAGAGACAAGGTCATACGCTCGACGATCGCACCAGTCACTTCACTTTGCTTCGCAGTAATCGCGGCACAAAGTTCGTTGGATTCCGGATTCAACGCATCATCCAATCCCTGTGCATGAGGGAATAGTGAAGCAGTGTGTCCATCAGAACCCATTCCCAAAATGGTGATATCAAAAGGCTGCGCCAATTGCTGGTAAGCCGCTTCGCAATCCGCCAAACCCTCTGCCGCAGTTTCTGCAGAATTTTTCATACCGACCAAATTGGCAACGGCGGCTTTGTTTTGAATGAGATGCTTGACGGTAAAAGCTTCATTGCTTTTATCGTGTTCAAAATCCACCCAGCGCTCATCCACTAACGCGACATAAACAGACTCCCAATCCAGATCGGAGTTGCTTAATGCTTTATAAAGAGGCTCAGGCGTGCTGCCACCAGATACCATAAATGTCGCTTCACCGCGCTCTTCAATGGCTGTGCGCAATGCACTTTCACATTCAGTTTGCAGCGCGGCAATCATGTCCGCGCGATTATCAAATAAACGCTCGCTTACCATTCCTGATCGGCTCCCGACAGAACTTCATCAATGGAGAACCAGCGACGACGATCACTAGCCAACATTTGTGCAGAGGCTTGCGGACCCCAGCTGCCCGCCATATAGCCGTGGGGCTTGTTTTCCGGACGCTGCCAGGCGTCGATAATCGGGTCAATCCAGGCCCAGGCTGCATCAACTTCGGCGCGATGAATAAACAAACTTGCATCACCGGCAGCGGCATCCAGCATCAAACGCTTGTAAGCATCTGAGTAAAAATCTTTGTAGGTGTCCGCAAAGTTCAAGTTCAACACAACAGGGCGCAAATGAGTCTCATGTTTTTCCAGATCTTTAGACACCATGATGATCTTGATACTTTCTTCCGGCTGCAGACGGATGATCAAACGGTTTGGCGTAGCGGCACCGGCAGACTCGGGGTACACACGGTGTGCAACATCTTTATATTGAATAACAATTTCCGCAAAGCGCTGCTTCATGCGCTTGCCGGTGCGGAGATAGAAAGGCACGTTGGCCCAGCGGGAGTTATCAATGTAAGCGCGAATTGCCACGAAAGTTTCGGTGTTACTTGGCTGGCCCAACTCATCCAGGTAACCGGGAACTTGTTTACCGCCCAACTCGCCCGCCACATATTGGCCGCGCACAGTGTTGTATTTAACGGTATTACCCGTCAGTGGGCGCAGGCTTTCCAGTACTTTCAATTTCTCTGCCCGAATACGCTCGGCAGTCATCTTGTTAGGTGACTCCATAGCCACCAGGCACAACAACTGGAGGATGTGGTTTTGCACCATATCGCGCAGGGCACCAGCGCCATCATAGAAACTCGCGCGACCTTCAAGGCCCACTGTTTCAGAAATGCTGATTTGTACGTGATCGATAGATTTGGCGTCCCACAAGTGCTCAAACATGCCGTTGGCAAAACGCAGCGCCAGCAGATTTTGTACTGTTTCTTTGCCAAGGTAATGATCGATACGGAAGATCGCATCTTCTTTGAAATATTCAGCAATCTGGCTGTTAATTTCTTCTGCGGTTTTAGCGTCATAGCCAAGCGGTTTTTCCACCACTACGCGCGCAGTATCAGTAATCAGGCCGGTTTCATGCAGATGCTTACAACACACACTGAACACTGAAGGCGGTGTTGAGAGATAGAACACGCGCTGGCTGTTGCCACCGGAGTTCAGCAATTGCGCCAACGCATCCCAATGCTCGTCTTTGGTACCTATGTCGACAAAGACAGGGAACAGGCATTTGGCGAACTCATCCCAGTCAGCTGCCACAAACTCATCACCACCCAAATGCTTTTCAGCGGCGTCGCGCACTTTGTTTTTGTACTCGGCGACCATTTGGGTATTGCGACATGTCGGAATAATACGTGCGCCGGCAGGCAATGAGCCTTCGCGATGGGCACGGTAAAGACCGGGTATCAACTTGCGCAGGGCTAAATCGCCAGCGCCCCCAAAAATGACAAAATCAAACGCTTCGAGCATGAGGAGTAATCCTGTTTATGAATCTGGACAGTGGATATACGTGTAAAACGCCTTGTTAAAATCCGGCGTATTTTTAAAACGAAGACCCCGAACACGGGTTCGGGGTCGAATTTAACTGCTTACCAGTTAAACACTGTAGCTCCTTCTTCAGCCAAGCCCACCGAGGCGCGGAAGGGTGCAAACAATTCGCGCCCCATGCCATAGTGGACATTGGTTAAATCGCATTGTGCAGACTGGCGCTTGGCCAGGTCTTCATCGCTGACCAGCAACTGCAAGGTTCCTGTTTCAGCATCCAATTCAATCAAATCGCCCGTCTGGATCAGACCGATAACTCCATTATCCAGCGCTTCCGGGGTCATATGGATGGCCGCCGGAATCTTACCAGAGGCACCGGACATACGGCCATCAGTAACCAGCGCCACTTTAAAGCCGCGATCCTGCAGCACGCCCAACGGCGGCGTCAGCTTGTGCAGTTCTGGCATACCACAGGCTTTGGGTCCCTGAAAACGCACTACCGCAATAAAATCTTTTTCCAACTCACCGCGCTTAAAGGCTGACTGCAATTCTTCCTGACTATGGAAAACAATGGCGGGCGCCTTAACCATGCGATGCTCAGCCTTAACCGCAGAAATTTTGATCACCGAACGACCAATATTACCCTTCAACAGACGCAAACCACCTTCCGGTGCAAATGGTTTGGAGACCGGGCGCAACACTGAATCATCCAGACTTTCCGCCACTGCATCGCGCCAAACCAGTTCGCCATTTTCCATGAAGGGCTCTTTGGTGTAGTGCGACAAACCGCCTTCTGCCCCCATGATGGTTTTTACATCATCGTGCAACAGGCCAGCAGCGCGCAGTTCGCGAATCAGGTAGCCCATACCACCTACGGCCTGGAAGCGGTTTACATCGGCCAGACCGTTCGGATAGATACGACACATGAGCGGGATTATATCGGAAATGTCAGACAAATCCTGCCAATCAACGATCACTCCCGCTGCGCGGGCAATTGCCACTATGTGCATAGCATGATTGGTTGAACCACCGGTAGCCATCAAACCAACAATGCCGTTTATCACAGACTTTTCGGTGACGATTTCGGCCAGGGTTACGCGGCTTTCTGCGCGGGTGATTCGCGTCAATTGATGTACGTGGGCACGCGTGAGCGCATCGCGCATTTCGGTGTAAGGGTTGATGAAAGTACTGCCGGGTAAATGCATCCCCATAATTTCCATCAACATCTGGTTGGTGTTGGCAGTACCGTAAAAGGTACAGGTGCCAGCACTGTGGTAAGACGCGCTTTCGGCCGCTAACAGCTCTTTGCGACCCACTTTGCCTTCTGCAAACAATTGGCGCGCCTTGGCTTTTTCCGCATTGGACAAGCCGGGAGTCATAGGCCCGGCCGGGATAAATACGATTGGCAACTGGCCAAAAGACAAGGCGCCTATCATCAGGCCAGGAACAATCTTGTCGCACACACCCAGGCAAATCGCACCATCGAACATGTCATGGGACAACGCAATCGCCGTACTCATGGCAATAACATCGCGGCTAAACAGGGACATTTCCATGCCCGGGAAGCCTTGGGTCACGCCGTCACACATGGCGGGAACACCACCTGCCATTTGCGCTGTCATACCCATTTCTTTGGCAGCAGCCTTGATCGGCTCCAGGTATTCACCATAGGGAACGTGCGCAGAGAGCATTTCGTTATAGGCGGAAACCACACCCAGGTTAGGTGCCTGCCCTTCAGCCAGAGCCTCTTTATCTGACGCATTACACGCGGCAAAACCGTGCGCGAGGTTGGCACAACCCAAGTGATGACGCGCAGGACCATTGCTGCGGAATTTATTAACGCGCGCCAGATAGGCTGCGCGGGTATCTTTACTGCGCGCAATGATGCGCTCGGTAATTTCGACAAGTCTCGGATCTGTAGTTAACACGTCAGTCATGGGAATACCATTGCTCATTGGGTCTGTACTGGCACACGCTATTTGCCTGCGAAGTCTGTGCGAACCACTCGCACATGGAGCCGGGTACATTGCCCGGCACCTGGATATTTTTGTCTCTCGGCCTTCTCATACTGCAGGAAAGTTCCTGCAGTATGTTTGTCGTTTACTTGTCTTATTTGGCAGCCATTTATTTGACAGCCTTGGCGCGCTTGTAGAAATCAATCAGGTTACGGGTTGAGGCATCGTGACTGGCATTGGTGGCTCTGGCCACGTCCAGTTCTGGTTGGATACCCGCCGCGAGCACCTTGCCTAACTCCACACCCCATTGATCAAAGGAGTGAATGCGCCAGATGATACCTTGAACAAAGATTTTGTGCTCATAAAGCGCGATCAAGGCACCCAGCGTACGGGCATCCACTTTGTTCAATAAAATAGTGTTGGTCGGGCGATTGCCGCGATGCACCTTGTGTTCAACGATTTCTTCAATACGCGTCGGGCTTACCCCTTTGGCAGTCAACTCGCGGCGAACCTGATCAGCATCACTTCCCAGCATCAACGCCTGGGTTTGGGCAAAGAAGTTGGCCATTAAGGCATCGTGATGACCTTCGACAGCAACAGTCGGGGTTACCGAACCGATAAAGTCCGCCGGAATAATATCGGTGCCCTGGTGCAGCATCTGATAGAAGGCATGCTGTCCATTGATACCCACCTCACCCCACACCAAAGGCACACTGGCATAGGAAATTTGTTCGCCTGCCCAGTTAACGGATTTGCCATTGCTCTCCATTTCTGCCTGTTGCATATAGGCCGGGAAACGGTGCAGGCATTGATCGTAGGGCAGCAAGGCGTGCGCCGGATAACCCAGGAAATTGCGGTTCCAGATGCCCACCAATGCCAGCATCACCGGCGCATTTTCCGCCAAAGGTGCAGTTTGGAAATGCTGATCCATTTCATAGGCGCCTTGCAGCAGCTCATCAAACAGCTCATAGCCCAAAAACAGAACAATCGGCAGGCCAATGGCTGACCAAAGGGAGAAGCGACCGCCAACCCAATCCCACATATCAAAAATGTTTTCTTCGGCAATACCAAAGGCAGTTACCAGCTTACGGTTGGTAGATACCGCCACAAAGTGCTTGGCAATTGCAGACTTGTCGCCTGCAGCCTTCATAAACCATTGCTCCGCTGTGCGGGCATTGGTCATGGTTTCCTGAGTAGTAAAGGTTTTGGAGGAAATCACAAATAAGGTAGTTTCAGGATTTAACCCTTCCAATACTTCTGCAATCTGTACGCCATCAATATTAGAGGCAAAGTGGATATTGAAACGCTTATCGCTATAGGCCTTAAGCGCCTCACAGGCCATCAAGGGCCCCAGGTTTGAACCGCCAATCCCGATGCTCACGATATCGGTAATAGTTTTACCGGTATACCCAGTCCATGCACCGGAACGGAGCTTTTCGCTTAGCTTGCGCATACGCTCCAGCTCGGCATTCACCGCCGGGCGAGCATCTGCACCATCAATCACAATCGGGTTAGCAGATTTATCGCGCAGGGCAACGTGCATAACGGCGCGATCTTCAGTGGCATTGATATGCTCGCCGGCGAACATACGGCTGCGCCAGGTTTCTACCTCAGCTTCTTTCGCCAGAGACAGCAATGCCGCTTTGGTTTCGTCAGTAATCAGGTTTTTGGAGTAGTCAAACAGGAAATTGGGGAGCTGCAGGGAGAACTTGTCAAAACGCTTATCATCGGCGGCAAACAGCGTTTTCATATGCTGCGTTTTCAACTGGGCCGCATGGGCACTTAGGGCCTTCCAGGATGGTAAATCAGTAGGACGAAGGGTTGGATTAGTCATTTACTACTCCGCAAACAAATTGCATAGGTGGCATTCCTAAAACAGGTGGTTGATTCCTATTGTCGTTGTTAGTTAATGCTGTTAGTGGGGTACCAGGACCGAACTTGCAGGTCTACGCCTTTTGCAAATACTCAATTGCCGTTACTTATATATCGCCACCAGGGCAAACCAGAGAAAGGATAAACTTCCTACAGCAAAACACCCTCGCACGCATACCATCCTAGATTTTTGCTTTAAAAAGAGAGAGTCTTATAGAAAGAAGCCATCTATTGAAATAACAGCAAAAACTGAAAAAATCCCTGAAAAAATCTGCAATAGCAAACAAAAATTGTCCGGCTCAAAAAGGCCGCTATGATAGGCAGATGGGTTTTAGGTGTCAATTAAACCACAAGCTGCTGCGCGCGACGGCAGCCGACAATTATCATGGAGTTTACACCGAGAAAATTGCGCAATAACTTCAGCTGTACTGAAGTTTTTTGCATAAACACCCAACGTATTTTTAACTGCCAGAAACAACAAACTCACAATAAAATTGCCCGGATATTTAAACATGCCTGAATCCCCAAGTCCTGTGAATAAAATCCATACAACACCAATAGGCGTCATCGAAGGATTTTTCGGCAGGCATTGGAGTTGGAGCATACGCGAAGTTTATGCACAATTTCTCGCACAACATCAGTTCAAATTTTATATTTACGCACCAAAAAGCGACAAACACTTGCGCAAACACTGGCAATTGGATTGGCCTGTTAATGAAAAACAACAATTGCAAAAATTACGAGAAACCTATCGGAGTGTCGATGTCGAATTTGGTATCGGCCTAAGCCCCCATGAAATCTATCTGGATGCTTCACGCGATCAACGTACACTACTCACACAACGTATCCAGCAAATTAATGAATTGGCGCCAGACATTCTCTGCATTTTATTTGATGATATGCGTGGCGATATTCCCGGGCTGGCACAAATTCAAATTGATATAGCCCATCAAGCAGCACAGGAATCAACAGCAAAAAAAATAATTTTTTGCCCTACCTATTACAGTTTTGATCCAGTGCTGGAAAAAGTATTTGGCGTTATACCGGAGAATTACTGGCAAACATTTGCCCATCGTCTTGACCCGGCGATAGATATGTTTTGGACAGGAGAAAAAGTTTGCTCCACCGGTTATTCACAATCACATTTGAATAAAGTCTCTGAATTACTCGGACGAAAGCCATTTTTATGGGATAACTACCCGGTCAATGACGGAGCTGTTAAGTCCAATTTTTTGCAGTTGCGCCCGGTTGATAAAACCCACGCCTCACTGCCGGGCAATATCGCGGGCCACGCACTCAACCCTATGAATCAAGCCTGGCTTTCGCAAATTCCCCTTGCCAGCTTGCCTGCGGCTTATGAATTACAAAATCAATACAATCCCGAACAACTATTCGTGGAGCTGTGTGAGAAAGTATGCGGCAACCTGCTTGCAGCACAATTACAAAAAGATATTTCGCAATTGCAAGATGAAGGTTTAAAAAAATTAACTGATGACGAAAAAGAAAATCTGCGCAATACCTACCAGCAATTTCTACCCAATCCATTTGCACAGGAAATTGTTGATTGGGTCAACGGAGAATATCTGTTTGATCCAGCTTGCTTAACTGAGTAGATGAAGATCAAGCTAACCGCTCCTGCAACCAACGCGATATGGAAATTATCTGCTCCCCGCAGAGCGTATGCTCCATCGCATAGGTTTCATAATTCACGTTGCCATCAAACCCCTGCACAAATTGGAAGGCGCACTCACCCAACACAGGGGACACTATCGGGTCACCTGTACCATGCTGAATCAACAAGGGTGTATTTTTATTAGCTTCGTTAATGTTGATAGTATGGTGAGTAGCAAAATAACTGGATAGCACCAAAAATCCGGCAAGAGACTTATCAAATGTGTAGCCCGCCTGATATACCACTGCCCCACCCTGCGAAAAACCGGCAAGAATAATTCGCTCAGCAGAAACACCACGTTCAATCTCGCGAAGAATTAAATTATGAACTGCTTTTGCACTGGCAACGAGTTGAGCCTCATCAATTTTTCGCTCCAGGTTCATTTCCAGGATGTCATACCAGGCAGGCATAAAATAGCCACCATTTACAGTGACTGGAATTTGCGGTGCATGAGGGAAAATAAAACGAATCGACAAGGAAGCGGGTAACTGTAGTTCAGGAACCAAAGGTGCAAAATCATGCCCATCCGCCCCAAGGCCATGCAACCAGATCACACTCGCGGTCACCGGCACACCACGAGAATTTTCCACTTCAACACACGGCAAATAACTCATACGCACCTCTTTTCGATTAATTTTTGCACTACCCGCTAGAATTATCCGTTTTTTTAACGCTTTGTCAGGCAGAGTGATGCGAGCAGCATACACAGCTAACAAAATAACACTACACTGGTAACATCTGCCTTAGAAATTTTACCGACCAGCGCATCACTGAATGCTAAGGAATACCATGAGCAACCTTAACCCCAATCAACCTGAACTCCATGCTAACGGCGACTATAAAACGATAGATGCATTAATATCCCCCATCGATCAACTTAATATTCTTTCCAAAATGGAAGTAGCCAAACTCTTGGACTCCAGCCAAAGTGGTTTGTATAAATTATTTCGCAGTTGCTCTCTTGCTGTCCTAAATACTGGCAACGATCTGGACGATGGCAAAGAATTGCTGGAGCGCTACAAGAATTTTGATATCAGCATTGTGCAAGAAGAGCGCGGCATTAAGCTCGCGGTAAAAAATGCACCGACCAATGCCTTCGTCGATGACAAAATGATTCGCGGTATCAGTGAGCACCTGTTTACTGTTCTACGCGATGTGATTTACACCAACGACGAAATTAACGGCAATCCCAAATTTAATTTATCCAGCTCGGAAGGCATCACCGATGCCGTATTCCATATGCTGCGCAATGCCAATTTATTAAAACCGGGCTTAGACCCGAATCTGGTGGTCTGTTGGGGCGGTCATTCTATTAATCGTATCGAGTATGACTACACCAAAGAAGTTGGCTACCAATTAGGTTTACGCGGTCTGGATATTTGTACCGGCTGTGGCCCGGGCGCCATGAAAGGCCCGATGAAAGGTGCCACTATCGGCCATGCTAAACAACGCATTAATAATGGCCGCTATATCGGTATTACCGAACCGGGAATTATCGCAGCGGAGGCGCCCAACCCAATTGTTAACCAGTTGGCAATCATGCCGGATATTGAAAAACGTCTGGAAGCATTTGTGCGCTTGGGGCATGGCATTATTGTGTTCCCGGGTGGCGCCGGTACCACTGAAGAAATCCTTTATATCCTCGGTATTTTGTTGCACCCGGATAATAAAGATATTCCTTTCCCGCTGGTGTTTACCGGCCCGGAAAGCTCGGCTGAATACTTCAAGCGAGTGGATAAGTTTATCGGCGATACCTTGGGTGCCGAGGCGCAGTCCCATTACAAAATTATCGTAAATGACCCTGATGCTGTTGCACGTGAAATGAAAGAGGGTATTAAGAAAGTACGCGAATTCCGCAAACACAGTGATGATGCCTACTACTTCAACTGGCAACTAAAAATCAGCCCGGACTTGCAGCAGCCCTTTATTCCCAACCACGACAATATGCGCAACCTGGAGCTGCACAAGAACCAGCCAGTAAACCAATTGGCCGCAAATTTACGCCGGGCTTTTTCCGGCATAGTGGCCGGTAACGTCAAGGAGGAAGGTATTTGTGCGATAGAGAAATTCGGGCACTTTGAGTTGCATGGCGACTACGAGATCATGCACCCGGTAGATGAGCTGCTTGAGTCATTTGCACGGCAAAACCGCATGAAATTGCCCGGCAGAGAGTACATCCCCTGCTATAAAGTTATAAAGTAGAGGCTATTTTATAATTTCAGTTATAGGTTGTAGTCAATTTCCTACAAAACATAGCGAAATTTGCGACTAGTTCGGCAGTTGCCCAATCCGGATAATGGGAACCATCAAGGAAGTAGACAATGATGTGTGCTGGCCAGGAAAGGTCAATGGATGCGCCCACCTGTTAAGGACGCGATGCCTCGGGAGGCATCAAGGGATTGCACTAGCGCAGGAGGAAAGGCGGTCAGGGATTCGAAAGGAAACTCGTCGCAGATTGACTACTTCGACCTAAGGATAGATTCAGTATGGGGCCGCTAATGCGGCCCCAACTCATTTATGGTTCCAACATTTCCCTTGCTATCAAAACCTCAGTCATTAAACACCGGCCAATAAAAAAGCCGGTGCACAAAGTGGCTCTCCTACACACTTTGCAACCGGCCGAATGAAACTTCCCTGCTTCCAGCATTGGCAGCCAGAGTTGGCGAGCTGCCCGCTGTCGTTATTAAGCGTTAAAACAAGCCAGAGATGGTTGTGCCACTCCAGTTTCTGAACAGACTACCGTTGGTACCCTGGTTTGCCTTCAGACGCACACCAACAGTCTGGAACAGGTTCACCTGACTCAAACCACCCACATCAATGACACCGCCGCGCACACCGCCACCAGCCACCAACATTGGGCAGTTTTGGCCACCGTGAGCATCGACATTCCCCATGTCAGAAACCTGGGTGACTACGGTCGAATCCATCAAACCCTTGGCCAACAACTTATCCAACAACTGCTGCGTTAGCGACATGTAATAAGTCACATCCTGGTCGTAGTAGCCGGCGTAGCTTGGGTTACCCTGATTGTGATGTGAGTCGTGAGAAGGTCGCGGAGTGTAAACACCTTGAGTGTTTTTGATCATGGCACCGTCGAGTACATGGGTATGCTCGTCAGTACCGAAGGCCAACGAGACCGAGTAAGACAAATTACAGCTCAGCGCCAACACCGCGATGTCGGTCATAAGACGTGAGGTCGCATCAAAGCCGACTGCGCTAGTGTTACTGATCGTAGGGCAGCTGCCTCCAGTGTTGGTTGAGCTGATGGTACTCTCCAGTTCGCGAATAGCGTTGAAATGGCTATCCAGCTTGTCCTTCTCATGTTGACCCAACTTGGTTTTCAGCTCATTGACCGCCTTGAAGTGCACATCGACCAGCGATTTACGCGGGGCAACTGCGCCCCCGCCGCCACCGCCAGTACCTCCGGCAAACAAAACATCCAACGCTGCTTGCGGACTAGTGATGGTAGGAATGCCGTTAGAATCGCGCGACAGCTCTGAAACGGGCGTTGTTCCCAGATTCAACCATTTCACCGGTGCGTTTGAGTTTGCGCTCAGGGTTTTACCCAAATTCACATCAAAGCTTTGCTTACCCCAAGGGTTTGGGTCGTTGAAACGGTTGAACATAACCCCGTGACCACCGTTCATCATGGTGGCGTTTTTCAAGAGCGCAATGCGGCCCGCCGCATAATGACTTTGCAGCGGTGCAGTTTGGATCGGCAAAGTACTGCCGGTTGGGAAAAACTTCGCCGGGGTACAACCACCGGGCATAAACACAGCTACGGATTTACCTGGGCCGGTTTGCGCTTCGGCAACGCGCGCCATCAGAACACCCGCGAGCATACTGGAAGCTTGAATTGCGCCTAGTGCAATACCCGAACGTTTAACTGCACCCAGGAAATCCCGGCGTTCTTTATCGAAGCAATCTTTATATCTCATTTTTTTGACTCCAATTCGTTTACAAGGAGAATGGAGCGCGCCTTAGCGCGCCCACTCCTGCCGGTAGATCACAGAATCCAGCGCAGGAATTTCCTGCAACATGGCGCGCGGTCCGCTGGTATTGAGCACGTTGGTTAACTTCTCAATGTTGCAGCGATAGGCGGTTTTCTCGGCATCAGACATGTTGAAAGGCACTTCACGCGTCTTGTCCTTGTCGATCAGGAAGAGCGAACTCACGCCGCTGCTGAAGCTCACAAACTGAGTTGCCAGACAGGCTTTGGCTTGTTTGGAAATATCAGGTTGCTCAACCATCAGACGAGCCAGATCTTTCGCACCGTTGAAGACAATCTCAGGTTTGTAAATGACGCGATCCGGATCATTGGTAAATTGCAACTTCTGATAGGGCGAGAAGAACACTGCTGACGCATCGATCGCATTGCCCCTTAAGTCTGACGTGCGCACACGACCGGTTGCATCGAAGTTTTCCATGCCGCCGCCCAGTGGGTTAATGATTTCCAAGTGGCAGTTAGAACAGGTTGTTGGCTCGGTAATTTTGTCCGCGATCATGCGCTCGGTCGTTTTTGGATCAGCAAAGAAGGCTGCATGTTTCTTAGCCAAAGCTTCACGGTCCAGAGAAACACCTGATGGTGGCTCAGGAATATCCTGGCACATCAACTTACGACGCACAGCTACCGCACGTGTAATCAGGTTGGCGTCATTGTCACGTGCATAACGGGACATGAACGCACCGGATACCAGAATACCGCCGCGATCACTGGTGTTAGCTTTCACGAAGCCATCCGCATCCGCAGTACCGCTGAAAGTCAAACCGTAGTGAGTCGCTAAACGTTGGTTAACGTAGGTGAAGTTAGGGTTGTAAACCGTTGCGAAGGTTGAAGCTGGATCCAATACCGCCGCCGAGAAGTTTTTACCTAACTCCAACTGCATATCGCCCGCCAGGGTCGCGAAGTTAGCGACACCCACTTTGTTTTGGGTGGCCAGTTTTTCGGTACCCAACCAACGGTTAACCAACTCGCCCATCAGAACTTTAGTATTAGCTGAGTTCATCAGGGTTGCCGCTTGAGTACGAATGCCGGCAGTTGTATTCAAGTCACCGCGTGCTGCTGCCGCAATCAAATTGGCATCTGGAGTCGAACCCGTGAAGGTGTACGCCAGATAAGTAGCAATTTCGTAAGCGTTCAGCTTGTAGATGCTGCCACTAGACAATTCACCCAACTCCGAGCGATACAGGAATTGCGGTGAAGACAACATTGCCGCCAACGCTACTTTCATGCCTTCTGCTTCAGTGCGACCATCGGCAGTACCCTTAGCCAACGCCAGGTAATCTGTTTTTTCAGTGGTAGACAGCGGGCGACGGAAAATTCGTTGACCCAAATCATTTACCAACTTGTCAGTACAACCCGCAGCACCTGGAGTACAAGCCAACACCGCATTCCAGCGGGTCGCAACGTCATCAGCGATACGCTCAGCCGTTGATACGTAAGAGGTATAACGTGCGCTATCGATCAACAATTGGTTGTTGTTCTGGAAAGCACCTGAAATTGCATCGTCTGGCAAGCGCGAAATTACGTCTTGTTGATAATTCACCAGGTCGCGAACAGAGCGTTGGTATTCCGCGCGAGTCAGCAAGCGCAGTACACGTTGACCAGGCGCCGTTGCCGTGCTTGGGCAAGAGAATGAAGCAATGCTGTTATCCGGAATACCATCAGAGGGTGCACGCTTGGTGAACAGGAAAGCCTCCAGATCAGCTGCGTTTTGCGCGGTAAGACTGCCCGCTTCCCCTTGCGGCATGTACTTGGCGATGTAATCGCGCAATGCCAATTGCTCGCCCTTGGTTTGGTAGTAGTAAGCGCGGTTCGGATTAACCGGGATCGCAAAGCTACCGTCAGTAAATTTCTCAGTATCACCGTGACAAGCATAGCAACGCTGCTGCCAGAGACTGGAACCGTTAGCTGCATTTCCAACAATCGGACCAGCACTGCTGGAGCTCTGGCTCACAGAAGAAGAACGCACTGATGAATTCACAGATGAAACAGAAGAACCCACCGATGTTGAACTTGCCGATGAGCTTGAACCGTTATCATAGATCAGACTAATAGGCGCAGTTGCAACCGATGGAATGCTGTCGGTGTAGCTCAGCACTTTGTAGTCATAGGTTCCAGATACACTCAGCGCATCCAAATGGCTAACGCTGTTAGCGCCCAGGTTGCCCGCTGTTGCCCAGCGACCATCAGCACCTTTACGACGTACCAGGAAACCAGTTTCGTTACTGCTGACATCAGCCCAATTCAGGCTGGCGCCAGAGGCAACAGTAGTCCCTGTCAGACCAGTAGGCGCAACAGGTGCCGTAGGCAGGCTAATGGCAGGCACATTAGTTGGGTTGTCGCGGTTCAGGAACATCTTGAAGTACACCGGAACCTTTTCACCGATAGTGCCCAGATTAGCGATCGCACGCAGAGCTTCCACACCGGCGTTCAACTCAAAATCAACCGAGTTGATAACGATAGGTTTACGTGGAGAAAAGCTCACGCTGTTGTTGGCATGTTTCATTACCACCGCGTCAAACACGATAGATTTCACCACACCGTGCAACACCAGATTACCCGTCACACTTTGCACCTTGATACTGCCTGGTGCCTGGGCATCCAATGCAGCCAAGTCCAACTGGGTGGTGAAGTGCAAGCTGGGTAGGTAAGCAGTTTCAAACAACATGCTCTGCATACGCGGATCGCGCGTAACATTGTTAGTGCTGATGCTCGCCAAAGGAATGGTCAGCGTCGCTTGACCCGTTGGAGATACAGTGCCTTGCAGTTGGGTAAAGGTAAAGTTTTCCGGTGTCTCGACACCCAGAGTACTTCTCTTAACCGAAGTGAAATAGAAGTTGGAGTTAGCGGCATCCAACAACCAACGTGCAGCGTTGGTTGGCGCTACGCTGGAAGCAGTAGAGCTGGCAACACTACTCGCTACACTGCTGCTGGCCGCAGTACCGCCACAAGCAAGGCCATTCAGAGTGTAATCAACTGGCGCCGCACCAGGGTTGGTGGCGATATAGCCGAAGGAAACCGTACCACTCGCTGGCAGGTTACCGTTGTAACCCACGTTCTTCACGCACAGCTCCCTGGGCGATTGCCGCGCTGGAAGCCATCAGGCCCAGAGCAATCCCGCTGGAGAGCATCGATACTTGCAATAATTTTTTCATGATAATTTCTCTCTCTGCTTCATCCAATTAACGGGCGTCATAGACGAGCGCAAAGTCCACAGGGACAGAGGCGTTGATCGAAGCAATTGCCACCGCTGCACGCAGTGCTTCAACACCTGCGGTCAGATTGTAGGTTTCGGCTTTAACCAATACCGGCGGCAAGCTTTGCACTACCACGCGCGTAGCAGTCAGTTTCTGCACAGAGACTTTGGTGGTGATATTGGCCGTTACACCGTGCAGATTCAGGCTGGCGGTAATATCAGTTTGAGTCGCTTGACCCACCGCCAAACCACTGATCAGGGACGACGGAACATTGACTGTCACTGTTGCGGTTGGATTAGCCGCTGTTTCAAACAACAGATCGCGCATACGCTGGTCGCGCAATGCCACACCGGTATTCACGGTATTCAAATCAATGGTCAGTGTGGCAACACCGGCCGAACTGATATCGCCGCCAATACTAGTGAAGTTATGAACCTCCAGATTATGGGTATTTTTAGTAGTTGCGAAATTCAGGTAGGAATCAGTGGTATTCAGAGTCCAACCTCCTGCAGCTACTGATGAGGATGCCACTGAGCTGGGAGCAGCGCTGCTTGGCGCAACTGAGCTGCTGGAGCGTGAGGAGCTGCTGGGTACAATCGAGCTGCTCACTGTTGTAGAACTGCTTGAGCGGGAAGAGCTACTGGGTGCCAGAGAACTGGAAACAGCAGTCGAGCTTGATGTCGCCGTATTGCCACAGAGCGCGCCGGTAATTACCGGAATCTCTGCCGCAGCCGCACCTTTAGTACCCTGAAAACCAAAGGTAATACTTGCATTTGGCTGGATAGTGCCATTCCACCCCGCGTTTTTAGCGGTGTAGGGATTGGTACCGGTTAAAGTGGTGTCATAGGCACTGGTAATGCGGTTATCGCCCGCATATTGCCAACTCACACTCCAGTTACTCACCGCTGCAGCGGTCTCGTTGGTTATTTTTATCGTGCCTGTAAATCCATTGCTCCATTGGCTAACTGTGTACACACAGGCAGCATGGGCATGAATGGAAAACGTGGATACGGCCAGTGATAACCCAAGTGCCCCCAAAGTGCGCGATAGCACACCCAGAGGACGAGGGTTCTTCGCTGAGGCTTTAAAGCTACTCATAATGCGTTCCTCGAAGAAAAACCGAAAACAATCGGCGGGGATTAACGGTTGTTGCCAAGCCAGTTATTGGTTGTTATTGAGTCGACTAAACAGCAGGTCGAAACTAGAGCTACATCAACACATCACGGCAATTACCGACGCCGCGGTGGTCCATAAAAGCCGGCAAATTGCCGGCAAATTCCTTAATCAAACTTGCGTGAAGCACTTACGGGAAGTTGTTCGGAAATGCGCTCTGACAAGGTTGTCATTTGAATCTGATTTTTACGCATACCACGCAGTACCTCGCCCGCCACAATGAAGGCGCACACCAACAAGCCGGAATAGATAAACATCACGTAGCTGTAATCCACGGTGTAGTTCCAGGGGCGAGCAATGCCGAGGTAGCAGGAAAATAACCAGGACACGGAAGAAACAGCGCCAGTCAAAGCCACCAGAACCTGGTCGACTGATGGCTGTCCCAGCAAGCCACGGCTGGATATAACACGCGGAAAACTGAAGTAATGCAGTGCAATACCATTCACGGTAAGTACCGAAACCACAGTGAACTTGGCCCAGAGTTTTTCATTCAGCAGATACTGCTGCGGGTTTTCCAAATACCCCAACAACACCAGCGCCAGGCCAGAAATCCATAACAGCACCAGGGCAACAAACATAATGTCCGCTGCTTTAGTGAGCTCGCGTACAGCAGACTCAGACAAACGTCCACCGCGAGTTTTGGCCAAAGCCAGGTCTTGGATCAGCAATAAGCCCACAGCAACGCAGGCAGCCAATAAATGTGCATAAACAATCAGGGTTTTCATCGTTCGCGCCTTATCGTTGTGAATGTGTTGTTGTAATGAGCTGATTTTCGGGCGCAGAAAAACCGCCGAAGCATCAACCGCCAGTTGGCTCACATCGAGTAAATGACATTCAAGTACAGCTGGGTGGCGAAACGGAAAAGAGCAATAAAATCAATCTATTGTTCTTTTTTGGCTTTCTCTCGTTATCGCACGGTTTGTGGTTTCTTGTGCCATCCATAACGCTTGGCACTTTGTTCTTATAACCAAAAATCGTATTTTCCGGTTTGTAAATTATTTTCTTCTTATTGTTAAACAGTATCTCATATTGAAAATAATTTTCCATAGGGTGAATAAAATATTCTTTTCTAAAAATGGTATTTTTTCACAAAAATGAAACTTTACGCGCCATGCTACTTGTTATCTGATGCGACAGTTAGGATCTATCAGACAAATACAGATCGTTAACAAGAATAAGTATCAAGAAGGGGCGCCAGAGTCACGCAAACAGAAAAGTTATAAAGCAAAATAACGAAAGCGGAGAGAAAATTATTTTCTCTAAGTGAGATTAATTTTCAGATGATTTTTCTTTTCGTTTTTGTGCGCGACGTTGCGCAAAGAAATTGCTGAGTTGATGTTGGCATTGCTCTGCCAAAAGTCCGCAAGAATAATTCACATGATGATTAAAATAATCGCTCGCCAATAGCTGCGCTCTGCTAATAACAGCTCCCGCTTTGGGTTCAGCCGTACCAAACACCAATCGCGCAATACGAGCATGCACCAAAGCGCCCACACACATAGTGCATGGTTCCAGAGTTACGTAGAGGGTTGAATCGACAAGGCGATAATTTTCTATTTGCTTCGCTGCCTGACGCAATGCAACAACTTCCGCGTGCGCTGTTGGGTCACTGCTACTAATCGGTTGATTAAAACCTTCGCCCAAAATAGCGCCGTCTTTTACGATGACGGCACCTACAGGTACTTCACCGAGTGCTTCGCCTTTTGCAGCAAGCTGCATGGCGTATTCCATCCAACGAACGTCATCTGCAGAAAAATCCTTGACTGACTCGTTCAGATTTTCTGATTCACGATTAATCACGAATTATTCCCACTCACCACATTTTCACCCACCACAGGCGCTAAATAATTTGCCTGCTCTGTCGCTGCTAATTCACGCACAAAGCGAAAGCGTGGAATAGTTTCACCTGCCAACTCTACGGTTTCAGTAAACATTTCCAAGGGGCGCACCCACCAGGAATAATCACCATATAAACAGCGATAAAATACCAATGGCTCGCGCGTCTCACTGTGAGTAGCAACTTGAAAGACAAAATAATCATTGCCTTTGTAATGGCGATACAAACCTGGTTTAAGAGTCATCTAGATAACACCTGCAGATTTTAACTGTTGAATTTTTTCTGGCGAATAATCCAATAGCGATTGCAAAATTTCCTGGGTGTGACTGCCAATATTTCCACCAGGCCAATCTGTGCGCCCAGGTGTATCAGATAGTTTAGGCAGGATGGCCGGGATCTTTAAGGGTTTGCCATTAATCTCCACCGACTCGAACATACCGCGTTCATTAAAGTGCGGATCGGCAAACATATCACGCACATTATAAATCGGCCCGGCAGGTACGCGCGCGCTTTCCAGCAATTGCAAAATTTCATCAGAATCCTTGCTCATGCACCAGGCTGCCAGTGCATTATCAATTTCCAACTCATGCTTCACGCGTCCGGCATTATTGGCCATACGCGGATCACGCGCCATATCCGGGTGGCCCGCTATCTCCATCAAACGCTGGAAAATAGAATCGCCGTTACCGCCAATCACTACGTATTTGCCATTTTTACAGCGATAGGTATTGGTAGGTACTATGCCAGTCACCGTAGTGCCCGATGGCTCACGAACGACGCCAGCACCGGAAAATTCCGGCACTACGGCTTCCATTAAATTGAACATGGATTCGTAGAGCGCAACATCCACCAGCTGCCCAGCACCGGCAGGATTTCGTTCACGCTCCAAGAGTGCCAGCGCAATGCCCAGCGCCGCATGAATACCGGAAATAGTATCGCCAATACTTAAATTGGGACGCACCGGTGCTTGGTCAGGAAATCCATTCACATAGCGAAATCCACTCATACCTTCACACACGGAAGCGAAACCCGGCTTGCTTGCATAAGGGCCAGTTTGGCCATAACCGGAAATACGAGCATAAATAATCTTGGGGTTAGTCTTTTTAATGTCTTCTGGCCCTAAACCCCAGGCTTCCATAACCCCAGGGCGAAAATTTTCAATGACCACATCGGCGCTATCAATTAATTGCCGTGCGATTTGTTGTGCTTCCGTTTTTTTTAAATCGAGCGTCATGCTTTTTTTGTTGCGCCCAATACTGCGCCACCAATGTGAAGTGCCATTTTCCAATACGCGCCAACCGCGAATAGGGTCGCCTTCCGGCGGCTCAATTTTTATAACTTCGGCACCGAAGTAGCCGAGCATACAGCCCGCAAATGGACCAGCGAGCAGCTGGCCAATTTCGATAACGCGAATGCCATCAAGGGGACGGTGAGCTTGTGAAACGTTTGTCATAATTTGACTCTCTTCAATTCCTCCCTTTGGCAAAGGGAGGCTAGGAGGGATTGAATCTCCCCCGACCCCTCTTTTTCAAAGAGGGGAGTTTATTGTCAGGATTATTTTCCCGATATGCTGATTCGACTCCATCCGCCGATGCGCATCAACCACTTGTGCAAATGGAAATACCGAATCGATTACCGGTTTGATTTTTTTCGCTGTGAGTAATGGCCAAACTTGCACTTCCAACTCCTGCGCAATGTTTGCTTTCGCCTCTGCAGGCTGCGCGCGCAAGGTAGAACCGGTTAACGTTAATCGTTTTAACATCAACGGCATCAAATCGATATTCACTTTACTGCCATTTAAAAACGCAATATTCACGATGCGGGCATCTTTCGCTGCCGCCGAAAAATTGCGTTGGATATAATCGCCGCCCACCATATCCAAAATAACATTGGCACCCTGCCCCGCAGTCAAGGCTTTAACTTCCGCTACAAAATCCTGCTCGTGATAATTAATTGCGGTTGCGCCAAGTATCGTAATCGCCGTGCACTTTTCTACAGAACCAGCAGTTGAAATAACCTTGGCGCCAAACACATTCGCCAGCTGAATTGCACAGGTACCTATGCCGCTGCTACCACCGTGGATTAATAGACTTTCACCGGCTTGCAATCGCGCGCGCTGAAACAGGTTATGCCAGACCGTGAAAAATGTTTCCGGTAGCGCTGCCGCTTCAATAAATGAAAATGGTTCCGGGATTGGTAAACACTGAGCCGCTGGTGCCACTGCATATTCTGCATAGCCACCACCATTAACCAGCGCACAGACTTTATCGCCCACTTGCCAACGCTGTACCTGCTCGCCACACGCAACAATTTCGCCCGCCACTTCCAAACCGAGAATTGGCGACGCATCTGCCGGTGGTGGATATAAACCCTGGCGTTGCAAAATATCCGGGCGATTGATGCCGGCTGCGTGAACGCGAATTAATACTTCATTCGCTTTAGGTACTGGCATCGGGCCCTCATCGATAAAAAGTTGAGAGGCGTCGCCGGGGTTTTTAAATTGAAAAAATTTCATTTTTTGGGGCGAATATAGTTCAGCGTCTTTAGGTGTTTATTTGCGTTACTTCGTTGGGTTACGGCGCTCGTTGCGCTCGCGCCTAACCCAACCTACGTTAGTGCCATAATTGTATAATTCAAGGTTCCAGACGTTGGATTAACCAGGAATTGTCAGACTGCAAGTTGTATTGAAAACGATCATGCAGGCGCGCAGCACCGCCCTGCCAGAATTCAATTTGGTGAGGCTTCACACGGAAACCACCCCAAAAATCCGGCACAGGAATTTCGCCTTTGGCGAATTTATTTTTCATCGCCTCGAATTGTTGCATCAGCAATGCGCGCGATGAAATAGGTTTGCTTTGCTGCGATGCCCAGGCGCCCAGCTGACTATCACGCGGGCGAGTGACAAAATACTTGACTACCTCTGCAGCGGACAATTGCTCAGCCACACCACAGACTTTCACTTGCCGCTCCAGAAAAAACCAGGGGAAATGTAAACTGATTTTGGGGTTTTGTTTTAACTCCTGGGCTTTGCGGCTGTTCAGGTTGGTGTAAAACACAAACCCTTTTTCATCCATGTGTTTCAGCAACACAATACGCTGTGAGGGCTGGCCATTCGCATCAACCGTTGCCACTGTCATCGCATTGGGATCAGGCAGGCCAGATTTAATCGTCTGCTCCATCCAGCGCTGAAATTGCTCAAAGGGGCTAACCGCCAGATCCGCAAAATCCAAACCACCCTGGGTATATTCGCGGCGAAAATCTTCCAGCTTTAATTCCATAAGACAACTCCACAAAATTCATCAATCAGGGACACAGTGCTCCGTCCTAAAATAAGTTGACCAATAAAAAAGGCACTGGGTGCAGTGCCTTTTTACACTCACTGGACGCGGGCAGCTATTCTACCCCACGACTATACCAATGCCGTACTAATCCATAGGTTAACAGGCTGCAAATTACCGCGCTGAGTAACCCGTGCCACAGGGCACCCGGGTAAATCGCCTGCATTACACCCAATTGGCGCAGCGCAATTAAGATTCCGAACATGGCAATCACCACACCCATTTGCTGCGAGCGGATCAGCAACATGGCAAGCGCCACGCTGATCAATGGGTAGAGCTGTTGCCCAAGCAATTGGGGAAATTCACGGCTCGCCAGCGCAGAACAAATCAGCCAGATCGACGCCAATAAGCTGATCAATGCAAAGCGCCAGCGCTTGTTGCTGAAGCGCAACAAACCCATCGCAAGGATAATCAAAATCACAAAGGGAAACACGCCTTTAAAACCATTCAGGATAGTTGTGAGCCAGGGGATAGGCGTGGCCCAATCCGCTGAATAAGAACCCGGCGCCCAGGTAGAAGGTAAGACCAACTCCAGCAGACATCGAAAGCCAGTTAATGCCAGTGCCAACGCGGCGCCCAACATAAACTCACGCGCAAGATTAGCGTCCGGACGCGGGCGTTGTCCGTGAATTGCCTGGGCGGCAAAAAATAAAACCACGCCTTGTGCCACCACCGCAACACCTATCCCAAACAGCATCATCGCAATTTGCACCCACCATCCCATAGTAGTTTGCAAAGCACCCAATACCTGATCAAACCAGAGTAAGGTCACCAAAACTTGCGCAACAACACCCACAGCAATCCATGGCCATGCTGCCCGGATGCTGAAACGGCGCGCCGTTTGTTTGCGGAAAAAACACAGTGCGGCACAACCAATCAAGGCGAGCAACGCCACTTGCGCAATAATTCGATAGGGTTGCTGACGCGAATATTCTTCGCTTTCGGCGCGCGTCCAGGCTTCAGGAATATCAATGGTGCGCACATAACTCACCACTTCATCGCCCGCTAATTTAATGATGATCGCCGCGCTCGCCTTGTTATGGTCATACGCAGGCTTATCCAGATAAGTCAGTACCCAATCACTGCGCGCAGGCCGCTGGATTTCCTCCACCGATTTTTCTTCCAGGGATAAAGGATCTGCCCAATTCAGTTTGCGGATCCAGTCCTGCGCTTTGGCAATTGCCTGCTCGCGCGATAACTTGGCCCCTGCCCTGCCCTCGGGTAATTTATGCACTAACTCATGCAGGCTGCCATCTGGATACAACCAGGCTTGCCACTCTTCTGTACGCTCCTCAACCGGCCCATCAAATTTGCGCCAGCTAACTACCCAAAAAGGTTTGTCCAGATATTTTCCTATCAAGCTGTGGACTTTGTCGGCGCCAGTTTCTCGCCATACATATTCCAGCGGTTGCGACCATCCATTATGAGTAATCACACTGGAACGCCATTCGCCATCAAGCACAATATTTTTTTCGCGCAGAATATTTTCTGCTGCGTCTCTGGCTTGGTTGCGATCAATTTGATAGCTGTAGGGAGACCAGTCAATGCGCGGTGCTTTGGTTGCCGTTGCAATTATCAAAGCAACAGAAATAATTACCATCGCCCCTAACCATATTGGTTTGATATTTACTGCCGGAACACTCGTACGCACTTCAACAAGCTGTGCTTCAGGTGCAATTACAGGAACTGCAACTTCAGGCGCACCATTGCGCCACTCATTGGCCAAGGATGTAAATTGGCCGCGCTTCAAACGCGCCCAGGCAAAAATCAATAAAGGCGCTGCGCCAGCAAAAATAACCAACAACCTGTCAACCCATAAACTGGTATCAGTAGCAGTAAAAATCGGCAAGCTCATCAACACCAGATCATATTCAAAATGAGTGAGCATAGACACCATCAATCCGAACCGCAGGTACACCAAACCAAACACCAATGCAGGAATAAATAATTCAATGACGCGACTGTAACCGGGAAGATTGGGATAATTTGCGTGAGCGCCGCCGAAAATTAATGCTTGTGCAATCAAGGTAAAAATCACCAGTTTGTTGCGAATGCCGTAGTGATTGCCAATGATCACGGCAAGCGATAATGGAATCGCGCGAAATAAACATTCCTCCCAGGTGCCCGCTTGCAGCGCGGTAAAAATTGGCCCCAATGCCGGGCGCCAGCTGGCGAGAATATTCGGATCAACATTAATATCTGCTGGCGTCCACCAACCCAGAACTGTTGTACTGAACCAATAAAATGCCATTGCATACAGCAGGAAAAATCCGGTCCAGGCGAATGCCCCCAACAATCGCCCCAAAATTTCAGGTGATGCCGCCGCCGGGCGAAACATATCCCACAAACGCGGATGCTCCGCAAAAGCATTGCGTGTAAGCCCTTCCGCTACAGCATAAATAGTCGCAAATAACAGCGAGGCAAATATAAATGCACCGCCCGCTTGCGCCAGTTGTTGGAAAATAAATGTTTGTGCAGAACTTGTAGTTTGATAATTCATCCAGGCAACTGGCATATTTGCTATTAACGCTGCTCCCAGCCCTGCCCCGACAACCAACGCCGGCCAAAATGCTTTTATCCAACGCAATTGATGGCGACGAAACAACCAAACTCCACCGCCCACCAAACCGCCCAAACCAAATATCACGGCCATTAAATAACTGGCTATTTGACTGATCTGAGTATTGAGCGAGCGCATCTCATCAAAGCGTTGATTGAATGCCTGGGGAATATGTTTAAAAGTATCCACCGCAACTAATTGATCACCCGCTACTTTTAATGCAATTCGAAAACGAGCCTCACCCATCGTGAGACTTGCATGCTCGTAGGTAAAGGTGTAATCCACACGACCATTTGCTTGTCGCTGTTGCTTGGTCTCGAATGTTTTATACGCAGTAAAACGCTCCCCCATAAATTTGCGCGCGCCGCTTTCAGCCAATTCGCGTGCGGCATTTTCCTCAAGGGCGGCGCCGGGTGTTTTCTCTGGAATTAAATAGGCAAACGAAATAGGTTCTCCGCGCGGGCTAAACGCGGTAATTAGTTCTTCCTCTTGCCCAGGGGAAAATGTTCGCACTTTCCAGTAATGAGTGACCGCATCCAACTGTGGAATTAATGTTTGAAATGACTTTATTCCACCGGCTTCCAGTTCAACATAATTTTGCAGTCCGCGATCACTAATAAAAACAGCAGCAGAACGCTCTGTTTTTAAATCTGAAAATTGTTTCTGTTGGAAATTTTTTGCGGCGACAACGGCTTGCTCGCGTGAAAAGGTGATATCCACATTTAAACCGGGCGCTGCCACAAACATAAGTTTTATTGCAGCCACTGCCGCACACAGGGAGAGCGTTAAAAAAGCGGCCCAAAAATACGGAGAGCGTAAAAAACCTTGAGGGGTGCTTTGCATCATGCATGTTCCTTTTACGTTTTTGATTATGATTTTTCCTGCCGATAACTGGCGCCTGTAATCCTAGCGATATTTATTGCTGAGGGATAGACGATAAATACTACCAATATCCGGGCTTTTTACGCGAAACACGCGAAAAATCATGGTTCTTGAGCAATGCAAAGGCTACACTAGGCGGCATAAATAAAAGGATTATCGCGCCATTAGCCAGGATACGCCTTTTGCCAATCATCGACCAAACCTGGCCCAGCCGAACCTTTTTAAAGATTTTTTTACCGACTGTTTATTCAATCTCTTTACGCGTCATTTTTATGAGTAAATCCCAATCCGTTGTCGGCATTATTCTCGCCGGCGGCCTCGCCAAACGCATGGGCGGAGGCGACAAATGCCTACTGCCACTCGCAGGTAAAACCCTGCTGCAACGGACTGTTGAGCGCGCCCAGCCACAAGTGGAAAAATTGTTGTTAAATGCCAATGGCAGCAGCCTGCGCTTTGCCCGTAACCGGTTACCGGTAGTAGCGGATTTATTGCCCGGTAACCTGGGGCCACTCGCGGGCGTTCATGCCGGGCTGAGTTGGATGCGCAAAGACAACCCGAATGCGGAATGGCTGGTTAGTTTCGCTTCGGATACACCGTTTTTCCCGCTGGATTTGGTTTCCCGGTTATTGGCTGCAGCAACTACCCATCACAGCCAACTCGCCATTGCCAATTCCCGCTTGCGCAGCCACCCGGTGTTTGCACTCTGGCACGCGTCGCTGGTGGATAAAATCGAACAGCAATTAATGACTGGCGATGTACCGCGTTTGCAAGAATGGGTTAAACAACAAAAAATGGTAGAAGTGACCTTTGCTGCAGATACCTATGATCCGTTTTTTAATATCAACACGCCACAAGATCTTTACGCCGCTGAACCACTGGTAACCCTGGTTAAATAAACACAACAGGATCGCCTGCAAACAGCAAAGCTGTTATCTTTTCCGAAATTTTTTGAGGAAGATTCTCATGCTGTGGCGATTACTTTGTGTTACGCAATTTTATCTTTTATTGGTTCTCTACACCTACCTCGGCTTAACACCACATCCAGAAAATTCCGTCCCGGTCTTTAATGATTTGTTAATGCATTTTACCGGCTACATTACTGCTGCCTTTTCTATCAGTTTTGCGCGCCCACACTGGGCGCCTTGGCAACGCGCGGCACTTTTAATTGTCTACTCATTTGCAATAGAAGTCGGCCAGCATTTTAATCCACCGCGTACCTTTAGCATGACTGACATGCTCGCCAATAGCAGCGGCGTTATTCTGGGGTTATGTGGTGTGTTGCTGCTAACCAAATATGTGTCGCCGTTTGCCAAAGTCATTTATTGGAAAACCAATGTAACTACCAGCGTATCACCTGATTAGTCTTGCGATCTACTAACTGTCGCTCCAAAAATTGAACCACTGTATCAACAGAGGGCTGTAGCCATGGATCAAACAGCCAAAAGGAATGCGGAGTATCGGGAATCCGGGTAACTTGATACGGAACCCCCAATGGCTTCATTTTTTCAATCATTTCTTTATGCCCAATACTGAAACGCTCCTGGGCACTGATCAAAAATAAAATTGGCGGCGTATCTTTATTGACGTAAAAAGTCGGTGATGCTTCATGCCATAACTCTGTTTTCTCTGCATAGCGCCCGCCAAACCAGACAGCAGCAGCGGAAGGATTTTTGCGCGGATCATCCTCATGGAGACGCGCCGCTTCAGAGGTAAAATCCGACAAACCATCAATATTGATAATGGCTTGTACATCGCTGGAAACGGAAGATTTTTTTGCTTGAGGATCAAATTTGGCAATGCCTGCCGTTACTCCCGCGAGACTGGCAATTTGCCCGCCCGCCGAACCACCTACCACAGCAATTTGATTCGGGTTTACCTGGTAGCGTTTTGAATTTTTACGCAACCAGCGAATCGCCGCTTTTACATCATGAATAGCCGCTGGATACTTGGCCTCGGGTGATAAGCGATAGCTGATAGTCGCCGCCACGTAGCCACGTTCCGCCATTCGAATGGCAAACGGCGTAAAATTTTCCCGATAGCCCGCGCCCCACCCACCACCATGCACAAAAATTATCGCAGGTTTTAGCGCACTACTTTTATGTTTGGGAAGGTACAAATCCAGTTGCAGAACACGCTTTCCGTAACGCACATAGGTTATATTTTTCCGTTCATCGACAGAGCCTGACGGCAGGCAACTGGCAATTGAAATGAACGGGTAAGCGGACACTAATTTGCGATAGGTGGTTGCCGCATCATAAGTATTATTTGGATTGGAATAATGGGTAATCGATTGGCAAGCCACCAGGCAGGCGACTATCAGTAGCACAACAATTTTGAACCTATTCATCATGGTTACTCACTTATCTACGTAAAGAGTGAACCGAATTTTTGTGCCGATTTATTTTTTAGTGAGTGTATTCCGAATATTGCCCAAGCGCGAATTTCAAATTAAAGAAGGCAATAAAAAATAAAGAATTTGGTAACAAAAAAGGCCAGCAATTGCTGGCCTTTTTCATCAGATCTTCGCAATTATCACAATATCAAACGACGCAGATCACCAATTACTGAAACCAGATAAGTCATAAAGCGACCGGCATCAGCACCGTTTACTGCGCGGTGATCGTATGACAGCGATAGCGGCAGCATGTTGCGTGGGATGAACTCTTTACCATTCCACACAGGCTTCATTTGCGCACGGGATACACCCAGGATACCTACTTCAGTCGGCGCAGAAACCATTGGGGTAAAGCCGTTACCGCCCATGGCGCCCAAGCTGGAAATGGTGAAACAACCACCTTGCATTTCGGCCGGAGTCAGCTTGCCGTCGCGTGCTTTTTTGGCCAGCACGCTGATTTCATCGGCTAACTCAAACAACCCTTTCTTATCAGCGTTACGCACAACAGGCACCAACAATCCATTGGGGGTATCTACCGCAATACCAATGTGTACAAATTTCTTGTGAACAATACTTTCACCATCCTGATGCATAGACACATTGAAAGAAGGCTCAGCAACCAACGCGGCAGCAACCGCTTTTACAATAAATGGCAATGGAGTCAATTTGGTGCCGCGCTTTTCTGCTTCAGCTTTCATGCTGTTACGGAAAACTTCCAGATCAGTAATGTCGGCATCGTCAAATTGAGTGATGCGCGGAACATTTAGCCAGCTACGAGTTTGGTGCTTCTGCTTTTGGTGCTGGAGCAGCCTCTGCTTTTGCCGGTGCTGCAACGGGAGCCGCTACAGCTGCACCAGCAGTTGCCAACACGCCAATCACCGCACCTTGAGAAACCTTATCGCCCACTTTTACGGCGAGGCTAACAATTTTACCGGCTGCTTCTGCCGGGATTTCCATAGAGGCCTTATCGGTTTCCAATACGATCAATGAATCACCTGCGGCAACTTCGTCGCCGGCCTTCACCGCAATTTCAATAATCTCAACGCCTTCGGCACCGCCAATATCAGGAACCACCATATTGATTTCCGCGCTGGCTACCGCTGGAGCAGTTGCTGCTGCAACGGGCGCAACGGCAGGTGCTGCTACAGGAGCAACTTGTGGCGCAGCAGCAGCTTCACCTTCGGCTTCCACTTCGAGCAGAAGGCTGTCTTGCGAAACCTTATCGCCCACATTTACTTTAATCGCGACAATTTTGCCGGCTTTGTCGGCGGGAATTTCCATTGAAGCCTTGTCGGTTTCAAGCACGACAATTGAATCCCCTTCCGCGATTACATCGCCCACTTTTACGGAGATTTCAATTACTTCAACGCCCTCTGCGCCGCCAATATCTGGCACTTTAATAGTTTGAATTGCCACTGTAGTAGTTCCTCGTTAATCGGTTATTGCTACATTTGATAAATGTTTTGGAGAGTGCAAACAACATCGCCCTCTTTGTGAGAGGGCGATGGTTTTAAACGCTCATTGGATCCGCTTTTTCCGGATCAATACCAAACTTCTTGATGGCCTTGGCAACTACATCGGCTTTAATCTTGCCTTGGTCAGCCAAAGATTTGAGCGCGGCAATGACCACGAAGTAACGGTTAACTTCGAAGAAATGACGCAATTGGGTACGGGTATCACTGCGCCCGAAACCTTCGGTTCCCAACACGGTGTAATGGCCAGGAATATAGGCACGCAGCTGCTCGGAATAGGTTTTCAGGTTGTCAGTAGAAATAATGAATGGACCTTCCGCACCTTCCAACACTTGAGTAACGTATGGTTTACGCTGTGCCGCCGTCGGGTTCAGCATATTCCAGCGAGTAGCGCGCTGACCGTCACGGGTCAGTTCGTTCACACTGGTAACACTCCATACATCCGCTTCAACATCAAACTCACTGCGCAGAATCTCTGCAGCAAAACGTACTTCACGCAGGATAGTACCAGCACCTAGCAATTGAACACGGTTCTTCGCTTTGCCAGCACCTTTCTCCAATTGATAAATACCTCTGATAATGCCCTCTTCGGAACCTTCAGGCATATCAGGATGTTGGTAGTTTTCATTCATCAACGAAATGTAATAGAACACATTTTCGTTGTCGTGGTACATGCGCTTTATCCCGTCCTGAATAATCACCGCCAGCTCGTAAGCATAGGTCGGATCATAGGAGCGACAGTTTGGAATAGTGTTCGCAAATACATGGCTATGGCCATCCTGATGCTGCAAACCTTCACCATTCAGAGTGGTACGACCAGCAGTCGCGCCCATCAGGAAGCCGCGCGCTTGTGAATCACCCGCAGCCCAGGCCAGGTCGCCAATACGCTGGAAACCGAACATGGAGTAATAGATGTAGAACGGAATCATTGGCTTTTTGTAGTTGCTGTAGGCAGTCGCCGCAGCAATCCAGGAAGCCATGGAACCCGCCTCGTTGATACCCTCTTCCAGAATCTGGCCAGTGGCGGACTCGTGGTAGGACATCATTTGACCCGCGTCGTGCGGAACGTATTTTTGACCTTCAGAGGAATAGATACCTACCGTCTTGAACATGCCTTCCATACCGAAGGTACGCGCTTCGTCGGGAACAATCGGAACGATTTGCTTACCGATTTGCTTGTCTTTCACCAACGACGACAGAATACGCACAAAACTCATGGTGGTAGAGATTTCACGCTCACCGGTGCTTTTCAGTTGCGCCGCGAAAGCATCCAATGCCGGAACCAGCAAAGGATCAAAAGACGCGTTGCGAGATGGCAGATAGCCTTTCAACACCTGGCGACGCGCGCGCATATACTGCATTTCCGGACTGTCTTCTGCCGGACGGTAGTAAGGCAGGTTCGGCAACTCTTCATCACTGATCGGCAACTCAAAGCGGTCGCGGAATTTTTTCAGGTCTTCAATCACCAGGCTCTTCACTGAGTGGGTCTTGTTGATTGCTTCACCTGAAGAGCCCATGCCATAACCTTTTACGGTTTGGGCGAGAATTACGGTTGGCCTGCCTTTCGTATTTACCGCTTGATAGTAAGCGTTGTACACCTTGTGCGAATCATGACCACCGCGCGCCAATGCAAGAATCTCGTCGTCGGTCATATCTTTCACCAGCTCCAGCAGTTCCGGATATTTCCCGAAGAAATGCTCGCGGGTGTAAGCGCCGCCGTTGGCTTTGTAGTTTTGCATCTCGCCGTCGACCACTTCGTCCATGCGCTTTTGCAACAGGCCGGTTTTATCTTTGGCGAGCAACTTGTCCCAACCACGACCCCAGAGAACTTTGATTACATTCCAGCCAGCGCCGCGGAATACACCTTCCAACTCTTGCACGATTTTGCCGTTGCCACGCACCGGACCATCCAAACGCTGCAGGTTACAGTTAATTACGAAAATCAGATTATCCAGTTTTTCACGGGTGGCCAGGGAAATTGCACCCAGGCTTTCCGGCTCATCGCATTCGCCGTCGCCGAGGAATGCCCAAACCTTGCGATCAGTTTTGGGGATAAGGCCACGCGCTTCCAGATAACGATTAAAACGCGCTTGATAAATAGACTTGATTGGACCCAACCCCATAGATACGGTTGGGAACTGCCAATAATCAGGCATCAACCAGGGGTGTGGGTAAGAAGACAAACCGCCGCCGTTGACTTCGCGACGGAAATTGTCCAGATGAGATTCGTTCAAGCGCCCCTCAACAAATGAGCGGGCATACATACCAGGAGAAACGTGGCCCTGGAAGTAAATCAGGTCGCCCGGAGTATCGCCATCGTTGCCACGGAAAAAGTGGTTAAAACCTACATCATATAAAGTGGCCGACGAAGCAAAAGAGGCGATATGACCGCCCAGGCCTTCATCATTATCATTGGCCTTCATTACCATGGCCATGGCATTCCAGCGAACAATTGAGCGAATTTTGCGCTCCAGTTTGGTGTCGCCGGGTGATTGGATTTCTTTATCTACGGGAATGGTATTGCGATAGGGAGTCTGAATAGAAGAAGGCTGCTCAATGCCATGGTTTACAGCGGACTCGGACAGAGCTTTCAGCAGCTCGGCCGCACGGTCTTTGCCGGCATGACGAACAACTGATTTAAGGGCGTCCAGCCACTCTTTGGTTTCAATGGCATCAATATCTTGTAGCATTCAAATCTCCTCAGCTATGCGCAAGTGCGCACATCACGTAGCAGTAGTATCTATTTAGGAATTTGGATCTGGGCTTCGCACGAAATTTGCACAAAAATGCAAGTTTTTCATGGAGTTACAGGAGGAAGATTCCTTTTTCTTGTGTAAAAAATCCCCGAATTCTTGCATAAGTGGGAATTTTTTACCAGCCCTAGCCAACACGGTAACACTCTGGAGGGGCACAACTTTGGTGCGCTATCGGCTAAACCTTGAACTTTAAATACAACAACGCTATTAAAAAATCAGGTCAGCAACAGGGCTGGCATTATTACCCAAATTTTTCTGATTCACCAAGCGGAAATCAGTAAAAAGCTTGATAATTTTTATGCGAATCGCACCATAAAAAAGCAAATATGTGCATCATTATGAAACAGGCGATTAATTGCTAAACAACCTATTAAAAATCATTGCACGCCCGTGGACTGAATTTGCTTCTTAAATGCCGATACATCATCGATAAGAAAAAAGTTTTCACGCTGGGTTAACTTCTGGGAACTCAACCAAAGGCGACGGTTTTTATCCATAAATACCGCGCGATAATATTTCTCCAATGATTCGGGTGTGATGCGAGAAACCGCATCCGCCAAATCCAGTCGACGAGAAAATTGCTCATCCAAATTCACGATTGCATTCCAATAACGATCACTTTGTTCCTTTAAGGATCTTGCTGGCTCGCGTAGTTCATTAATCAGTGACTGCTGGTTAATTGCGAAGTTTTCGGCAATCGTATCTGCCTGCTCATCAAGGAACTGATCAATTTCAGTGATAAGCCTAGCCTCATCTGCGACTGGAGACTGCACTACCATTAAAGTATTTTCCTGTGTCCGTAACGGCATAGCCACCGCAGCCACCACATACCCCAGTTGCTTTTCGGTGCGTAACTGATGATAAAAACCCGGTTGCAATAATTGGCGAGCCAATAACATATGTGCGTTATCTTCAATAGACGCTGACGGAGTTTGGATAAGCAGCTCTATAACATTGTCACTATGCAAAACATCCTGCACATATAGCCAAGGCTTGGTTGATGCGACAGGTAGAAACAAGACATGTTGTGCGGGCAAATCGCGCACGGCTTGACGGTTTAATAATTCATGCTCTGCCAACACTGCCAACTTAAGGGCTTCCGCGCGAAAATAATTACCATAAAAAAACGCATCCATCCGCGCATCGAGTAACTGCCGATTCACAAACTGATTAAATTGCTCAAATGTATTTTTTTCCAACACTTCTATCAGCTGTGCCGTGCTCCAGGAAGGTGTTGTTTGTAAGACAGGAATTTGTTTGATCAACACTTGATAGGGCAAGTCTTTATTTTGATTGCGCAAGCTGCGCAGCAGATTTTCCTTTAGTAAGTAAAAACGTTCTTCTTTGAATTTGCCAGCGCGTATAGATTCCATTACTTTATTTATTAACAATCCCTGGCGACCAGAATAACCAAAAATTTTGATATCAAAACCGCTCGCATTAGCCTCCAAAGACAAATCAATCCCGGCAAGGCTGGCTGGATAGGCAAATTCATTTAACTGATCATTAACCAGAGCGACAAACAATTGAGCTTGGGCAGCACCAGCCGCATTGAACGACACCAGAGGAGATTTGATACGCAGGTTAATGGTTGCACGCGGCTGAATAAACTCGCGATTCTGAGTATACCAGACACGCATATTTCTATTATTTAAAATTAGCTCCGGCTTACGATTAACAATATCACCTTGCTCTTCCAACATAGAACCAGTTTTTACGATCAATCGTTTGGGTATGAACAGATTTTTATCCGGCAACGACAACTCCTGACGTACCGCTGGCTTCAGTTCCATAATCTCTGGAATGCCAGCACGCAAACTATAAGGCGCCGCATAAAGCCTGGAAACACGATAGGCGTCCACTTCCGGTGCTGTCAGAGCAACCAATACATTGTTAGCGGTTAAATAAGATAAGCTTTTTTGCAATTGCTTTTCATCGTAACTAATGAAGAGTGATCCTCCACTCAGAGTATCCCGCGGCTCATATAGGCTCATGGATTGCGCCAACTCGCTTACCGTTTCCATGGGCGAGCGTTTTTCTTGAAAACGAAAATTCAAATCAGCCATAACTTGCAATTCGTTGTAGCGCCAACTGGATATACCGCGCTCGCGTAACTGCTCAATACAATAAAAAACTAACGAGATAATTTGGCTCCGCGCCTTTACCCCTTGTGGAGTTAATTGAATGTTTAACTGAAATACAGCGTCACGACGACTTTCCAATCCGGTATCTGCATACAGCGCATCAGCCCAACCCAAACGCTTCAATAAAGAGAGCAAACTGCCATTACCTTCATGCCCCAGTATGTGGGCAATATATTCATAAGGTTTTGTGTGATAAGACTGATTTGGATTGGGAATAGGAAAAACGAAGCTTAACTGGCGCAATTCTTTTTCGGGTTTGATTTCCAGACTTGCAGGCAAAGTGTCTGGCACAAATAGCGTGGGATAGTTACTATCAATTTTTGTATCGCGCAGAGGAACGGCGTTAAAACGCGAGCTCACCATCACCTCCAGCGCGTCCAGAGATTCACGTCCCAACACGACCAGATTCATCAAATTCGCCGAATAGTGCTGCTGATAAAATGCAAGCATATCATCGCGCACACTGTGCTCTTCGCGATCAGCCAGGGTTGTAAGATTGCCCACAGAAAATTTTGCACTCGGATGATCCGGATTTATCAACTCACGATAAACATCCCATTCGCGCCGACCGTCATCTTTTAACTTGGCCAAATATTCCGAATGCACCGCATTGCGCTCGCGCTCGACGTATTCCGGAGTAAAAAGTGGGGCAATAAAAAATTGGGCGAACCTGTCCAGCGCCGAATCTAGCTGGGCATTATCAATATCAAAAAAGTAATTGGTGTTTTCAGCAGCAGTGTAGGCATTATAACTACCTCCATGTTGGGCAATAAATTCCTGGTACTCACCCGCTTGCGGATATTTTTCAGTACCCAAAAACAACATGTGCTCGAGAAAGTGGGCCAAACCTTCGCGATCACGCGGATTTTGGTTTGCTCCGACGTTGACATCCATAGCCGCCGCCGATTTTTCAGTGGCCGGGTCGGAAATGAGGAGTACACGCAGTTGGTTTTCCAGTATCAGATAACGGTATTCACGCTTGTCTTTATCGCTTTTTGTTACAGCAATAACTCGCGGACTCGCAGGCTCCAGAGCAACGCTAGTGAGCGGACAAACAATAAAATAGATGCAGACTGCAAAGATTGCGGAAGACATTACACTAATCGGTTTGCCACTGGCTTTCGACATAAACACACTCACTCATACACCTTGCGCCGCTCAACAGGATCGATTTGAACTGGCAAGTAGAAATGATTAAACCCCTGCTTTTTTCAGCAGATAACAATAAGTGGCATCACGCTCGGCGAAATCAACCAGTTCATGGCCACTAATTTTGACAAACGCTTGAAAGTCACGCACGGAACCTGCATCAGTAGCCAGTACACGCAGTATTTCACCGGGAGCCAAATCACGCAGCGCTTGTTTTGCCTTCAGCAATGGCAAGGGACAACGCAGGCCGGATGCATCCAGTTCCGCTGTTGTCGGATGGTTAAAACAGTCAATCGCCCTATTGGCCATAGATTACCCCTGCCTTCGACGCGCCAGATGAGACAGGATCGCACCTTTTTCACCCAGATGAGCGAACCAGAGGCACGGAAAAAGGTCTCAAAAAGTTGCTAACCTAGTCTTTGCGCGTCAAAAAGGCTAGAGTTACGCCGAATTTTTTATGCTCGCCGTTGTCATGGCCAGCCATTTCAGGAGTTTGCAGTTACCGTGTCCAGGCTTGTTAAGCGCCCCCTATTTCCTTCTGTGTTACTGCTTCAACCCTTGCGCAAGAGTCTGGTTGCGCCATTCAGTCTGAGCCTGTTGCTGGGCTACACGTTACTGATAGCATCCTTTACCAGCCAAGCAGAGGTTGAATTACCGGATCTGGGTGATACCAGCTCTACCACCATTTCACCCGTCCAGGAAAAAATGCTTGGCCAGCGCTGGCTGCGCGCCTATCGCAGCCAGGTACCCACCTCCTCAGACCCGTTAATCATCAATTACCTGGAACAATTGTTTGCGCAGTTGATTCCCTACAGCCAGCTCACCGAAAAACGAATAGATCTGGTGGTGGTTGAAAACAATACGCTTAATGCCTTTGCAGTACCGGGAAATATTATTGGCGTACATACCGGTTTATTGAACTACGCCAAAAGCGAAAACCAGTTAGCCGCCGTGCTAGCGCATGAAATGGGCCATTTGAGCCAACGCCATTACGCGCGCCGTCTTGAACAGCAGAAAAACATGATGGTGCCGATGTTGGCAGGCATGCTGGCAGGCCTTGTGCTGGCAGCCAACAGCAATAGTGATGCGGGGATGGCTGCGATTATGGGAACCCAGGCGGCCGCGCAACAAGCCTCGCTCGCCTTCAGCCGTCAAAATGAGCAAGAAGCAGACCGCATAGGTATGCAAACCATGGTGGAGGCCGGTTTGGATCCGCACGCCGCCGCCGATATGTTTGAGGAAATGGTGCGCGCTAACCGCTTGAACAGGCGCCCGCCAGAATATCTGTTAACTCACCCGGTCAGCGAAACCCGGGTGGCCGATGCACGCAACCGCGCCCAGCAATACCCCCGCAAACCCTCTGCCGATGACCTGGAATACCAGTTGATGCGCAGCCGTGTCCGTGTTGCAGCGGAAGAAACGCCGCAAATTGCCGCAAAGATGTTCAAGAGTGAGCTGGATAAGGAAAGTCTGTCTCCTGATGCCAGCCGCTATGGATGGACCCTTGCGTTAACCAACGCCAGTCAGTTTGATGCGGCGCGCGAAGCCTTGGCTCCATTACTGGCAAAAGAACCTGAACGCGTCACCTACCAAATCATGCGCGCTGATATTGAAATTGCCGCCGAACGCCATAAAGCCGCGCTAGATATTCTGGAAACGCAACTAAGTAAGCATCCCAATTCCTATCCACTTATCGTGCGCCATGCCGAAGCCTTAATGAAAGCAGGTCTCTATAAACAATGCGCTGAAATACTGGATCGCTATTCACGCAAACGCAGCAACGACGATTACGTGTGGTACTTGTTGGCAGAAGTGAATGGTCTGGCAGGAAATATTTTGGGTGTGCATGAAGCACGCGCAGAATATTTTATTTTGAATGGTGTTTATGACCGAGCCCAGATCCAGTTGCGCAATGCATTGAAATTAACCAAAGACAACGCTTATCGCACTGCGTTGATTGAAGAACGTCTTAAATATGTAGAAGCGCAATTGCAGGATCACAGCTTCTAATATTAAACCGCTTCAAGCATCAAAAAATAAAACAGCTGCGGTGAAAATCACTGTGGCTGCTTAACCCAGCCAGACTCCACTATCCACTCATCCGCGTTAACTACAGCCATTGGCCGACCGATAAAATAGCCTTGGGCCTCATCGCACCCCATCTCCGCCAATCGAGCCAATAAGGCTTCATTCTCCACACCTTCAGCGACCACAGTTAACCCCATATTATGAGCGAGATGAATCGTTGAATTGACAATTAACTCATCCTGCAAATCCTCTATCATATTACGGACAAACGAGTTATCGATTTTCAATGTCTGCACCGGCAAACGTTTGAGATAGGCGAGCGACGAATAACCTGTACCAAAATCGTCTATCGCCAAATGTACGCCCAATGCGTGTAGCGCATTCAAATTGCGCAATGCTCGAGTTGGATCAGTCATGATGGAGCTTTCGGTAATTTCCAACTCCAAACGCGCTGGTGGCAATTGGTATTTTTTTAGCAGCCGGTCTACCAATTTGGCAATATTGTCATCCATTAAATTACGCGCCGATAAATTCACCGCCACGCTCAGTGACATCCCCTGATCCAGCCAGCGCCTGCATTGCTCTATCGCGCGCTCCAATACCCAGGCAGTTAATAGATGAATCACGCTGGTTAACTCGGCGATGGGAATAAAATCGCCTGGTGGCACAAAGCCCAACTCTGGATGTATCCAACGAATTAATGCTTCAAAACCGTAGCAGCGCTTCTCATTCAGCTGTACTTTTGGTTGATAATAAAGACACAATTGGTTTTCGCGAATGGCGCGCCCCAATTCACTCACTATCGCCAAACGTTTGGTGGAATGTGGGTCATATTCAGGACTATAAATCGACAGGCCGAGCATTTGGCTTTTTGCGTAATACATGGCAATGTCGGCGTAACGCATTAATTCGTGATGGTCGTGTGCTTGCTGCGGACTTATGGCAATACCAATACTGGCACTCACTTGTGTGGTAAATCCCTCCAGGTCGAACTCTTGCGCAAGCGCATCCAGCAGACGATGACCAAACACCACTGCCTGGTGCGTGCTGCGAATACGCGGCAGGAAAACCGCAAATTCATCGCCCCCCAAACGCGCCACAGTACCGGGCACTTCCGCCATCTCCGCTGCCAAACGCGGGCCTATTAACTTTAATAAATGATCGCCAACATTGTGCCCAAGGGTATCGTTAATTTCTTTAAAGCGATCGAGATCAATTAACAAGAGCGCACTGATTTGCTCAGAACTGCGCTGCTCAAAACAGATTTCCATGTCAGCGTAGAGCTTATTGCGATTGGGTAAAGTGGTGAGTGAATCGTGATGCGATTGGTAGCGCAATTTTTCTTCGTAGCGCTTACGTGCAGTAATATCCTTGGTAGTTCCCCACACTCGCTTTAAAAAACCGTCCTCAACAATACCAGTGCAGCAAATCTGGAAAAAATACTGTTTACCACGATGATCCTCACGCACTATATCGTGATCGGTCATTTGGTAATTGTTTTTCACAAAAAAATCAGCATCAAATACGTAGTTGCGTGAACCGCTATCAATCAAACCCATGCCAAGAATATCGTCGAGCGACTCTACCCCCAACATGCCAAGCAATACTTTATTAGCCTCAACCAAACGTGCATTATTTGCAATTTGTCGAGCTTGAGTTTCAGCATCTTTGTTAATGGCGATAGCTGGCTGCATTTCATAACACCAGATTGCCTCGGAACTGTGTGTGATAAATGCTTTATAGCTGGCTTCACTTTCCTGTAACGCATCGCGCGCACTTTTTTCGCGCGACAAATCTTGCAACTGAATTAGTACGCGTGCCACATCGCCATCGGAATCGCGGATCGGTAAAAAGCTTGCACGAAAAAATAAATTTTTATTATTCACAAAGCGACTGCGATGAATATTGCCGAGCAAATAGCTGGTCTCTATAGTCTGTACATTGCCGTGCAGATAGACATCCTGAATGACCGCATACAATTCCGGGTCGCGACTGACACGTTTATCGCGCAAAATGGAATAAAAGCCAGCAGCCGATTCCACCTGGCGTTGGTTGAGGTGAAACATACGCGCGGCCGCATGATTAATGCTAAGCACCAACCCGTCTTTATCGGTCACTAAACTGGGTATAGGGCTGTCTGCAAATACCCCTGGCAGTATTTGCAGCGAATGTTCGTCGCCCGACACTTCCGCCGTCGGATCGCCCGATGAATTGGAATAACGCATAGTGAGTGAGCAGGCCCTGTTTGAAATGCAATACTGAACATATTGTCAGATCAAAGTGTAGCCAAGAATTTGGGTGACAAGCCTTGCAGGGGCATTAGTTCACATGAATTGTCCTTAATGCGAACCAGTGCGCCAACTGCCACTCATTTAAAAGTCAGACATTTGACGAAAGATAAAAACATATTTTTCATCAATACAAAAGGTCAATAGTGTGGCGGGCGATCATCCAGGGTTTGCTCCCCTCCCTGCCCTTGTGTACGCAGTGAATCCTCCAAGCGCTGCGCAAGAATACGGATTTGCTGCTTAAGCTGAACGATATCCGCATCCTGTTGGGTAATCACTTGATTCAATTGCTCAAGGGTGTCTTCCTGATAGGCAACACGGGTTTGTAAATCAATTAATTGTTCCTGAAAATCAGACATGGTGTTACTCCAAAACTTCATAAACCGCATCAATTAGGCGCACCGCACGCTCATCTATTAACAGGCCCTGCCCCATGCGATGGGTGACATAACCAAAGCCCAGGTCAAAATCCGGATCAGCAAACGCAACGCAACCTCCTGCACCCGGATGACCAAATGCACGCTCACCGCGACCATAGCGACAATCGGCGCGCTGGTGTTGGGATAACATAAATCCATGGCTAAAACGCAAGGGCAAACCCAGGGTCTGATCCTGCTCGAACGTTTGCTCTTGCCAGCACAAGGGCAACACACTTTCATTTAATAATTCAGTGGAACTAGCCAGTGTGCCGTAAATAGTGGCCAGCGCGCGCGCATCGGAATGTGCATTCGCCGCCGGAATTTGCGCTTGCCGCCATTCACGCGAATTAGTGGCCGTCATCAAACTGATGGGGTTGGAAAAGGCGCGGTTGGTTACCCCGCGCGGATCAGCTTTCATAATTTTGCCCAGCGCAATGCTGTCGGCACCCGTAGAAAAATTCGGTAAACCTGCCGGGCGCTTTAATGGCCCGGTATCGGCGATGCTGTGCAATAAATTATCCGGCACACCAAAATGGCAATTCACCCCCAAAGGCCCTGCCACTTTTGCCTGGAAATAATCATTCACACTGGCGTAACCGCTGGCGCGCTTGATCAGCTCCCCGAGTGTCCAACCAAACATAAAGGGCGAATAACCCTGCGCCCTATTCGGTTGCCACCAGGGCGCTTCCGCTGCCACTGCTGTGCTCATGGCTGACCAATCGAAAATCTGTTCGTTGGCAATATGCTGATGAAACGCCGACATGCCTGCGCGATGACACAGAAGCTGTCGCAGCGTGATTGCCCCCTTATCTGCCTGCGCAAACTCGGGCCAGCATCGAGCAACTGGTTCATCCAGTGCTAATTTTCCATCCGCTACAAGCTGCAACACGCAGAGTGCTACCAACCCCTTACCGGCCGAAAAAATATTGACCAGGGTCTGCTCATCCCAATCACGCTGTTCAATTCCTGCCAATTTGTTAGCACATTGCCCGGCCCAGATATTCACCACCAGTTCACCGCGATAATGCACCGCAACTCCACCGCCAACCTCCCCCATGGGGAAATTGGCTGAAAACGCATCCACCAACGGCTGCCATTGGGGAGACCAGTGGCCATTAATGGTTATCGACATATACAATTCCCCTTTAAATTTGCGCGCATTCTACCAGCCTTGGCAGGTAGAATTAGCCTTGCATTTGCAAGAGATAGCATCATGACCAAAGAAAAAAACTCCCGTCTGGTTTACTCCACTGAAACCGGGCGTATCAAAGAAGAAAAACCAGCGACAACTATTCCGCAGGGCGATGGCATAGTGCGCATTCGCCGCGAGACTGCCGGGCGCAATGGTAAAGGTGTAACGACTATCACCGGCGTCCCATTGGATGAAGCCAAATTAAAAGACCTGGCCAAAACATTGAAAGTGCTTTGTGGTGTTGGCGGTGCAGTGAAAGATGGCGTAATTGAAATCCAGGGCGACCAGCGCGAGAAATTAAAAGCCGAGCTGGAAAAACGAGGGTTTACTGTGAAGCTCGCAGGCGGTTAATCGTGGAAGAGTTTCCGTTTGATCCAGAATTGCTCAAAGAGTTGGTTACAACACCAATGCCCTACGGTAAATACGCGGGCCATGTGATTGCCGATATTCCCGAACACTATTTACTGTGGATGGCGCGCGAGGGTTTTCCCAAGGGAAAACTCGGTACCTTATTGGGGCTGATGTATGAAATCCGTTTGAATGGCTTGGAGGGATTATTAAAGCCGCTAAAAGAAAATCCACGTCGCTTTCAGGGCGACAGGAGCCTGAATTAATAGGAGCCTGAATTAATTTAAAACATTTATCGCTTCTACTTTTATTATTTTTTATTCGCTGCCTTGTTTAAATATTGATTCGGTGCCACACCAAAGGTACGTTTAAACATTGCGGTGAATGCGCTGGGATTGGCATAGCCAAGTGCATTAGAAATACGTGCAATATTTTCCCCACGCCCCAACCGGCACAGTGCATCCGCGAGTTGCACTTGCTGCACCCATTGGCGATATTTCAAACCGGTTTCCTTAGGAAACAAACGAATCAGGGTGCGCGCGCTGGCACCGGCCAATTCCGCCAATTCTTCAATAGTGCGATTCGCACCCGATGTACTCATCAGTAACTGACACACCGTTTGTAAACGCCGGTCTTGCGGCCAGGGCACTTGTACGGCTTGCGTTGCAGCGCGATCAATTTCACTCAAAATTAATGCGACCAAATGCTCACCACGTCCAGGGATGGGATATTCAGAAGGCTCATCCAGCAATCCCAAAATTAATTCACGCAATAAGCTTGAGACTGAAATTGCGCGGCATTCTTTGCCGAACGAAAGCGGAATATCGGCACTTATATAAAGCGTACGCATTTCCAGATCGCTCATCATGAATGAGTGGTGCTCAACATTAGGCGGAACCCAAAGCGCCCGATGAGAAGGAATAGTCCAAACACTGTCGGGTGTGCGCACCCGCATAACGCCCTCAACGGCGTAAAGTAATTGGGCCCGCGGGTGGGTATGTGGCGGAATTTCGTCGCCACTGGAGTAGTGCCCACCCCAGGCCACTATGGGTCGCGGCACATGTTGTAACTCTTCCGGACTGCGCTGCTCAACGATACTCATCTCACCCTCAATACGGCGAACCAGCATTAACACACAGGTTAACTTGTCACTTATTCGACAGTTTATGTCATTTCTGCTTTTTATCGCACTTTTATACTGGCCGGGTGTTTATCTAGCGGAGTTATCCCCTGTTATGAGCAAAATGGAGCCCATTCCCAACCAATCCCTTACGCCTGCCGAGTTGGATGCCAACAAACTGATTCTACCGGTCGTTAGCGCAGTCGCTTTTGTACATCTGCTCAATGATTTGATCCAGGCAGTGTTACCGGCGATTTATCCCATGCTGAAAACCAGCTACAACCTCAGCTTTACCCAAGTGGGCATGATTACCCTGGTGTTCCAGATGACGGCATCCATCCTGCAACCGGCAGTTGGCCTGTATACCGATAAACACCCCAAGCCCTACCTGTTGCCGACTGGCATGGTGTTCACCCTGATTGGTTTGATTATGTTGGTATTTGTGGAGAGCTATCCGGGGTTACTGGTCGCCTCGGCGTTTGTCGGCCTGGGCTCCTCCACTTTCCACCCCGAGGCTTCGCGCGTTGCCCGCATGGCATCCGGCGGGCGCTTTGGTTTTGCCCAATCCTTTTTCCAGGTGGGTGGCAATAGCGGTTCAGCACTCGGGCCTTTGCTAGCCGCCGCTATTATTATTCCGCGCGGGCAGTCCAGCATTGGCTGGTTCACCACATTTGCGGTACTGGGCATTATTGTTTTATTCAGCGTGAGCCGCTGGGTGGTTCGCACCCATGCCCATCTCGCCGCCAAGCGCGCCGCAAGAACCAACCCATTGCCACGCAATAAAGTGATCGCTGCGCTGGCAATTTTAAGCCTACTTATTTTTTCCAAATTCGTGTACATGACTTGCTTGAGCAACTACTACACCTTTTATTTGATGGAGCGCTTCGATCAATCCGTAGAAAACGCACAGTTATTTCTGTTTTTATTTTTAGCGGCCGTAGCAGTCGGCACTTTTGCTGGTGGCCCTCTGGGCGACAAGATTGGTCGCAAGCTGGTGATTTGGGTTTCCATCCTTGGCGCCGCACCTTTCACCTTGCTATTACCTTTCTGCAGTTTGTTCTGGACCGCTGTGTTCAGTGTGCTTATAGGTCTTATTCTGTCATCGGCCTTTTCCGCAATCGTGGTATTCGCGCAGGAGCTGGTGCCGGGCAAAGTCGGTTTGATTTCGGGATTATTTTTTGGTTTAAGCTTTGGCTTGAGCGGTATATCCGCCGCTGCCCTCGGTGGGTTGGCCGATGCCACCGATATCATTTTTGTATTCCACTGCTGCGCCTATTTACCCTTATTGGGGATATTTACCGCCCTGCTCCCCAATCTCGGCCCGCATAAATAGCTACCATCAATAAACCAGGCAGCGCCATAAAATGAACATGTGGCGCTGGCCTGGATTTTGCTCATACCCTTCCATCACGCTAAAACCGTCGTTTTTCTGACAGAGGGGCAATGCACTATGGATAACGAGCTGTTTTTACAAATAACTGACACCTCAATAAAAATCGGCCTCGGCGCTTTGATTGCCGCCGTAACTGCCTGGGTAGTACTACGCCGGAGCGGCCCGCAGCAAACGAGCAATAGCGCTGGCGATAACCGTCGTATCCAGATTCTGGAAGAGGTTTCCAGTCAGGTGGGCACAGTCACCCACATATTCGCCAAATATTCGTCACTGGTGGTGGAATCTATCCAGTTTGGCGAGCGCTGGCCGCAGGCGCGCCGCATAGAACTGGAAAGCGTGAATAGCGAGCTGGTTGCCGAGTTCAAAAAAATGGCGGAAGCCGAAGCCAAATTATTGATGCTGGGCGAAAAAAACCTGGAGCGCAGCCTGCGTTTATACGGTGCCAAAATCGCCGTGTACCGCAAGCAGGTTTATGTTGGTCGCAAGGATATCTCCCTTGAACAAATTACAGCGTTGAAAAACGCCATCACCCAGGTGCGCGAGCAGTTCTACGATATGCTCAGCCGCAAGTACGACCGTTTGCTGGCCAGTGTGTGATCACTTCTACCTGCAATAACAGCGCCCGCTTTTGCGGGCGTTGTTGTTTCTGGCTGGTATAACCGTCAGCAAGATTGCTATGCTGCGCGCCCATCACACATCCCTTTCAAATCTATCCACCAGAGGCTAATTACTCATTATGTCGACTAATTATTTCACCGGCATCTGGATCGATGTCCGCACCCTCGACGAATTCAACGCAGGCCATATTGCAGGCGCCGCCCATATTCCCTACGAAGAAATCGCCCTGCGTATTGGTGAAGTTACCACTGACAAAAATGCCGTGATTCATCTTTATTGTCGCTCAGGGAATCGCTCGGGGATCGCCCAGCAAACACTGCTGGCAATGGGTTTTAGCAATGCGGTGAATGAAGGGGGATATGAAGCTCTACTGCAACAATATTCATAATCACCTGAAATAAAATTAATACTGTCTCACCAGCCGCGATTCTGGGACAATGGCGGCTGGTTTAATTCCCTCGAATGCAGTCCCTATGAATACCGCCAAACACCTGTTCTCCTACGAAAAACCCAATATCCACGCACAGGCTAAAACCTATAAACCTGCACCTTTCCTGCCAATGAGCCGGCTGGAGATGGATCAACTCGGCTGGGATAGCTGCGACATCATCATCGTCTGTGGCGACGCCTATGTGGATCATCCCAGTTTTGGCATGGCGGTGATTGGTCGTTTCCTTGAGTCCCAGGGGTTTCGCGTGGGGATCATCGCCCAACCGGATTGGAAAAGCGCCGAGCCATTCAAAGCCTTGGGCAAACCCAACCTGTTCTTTGGCGTCAGCGCCGGCAATATGGACTCCATGATCAACCGCTACACTGCTGATCTGCGCCTGCGTTCTGACGATGCCTACACCCCCGGTGGACTGGGCGGCAAACGTCCGGATCGCGCAGTGACTGTGTACAGCCAGCGCTGCAAAGAAGCTTATAAAGATGTGCCCATTGTGCTCGGTGGAATTGAGGCGAGTTTGCGTCGGATTGCCCAGTACGATTATTGGAGCAATGAAGTGCGCCGCTCGGTTTTGATCGACGCTACTGCCGATATTTTGTTGTATGGCAATGCTGAACGCGCAATTGCTGAAGTGGCACATTCACTCGCCGCAGGCAAAGACATTAAAGAACTGGACAATATTCGCGGTACTGCCGTTATCAAAAAAGAAGCGCCCGCTGGCTGGACGGAAATTGATTCCACACGCATCGATTGGCCGGGCAATATCGACAAGCTGCCCAATCCTTATGAGTATCAACACAACGCCAAATCTGTTGTGGATGCCGCACAAACCGATATCAACAATTCGCAAGTGGGCTTGCGTCAACTTGATCCGGAAAAAATGGCTGCACAAATAGCCGAATTAAATCCCGGTGCAGAACAATTGCAAACACAAGGTTGCCCTGCGCAAGGTGTTGAAAGCGAAAAAGCCTTTGATCCGAACGAGCCACAGCCGATTCGCATCATTCCTATGCCGCTGCAAAATCGCAGCGATTTGCTCGACGAAGACAAAGTGTATGTGCGCCTGCCTTCCTTCGATAAAGTGCGCAAAGATCCTATTCTTTATGCCCATGCATCGCGCGTTTTACATCAGGAAGCCAATCCATTTAATGCGCGCCCGTTAATCCAGAAACACGAAGGCCGCGAAGTCTGGATCAACCCGCCACCGATTCCATTGGAAACCGATGAATTGGATGGCGTTTTTGATTTGCCCTATGCACGTGTACCTCACCCGAGTTACGGCAAACAAAAAATTCCAGCGTATGACATGATTAAAACCTCCGTGAATATCATGCGCGGCTGTTTTGGCGGTTGTACTTTCTGTTCGATCACCGAACACGAAGGACGAATTATCCAGAGCCGCTCGCAGGAATCCATCCTGAAAGAGATTGAAGAAATTCGCGATAAAGTGCCCGGCTTTACCGGTCACATTTCCGACCTGGGCGGCCCTACCGCCAACATGTATCGCCTTACTTGCAAAGATATGCCGACGCTGAGCAAGTGTCGTCGCTTGTCGTGCGTGCATCCAACCATTTGCAAAAATTTAACCACCAGCCACAAACATACAACGAATTTGTATCGCGCCGCACGCAATATTCGCGGCGTGCACACCATCTCTATCGCATCGGGTTTGCGTTACGATTTAGCCGTGCAAGATCCGGAATACGTAAAAGAGTTGGTGACTCATCACGTGGGCGGTTATTTAAAAATTGCCCCCGAGCACACTGAAGATGGCGTGCTCGCACAAATGATGAAACCTAAAATGACCAGCTACTACGAGTTCAAACGCATGTTTGAAAAGTACTCCAAAGAAGCCGGTAAAAAACAATATTTAATTCCCTATTTTATCGCAGCACATCCGGGCACACGCGATGAAGACATGCTCAACCTGGCACTTTGGTTGAAGAAAAATGATTTTGAAGTGGATCAGGTGCAAACCTTCTATCCATCACCTATGTCGCTGGCAACTGCCATGTACGTGAGTGAACGCAACCCACTGAAAAAATTAACCTACAAGAGCGGCAAGCTCGCCATTCCAAAAACACTGGAGCAGCGCCGTTTGCAAAAAGCCTTGTTGCGCTACCACGACCCGGCTAACTGGCCGATGATTCGCGAAGCCCTGCGCAAAATGCGCAAACCGCATTTGATTGGCACCAGCGCATCAGCATTGATTCCCGATGAGCAGGCGGAAAAAATTATCCTGCACCGCCAGAAAGCCAAAGCAGGCCAGGCGGCGCGAGCCGCCAAAGCCGTGCAAAAAGCCAAGGCGTTTGGCGACAAGTTTGAAAGCGCCAAAAAACACAATGCGCAACTCGCTGCCAAACCGGCTCATACCGCTCAGGCTACAGCTAAAAAGCCAGTGAACAACCAGGTAACCAACAAGAAGACATCTATTAACAAAGCAGCTGTCAGTAAGGCACCCGTCAGTAAAGCTCCATTACATAAAGCGCCGGGGCACAAACCACTCGGAAATAAAACACATGGGCGCCCTGCTCCCAAAAAATAACCGGTTACACCTATTCATCACATCAGCACAAAAGGATTTGTGCAAATCAGCCAGTTTTTATTCAGGCTTCTCCGCTAGAATAGCGCGACTTGATTCTCACTCATTTGTTGACGTACTTTTACTTCATTCATAAAAATGAAAATCCCAGGTTATACCATTATCAAAAAAATTAATGCCGGCGGCATGGCAACGGTATTTCTGGCAACACAGCATAGTGTTGGTCGCACTGTGGCATTAAAAATCATGAAGCCCTCGCTGGATAAGGATCCGGAATTCCACCAGCGTTTCCAACGCGAAGCCAATATTATCGGCCAGCTGTCGCACCCCAATATCATTCCAATTTATGATATTGGTCGGCATGAAGGCTTTAACTACATTTCCATGGAGTTTTTACCGAAAGGCGCGCTGGACGAGAAAATCAAACAGGGAATAGCGCCAGAACAAGCACTCAAAATTACGATAGGAATTGCCGCTGCATTGGAACACGCGCACAGCAAGGGTTATGTGCATCGCGATATTAAGCCGGAAAACATTTTATTCCGCGAAGATGATTCGCCAGTACTCACAGATTTTGGCATTGCGCGGACAATTAAATCCAAAGCCAATATGACACAAGTAGGCACAGTGATAGGGACACCCTACTACATGAGCCCTGAACAAGCCAAGGGCGAAGCCAGCGACGGCCGCGCTGATTTATACAGCTTGGGCGTTGTACTTTATGAAATGCTCACCAACGAAAAACTTTTTCACGCGGATAGTTCACTCGCCATCAGCGTAAAACATATTCATGAGCAACCGCCAAGATTACCGGTGAACTTGTCAGCTCTGCAATCACTGCTGGATAAATTACTCGCCAAAAGGCCCGAACTCCGTTTTCAATCTGCACGCGAGTTAATCGACGAACTGAAAAATCTGGCAGAGCTGTCACGGTTTAATAGCAATGGTGGAAAATCACCCACCCAAAATCTGTTAAAAAAAATAGGGAATTTATTGGCTCAGGATGCACACTACATCCGCAACAAAATATTGCACTTCTTTGGGCGAAACACAAAACAGGATTCACTGCCATCCCACACAATAGAAATTGCACCTGTATCAGGCGCCAATAATAATCACACCCAACTGGCGACACGTGTCTCCCCGGTAATGAGGGATCTCAGCAAAACCTCAGTACCTGTCAATTTAGTGGCTGTTAATTTAGCGCCTGTTAATTTAGTGCTTGCCAATAAAGGGTTTTATGGACGTGCAGGTGTATATATCCTTCTCATCAGCACAGTGTTTTTTTCAGGTTGGTATATCTTCAGCAATGATAAAAAGCCATCTGCCCGGGAACAATGGGCCAGCATTACCGGGCAAGCCAATACTGCAGCTGACGCATCTTTAATTCCGCTAACAGTTAATCCGATTCCCAAAGATGCACGGGTGCGTATCCTCAATATTCGCGACAAATATACACCGGGATTAGAATTGCCATCGGGAACCTATCAACTGGAAATAAGTTATCCAGGTTATGCAACCAAGAAAAAATGGATTCGATTAGATGCAAATAATGCTGTTGTTGATATTGCACTGCAAAAAAATAATCAACAACCAACCAGCAACAATTTACCCATACCCGAGCTGGTATTAATAAAAGCCGGCGACTATTTGATGGGCAACCCCAACACTCAAAGTGCGAAACCAATTACTATCGAAAGAGATTTTTATATTGGCCGCTACGAAATCACATTTAATGAGTATGACTTTTTCGCGATAGAAACCAACCGCGCCCTACCCGATGACAATGGGTGGGGGCGCGGTGAACGCCCCGTTATCAATATCAGTTGGGATGACGCAATCGCCTACATTAATTGGCTCAATAAAACGACAGGAAAAAATTATCGCCTGCCAACGTCCGCCGAATGGGAGTACGCCGCTCGCGGCAACACTACCAGCAGTTATTGGTGGGGCAACAACCCTGATGACGCCCATGAGCGCGCGAATTGCCGCTTTGGTTGCAAAAGTTGGTGGAATAGCGTTTTCGATAACAAAACCCAAGTGGTTGGTGCATTTCCACCCAACGATTTTGGTGTGCATGACACTGCGGGAAATGTTGCAGAATGGGCAGGTGATTGCGCCGATAAAACAATAGCCGCATCAGAACAAGCAGCCTGTCTGAAACGCAAAGTACATGGCGGTTCATTTACCAGCAAGGTAGAAAATATCGCAGCCTATTCACAAATTGCTGTCGTCGCAACCAAAGCGCGTAAAAATCTCGGCTTTCGTTTAGTCCAGGAAATTCCTCAGGTTCGTGTTATAGACGATCAATCAAATACTGACAGCCAACCGCGTCGCCGCAATATTTTTCGTGAGCTTAGGGATAGTATTTTTAACCGGGACAACTAATTTATTTATTTCTTAAACTTGTTCTGCTAGTTTTCATCTGCCCGCTAAAAGGCGGGATGTGAATTAAACTAAATAAGGAGTTTTACCGCATGAATAAGTTTACCCGCTATCTTGGCGTTGCACTCGTCAGTCTGCTGAGCGCATCAACCTACGCAAAAACATTTAAATATGATTTGACGGCGATTAGCTCATACCAAGGCCCAATTCAATACCCTCGCCTGAGCTTCAATCAGGCAAAATCAGCCATCTTTACCGTCAACAAGGATCCGCTAAGCCCTGAGGTTCAAATTAGCTCTCTGGAAATCAATTTTCCAGAGGCTGCCAAATTGGTTGCGACAGGTTTTAAAAAGGTGGAAACCGAATCAGGCGTATATCGCGCAATTGTTAATGATGTATGGATCTATCGCCAAATTGTCGTGGATGTGCGCAACGTCGATTTTAATCGCACCCAGATGGCTTCGCCCAGAATTGAAGTTTACCTTTCAGAAAAATCTGTGTTCATCCAGCCCGAGAACAATGCGGACCCCAAAGGTGAACGTCTATTTGAAGTGAATGGCATTTTGCGCGATATCACTACCGCACGAATCGCCGATACAGCGACTGCAACAGTAAGCGGTAAAAAGTTGACCTTGTCACTGAAAGATTTATTGAGCTTTGCACCAGCCGAAGCCCAAATCAATGGGATTAGAGAAGGTTTTGTAATTGATGCCCTCTGGCAGGGTAAGGGTCAAAAAACTATTTTTGTTCCAGCTTTTGTACCACTTGAAGAATTTGATCGCTATACCGCTATAGCACTCCTACTAACCGAACGGGACTCACCAGTTGGTAAAGAACAATTCTTCAGCGTCAAATACAAAGAAGAAGGCTCTAACTATGAGTTGATTACTCCTGAACAACCGTTAAAACCACTGCTCGACAGTGCCTTTGGCACATCGCTCTGATAATAGATGTTCAACACATAAAAAAACCGCTGATTTTCATCAGCGGTTTTTTTCTTTTCACAAAGAAAGAACTTAGTTACCGTAACTCATCAAGCGTTGATAACGACGCTCAAGCAACGCATCAACCGGCTCTTTACTCAAACGGTCTACCTGTACAATTAAGCGTTCTTGTAACTTACGAGCCATCTCTTCCACATTGCGATGTGCCCCACCAAGCGGCTCAGGAATAGTTTCATCCACAATCCCGAGGTCCTGCAATACTTTGGAGGTAACCCCCATCGCCTGGGCAGCATCAGGTGCTTTGGCAACAGTCTTCCAAATGATATTGGCGCAACCTTCCGGTGAAATTACAAAGTAGGTTGAGTATTGCAGCATATTCAGGTGGTCGCCCACCCCGATTGCCAAAGCACCGCCCGAGGAGCCCTCACCGATAACGGTACAAACGATTGGGGTGCGCAGGCGAGACATAACCGCCAGGTTTTGAGCGATGGATTCGGAAATACCGCGCTCCTCTGAATCTATTCCCGGATAAGCACCGGGGGTATCAATCAAGGTCAATACCGGCAGCTTGAAGCGCTCAGCCATCTCCATTAAACGCAGCGCTTTACGATAGCCTTCCGGACGCGGCATACCGAAGTTACGCATCACCTTCTCATGCACGGTACGACCCTTTTCTTCACCTATAACCATTACCGGCTTGCCATCCAGGCGGGCCACACCACCAATAATAGCCTTGTCATCGCCAAAGTGACGATCGCCATGCAGCTCATCAAAATCGGTGAAAACACGGGAAATATAATCAGATGCATAAGGGCGCAATGGATGGCGCGCAACCTTTACGATGTCCCAAGCGGTCAGCTTGGAATAGATGTTCTCTGTTAATTTGGTGCTTTTTTCACGCAGCTTGGCAACTTCATCGGCAATGTTAATGTCGGAACTGTGGCCAACCAATTGCAGCTCTTCAATCTTGCCTTCAAGTTCGGCGATGGGCTGTTCAAAATCCAGATAATTCAGATTCATAGCAAGCTCTTAATCCTGGTAGCAGGCTACCTTTTGACTTAAATAGGGGTGACGCACAACCGGCAGCTGGTGGCTTTTTAACCACATAATCCGGGGGCGTATTTGGGTCGCTACCTTACGCGAAAAGGGCACTTTAGTCGATCTTTTCCCATGAATTTAAAGGGCAAAAAGGTCGTAAGTGGCGGGAAATATTGCATTGCCGGAGAGATGCCCTGACACAGGAGAACCCCGGCGCCAGGTGCAAATGCGGGTAAAGAACTACAAAAATTGTTTACTAACAGTAAAAATTGGGGAATCGCGACGCAAAGAAAAATAGCTGCCAGTTTGCTCTGTTAGTGCTTGAAGAATATGGCGGCGATTAATTAAACCCACCAACTTACCATGATCAATTACCGGATAATTTTTGGGTTTGTTACCCAACATGGTTTCGGCAATTTCCAAAATACTGGTATCGGGAGTTACACTGAGAACATCGCGCCGCATGATATCGGTAACCAATGCAGAATCTTCCGAATAAAAGGCACTGTTGAGCATCTCTTTTATACAATCCTGCTCTGACACAAAACCTATTACCGCCATTTGCTTATCTACCACAGGAGCGCCGGTAACATTCCACTTGAGCAAATGCTCTACCACTTCACGCACACTAGCGCTTGATTCAATAGCTTGAAGACTTGACTGCATGTAATCGCGCACAAGAATTGATGACATAAAATGCCCTCCATACCGCTGATTTCTTACTGGCTTACTTACTGAGTCTAGACTGCCCTAATTGTTATGACACTGATGTCGGTAGAATGCTGTATCAACTGTTATATTAAGTTTTTCTATACATTTTTATGATTAGCACTCTCAACGCTAAAGTCCCAACACTAGTAAATCAAACGTACACGATGGTTTCCATATGCATCACGCAAGCGTTGAAGTAATTCATCTTCAGGACGAATATTCCATTGGGGAGCCAAACGCAATTGCGCTCGGGCATCACTACGCAGGTAATCAATGACCAATCCACAACGTGCGTCCTGTTGTGGCGATTGGCGATAAGGTTCGAGTATCTCAGCAAACTCGCGCGCAAAATTGGATGGCAACACACCCGATTCCAACTCCAGTAATAGCTCGCGCACTTTTTCCTGGCGTACATCTGCTAACAAACGTACATTTTCAGCGCTCATTTTTAACATACCGCTAAAGTCATCATAACGAACCTGGCCACTGACAATAAACAAGCCATCCTTCAGCAACAAATCACGCGAATTATTAAATGTCTCGGCGAAAATAGTAACATCCATTCGCCCGGTACGATCATCGAGCGTCACTATAGCCATAGTGTCGCCGCGTTTGGTTTTCACTACACGTTGCGAAATAATTAATCCAGCAATGGTTTGATTGCCTTTCTCCGGTTTTAAATTAGCGATGCGCGAACTAACCAGATGCTCCAGCTCATTTTCGTATTCATCAATTGGATGTCCGGTTAAATACAAACCCAAAGTTTCCTTTTCCGCATTCAACCGTTCTTTCATAGTCCAGGTGCGCGTGCGACGAAAATCCGCATATACATCTTTGGTAGATTGCTCTTCCGCAATTACCGCACCGAATAAATCCATCATTCCTGCGCTCGAGTTTGCTGCTGCCTGCTCCGCCGTTTTTACTGCTTCGCCCATAGAGGCAAACATTACGGCGCGATCATGATCGATTAAATGATTGGAGGAATTATAGGTTGGACCTAAACGATCTGCTGCACCTGAGCGAATAATTGCTTCCAAGGCGCGTTTGTTTACTTTTCGTGGATCAACGCGCGCGCAAAAATCAAACAAATCTTTAAATGGTCCCCCTTCATTGCGCGCAGCAATAATGGATTCCACAGGACCTTCACCCAAGCCTTTAATCGCCCCCAGGCCATATATGATTCTTCCATCATCATCTACCGTAAAATGAAATTCACCGGAGTTCACGTCGGGCGGCAATAATTTCAATTTCATGGTGCGGCATTCTTCGATAAAGGTAACTACCTTATCCGTTTTATCCATATCCGAGGACATGGTTGCCGCCATAAAGTGTGCCGGGTAATGTGCCTTCAACCAGGCAGTTTGATAGGAAACAATGGCGTAAGCGGCTGAGTGAGATTTGTTAAATCCATAACCCGCAAACTTTTCTACCAGGTCGAAAATTTTTATCGCCAATTCGGGATCAACGCCCTGTCCCTTTGCACCCTCTTCAAATACCGAGCGCTGCTTGGCCATTTCTTCCGGCTTTTTCTTACCCATCGCACGGCGCAACATGTCGGCACCACCGAGCGTATAACCGGCGAGCACCTGCGCAATTTGCATTACCTGTTCCTGGTAAACAATTACGCCGTAGGTTGGCTCCAATACCGGTTTTAACGAGTGATGCTGGAATTTTGCGTCGGGATAAGCCACCTGCGCACGACCATGTTTGCGATTGATAAAATCGTCCACCATGCCCGATTCCAAAGGCCCCGGACGGAACAGCGCCACGAGTGCGATCAGATCTTCAATGTTGTCGGGCTGCAAGCGTTTAATCAGGTCTTTCATCCCACGGGATTCCAACTGGAATACCGCTGTTGTTTCTGCGCGCTTTAATAAACCAAATGTTTTTGGATCGTCGAGCGGAATCGCACTGATATCCAATGGCGCTTCGCCTTTTTTCACGCGCTGTTTATCAATCATGATGCGCGCCCAATCGATAATGGTGAGCGTACGCAACCCGAGGAAGTCAAACTTAACCAGGCCCGCCTCCTCCACATCACCTTTATCGAATTGAGTAACAAGGCCACTGCCGGTTTCATCGCAAAATAACGGAGCGAAATCGGTGAGTTTTGTCGGAGCAATTACCACCCCTCCGGCGTGCTTGCCGACGTTGCGCGTGAGCCCCTCCAATTGCACAGCCATTTCCCAGATTTCACCGGCATCGCTATCAACCGCAATAAATTCTTTTAACTGCGGCTCTTCTTCTAACGCCTGGGCAAGTGTCATTCCCGGCGTGGGCGGAATCATTTTTGATAACTTATCGGCAAGGCCGTAGGATTTTCCCTGCACGCGCGCCACGTCACGCACTACCGCTTTTGCAGCCATGGTACCAAAGGTAATAATCTGGCTTACCGCATCGCGCCCGTAGTTATCCGCCACATAGGAAATAACTTTATCGCGGTTATCCATGCAGAAATCGATATCGAAGTCAGGCATTGAAACCCGTTCAGGATTCAAGAAACGCTCGAACAGCAAATCGTATTGCAACGGATCAAGGTCAGTAATTTTTAATGAGTAGGCAACCAATGAACCCGCACCCGATCCACGCCCCGGGCCTACCGGAATATCGTGGTCTTTGGCCCACTGGATAAAGTCCATTACGATAAGGAAGTAACCAGGGAAGCCCATTTGGATAATAATATCCAACTCAAAATTAATCCGGTCTTCGTAGACTTTACGGCGCTCTGCATAATTATCTGCAGACTTATCCAAAATACGTTCCAGGCGCTCATCCAAACCTTCGTGTGAAATTTTTCGGAAAAATTCTGCCTCTGTTAAACCCTCCGGCACCGGATATTCAGGCAAAAAGTATTTACCCATTTGAATATTAATGGTGCAACGTTTTGCAATTTCGATGGTATTGGCAATCGCTTCGGGTATATCACTAAACAACTCCGCCATTTCTTCTGCCGAACGCAGATATTGCTGATCGCTGTAACGACGTTCGCGCCGTGGATCATCGAGCGTGCGCCCCTCCCCAATGCACACGCGCGCTTCATGCACTTCAAACTCACTGGCTTTCAAAAAGCGAACATCATTGGTTGCCACTACGGGACAATTCAATTCACTCGCCAAAGATACAGCGGCGTGCAAATGATTTTCGTCGTTCTCACGACCAGTACGCTGCAATTCCAGATAAAAGCGATTGGGAAACTCCTCCATCCAGGCCCGCAGTAATTCCTGGGCCTGTGCATGGCGACCACCTAACAGTGCCATACCAACATCGCCATGCTTGCCACCGGACAATGCAATAACACCTTCACTGTATTCACTTATCCATTCACGCTGGATATAGGCGACACCCTGTTGCTGGCCTTGACGCCATGCGCGCGAAATTAATTCAATAATATTTTTATAACCCTTATCGTTCATAGCCAACAGGGTTAACAGAGTCGGCTTGCCTTCCGCATCGCTACTGGCAACCCAAAAATCACTTCCCGCAATTGGCTTAACACCCGAACCCTGTGCCGCTTTATAGAACTTAATCAAGCCATAGAAGTTGGTTTGATCAGTAATAGCACAGGCTGGCATATTTAACTCTGCCACGCGTTTGATCAGCGATTTAATTCTCACCAGGCTATCGCTAAGTGAGAACTCTGTGTGCAAACGCAAATGAACAAAATTGGCAGCAGGCATAGTGGTTTTCTGAAAGGAATAAATAGAAATTTAAACAGATTGCAGCTAAAAGAGTTTCAACTGCTCTAGTTTTGCTTTTACCGGTGCATATGATGTTCGGTGAATAGATGTAACGCCCAGTTTTTCCAACGCATCCATATGCACTTTGGTGGGATAACCTTTGTGATCAGCAAAGCCATAACCGGGATATTGCCGATCCAACAATATCATTTCGCGATCACGCGTAACTTTCGCAAGAATAGAAGCAGCACTGATCGCTGCAACACGACTATCACCCTTAACCACAGCCTCAGCAGAGTAATTCCATTTAGGCAATTTATTGCCGTCCACCAATACATGCTCGGGCTGGATATGTAAGCCTTGAACAGCGCGCGTCATTGCCAGCAGACTTGCTTGCAAAATATTAATTTTGTCAATTTCTGCTACAGAAGCGCGAGCGATGCACCAACTTTTTGCTTTCTGTTGTATTTCATCGAATAACAGTTCGCGCTTTTTTTCGGTTAATTTTTTTGAATCATCCAATCCTGCAATAGGATTTTCAGGGTCAAGAATGACAGCAGCTGCGACTACATCACCAGCCAAAGGGCCGCGCCCAACTTCATCGCAACCCGCCAACAGTGTGCCAGTATAAATACTGATAAAAGGTTCCATAATCGCTACCAATTGCCTCATGCTTTTGAATTAAGCAGTTTTACGATAGCGTCTGCCGCGCGCGCGCTTGCATCGCGTTTCAATTCATTATGCATAACTGCAAAAGTGTCGCTTAACTGCTGAGCCTCGTCCGGGTTATCAAAATAACTCATGACTGCCATACTGAGAGCTTCGGGCGTTGCCTTGTCCTGAATTAATTCAGGAACCAACATTTTTTGTGCAAGTAAATTTGGCAATGAAATCCAGGGAGTTTTCACCAGTCTGGATAAAATCAGATGTGACAGTGGTGCTAGTTTATAAGCAACCACCATTGGTTTTTTCAACAAGAGCGCTTCCAGGGTTACAGTACCCGATGCCAATAGCACTACATCCGCAGCGGCTATAGCCTCATGAGAGTGCCCATGAATTAATTCAATTGGGAAATCAACATAATCATTTAGCCCAATATGCAACTGGCGGTAACGATCAGGATTCGCAGCCGGGATAATAAATTGCAAACTGGGATCCTGCTCCAGGCAATGCACGGCAGTGCGCATAAATAAATCGCCCATACGCTCAACTTCTGATGCACGGCTGCCCGGCAAGAGCGCAACTATACGACCTTCTTCTGGTAAACCTAATGCCTTGCGCGCTGAAACCTTATCAACCGATACAGGAATTTCGTCTGCGAGGTGATGCCCAACAAACTCAACGGGAACCTGATGTGCCTGATAGAATTTTGCCTCAAAGGGCAAAAGTGTCAGCATTAAATCCACAGAGCGAGCAATCTTTAAAATTCGCTTTTGTCGCCAGGCCCAAACAGAAGGGCTAACGTAGTGAACAGTTTTAATGCCTTTTTCCTTGAGCGATGCCTCAAGCGGAATCGTAAAGTCTGGTGAATCAATTCCAATAAAAACCGCTGGAGGGTTCGCAATAAAATGTTCACGCAAAAATTTGCGAATTCGCAGTAATTCGGGCAAACGCTTTAAGGGCTCAATCAGCCCCATCACAGCCAGGCGATCTTGCGGAAAATAGGAGTGGAAACCTTCGGCCAGCATACGTGGGCCGCCAATTCCAGAAAACTCTGCATTAGGAAAGTGTTTGCGCAACTCATGCATCAAGGCGGCGCCGAGAATATCTCCGGAGGCTTCTCCGACAACAATACCTATGTGTATGTGATCAGACACAAGCCCTCCGGTTTTAACAATCAATCAGCAGAACGCTATCTCTTTTGTTCTAACGAACGATACCGCGTTCAGATGATCTCAGGGAATCAATTAACAACTGCAGCGCCGCACACTCACTCACTTGCGCATCAAGCTCTGTTAAGGCTTCATCCAGAGTAAGGCCACGACGATAAATAGTCTTATAAGCTCTGGTGAGTACAGTAATATCTTCTTTAGAGAATCCGCGGCGACGCAGACCTTCTGTGTTGATATTTTTTGCTTCAGCTGGGCTACCATTTACCATTACATAGGCGGGAACATCTTTGCCAATGGCGGTACCCATGCCGGAAAAACTATGTGCACCAATCTTGCAAAATTGATGAACGAGCGTAAATCCACTCAGGATTGCCCAATCACCAATATGCACATGACCTGCCAAGGCTGCGTTATTGACCAGAATGCAATGATTACCTATCACACTGTCGTGCCCAACATGGACATACGCCATCAGCAGGTTGTGATCGCCGATTGTGGTTTCACTTCGATCCTGTACTGTGCCGCGATGAATGGTCACTCCTTCGCGAATAGTATTGTGATCACCAATAACCAAACGTGTAGGTTCACCTTTATATTTTAAATCCGGAGTATCTTCACCAATCGATGAAAACTGATAAATACGGTTTTGCTTGCCAATACGTGTTGGCCCTTTGATAACAACATGAGAAGCAATCACACTACCTGCCCCAATTTCTACATCAGGGCCAATAATAGTCCAAGGACCAACTTCTACATCAGCCGCAAGCTGGGCATCCGGATGAATTATTGCAGATGGATGAATCAAAATATTTACTCACTCATGATCAATAATTAAGGAAAATACTCTCCTTAAATGCTGCGATCTGCACACAAAATAGTTGCTGACGCGGCGAGCACGCCATCCACACTGGCCTTGCATTCAAACTTCCAAATCCCACGCTTTTCAGAAACTACGCGCGACTCTAACTGCAAACGATCACCAGGAACAACCTGACGTTTGAAGCGAACATCATCCGCGCCAGCAAATAAATAAATAGAGCCGTCTTGTGGCTTTTTATTCATGGTTTTAAAACCCAGAATGCCGGAAGCCTGAGCCATTGCTTCAATAATCATCACACCAGGAAACACGGGAAAATGAGGGAAATGACCATTAAATACAGCCTCATTGATGGTGATATTTTTGTAAGCGACTATAGACTCACCTTCTACCAACTCAACAACTCTATCTACCAACAGGAACGGGTAGCGGTGAGGAAGGTATTCGCGAATTTCATTAACATCCATCATGGTCGATGACCCCAAGCAAAATAAAATTATTCCTCGCCGCTGGAGCGGTCGAGTTTGATTAAACGTGTCGCCAATTTATCAAGCTGACGAAAACGCGCTGCATTCTTACGCCATTCTTTAGTTGGCCCAAGGGCAGTTCCGGAAGAATAAGAGCCTGGTTCGGTAATTGAACCTGTCACCAGACTCATGGCTGTAATATGTACCTTATCGGTAATTGTCAGATGTCCGACAATGCCCACAGCCCCTGCTATCGTACAATATTCACCAATAGAAGTGCTGCCTGCAATGCCGGTTTGTGCAGCAATAGCAGTACCTTTACCAATGCTCACATTATGGGCAATTTGCACTTGATTATCGATAATAACGTCATCGGCAATATAAGTATTATCCAGGGCGCCCCGGTCTATGCAGGTGCACGCACCTATCTCGACATTATTGCCAATAACTACGCCACCCAATTGGTAAATTTTTACCCAGCGCCCTGCATCTGGAGCAAATCCAAAACCATCCGCGCCAATCACTGCACCGCTGTGCAAGCGACAACCAGAGCCAAGAACGACCCCGTGATAAACAGTTACATTGGCAGACAGTACAGTATTGCTACCTAGGGCACTGTGATCCCCAATATAACTACCGGGACCAATCACAACAGCATCGCCAACAGAAACACCCTCTCCCAGCACAACATTGGCACCGATGGAAATATTTTGCCCCAGCACACAACCTGCACCAATCACGGCTGAAGGGTGAATCCCGGAATAAGGGGGGAGACTATCTTCAAAAAATTGCGATGCTTTCGCGTAGGCAACATACACAATCTGTGTTCCTGCTTATTTAGCTTTATTGAGCAGTTCAGTAACTTTTGGAGTTAAATCATTTTCTGGTTTGGCCATCATTACCGCTTTTGCATCCACAATCATGCCAATTTTTTCAGATTCAACCAGTTGCTTTACTACAGCTTCCATTTTTGGGCCAAGCTCTTGCATGATTTGTTGCATCAGCGCTTGCTGCTCGGATTGGAGCTTCTTGCCTTGGAACTGGTAATCCTGTCCTAAACTTTGCAGTTTCTTTTCGCTTTCTGCACGCTTTTCTGCACTCCAAGTCATGCCATCTTTTTGATACTCAGCCTGCAACGCCTTGATATCGGCCTGCAAACCATCAAGCTTGGCTTTAGCTGCAGCAAAATCCGCGCTCTTTTGCAGCTTTTCAAATTTTGCTTTAGCAGCAGCAGTACCCATCACTGCCGCCGTTGGGTCAAGTACCACTACCTTGCTTTGCGCAAAGGACACTGCAGAAACCAGCGATAAGGCCACTACAGCAAATAATTTTTGTGCAACAGTCACAATCTTTTCCTCTTAAATAATCAGATAAAACATTTATTGTTAGAAAGTTTGCCCCAAGGAGAAC
>JAGKXA010000167.1 GCA_021151615.1 Cellvibrionaceae bacterium | reverse complement strand
CTGTTGATATTGGTAGAGGGCGCGACTAAATAGCCGTGCGGGCTATTGGGTTTGCCACGGCCCAGGGTTTTAATTTCTGAATCAGTGAAGAGTGCGTTGCCCTTGCCAAAAATAAAATCCACGTTGCCTGCAATAAAACTTTTATCAAACCAACTGCGGCCCGCATTCACAAACAGCGTGTCCTGATACCCCAACAAACGAATATCGCGCGCTAAAAACTGGTCGCTGCCGTTGTCCAGGTGCAAAGCCACTGCCTGGCTATTGTGAATGCGTTTGGGGTCGTCATTGGCGAGCGCATCGTTAGCAAGGAAGTCAAAGGTATTTTCAATCGTGATTTGGTGTAGCTGGATATTGGCCGCACGAACAATCAGTGTGGCTGAACCCGGTGTACCCCGGATTTGGCCCTTGGTTGCACCGGCATCAGTAGATTGTTGCCCTGCATAGGCATTGTAGAAAATGCGTGTGGAATATCTATTTGCACCGATCAATTGAATATTAGACTTGGCAATAACCAGTTTCTCATAGTAATTACCTTTCGCAATAAAAATACGGTAGGGTTTTTGATTGATCGTTGGCGCTGCATCCAGCGCAGCTTGAATGCTGGGGAAATTTTTTGCAGAAGGTTTTTCCGATGCGTTAACCGTTGCATCGTAGTTTGAACCGGGTTGGTTTGCGCAGCCAGAGATAAGCATTAGCAAAACAATAATCGTAGCAATGGAAATTGTATGACGAGCAATCATGCAGCTATCTCTTGATCTGTAGGGGCGCAATTTATTGCGCCCTGATTTATGTGAAAGGATATATCGCTCTCAAAAAACATCAACAGACTGGGGGCGCAATAAATTGCGCCCCTACGGATTATTGGAAAGATTCTTGTATCGAGGCCAATACCCCTTTGCTATAAAAGCGGTCCAGCCATTGTGTCGTAGTCTGGATAAAACGCGGCTCATCCATTAAATCAGCGCCAAATACTTTTTGAATGCTCACTACCGCTTTTACCATCCCGGCAGGATTGCCCTGGTTTGCATCGCAAACTGCGCGCAATTCTTTCGCGAGGGGATCGGAGACTTCAATCGCAGCGCCTTGTTCATCTACACCGGATACATAGCGAATCCAGGCGGCAACACCCAGGCACAAAATGTCGATATGGCCATTGCCTTTAAGTTGTTCGCGCAATGTTTCTAATAGACGTTGCGGCAATTTTTGTGAGCCGTCCATCGCAATTTGCCAGGTGCGATGTTTCAAGGCTTTGTTGGAAAATCTATCGCGTAATTGTTGCTTGTAGGCTTCAATGTCAAAACCCGCTGGTGCGACAACAGTTTCACCTGCTTCGCGCGCCATATAGGTTTTTACCAAATTGACAAATGCGGGCTGCTCCATGACTTCGCTAATGTATTGGAAGCCGGAGAGATAACCGGTATAAGCCATGGTTGAGTGAGCACCATTTAATAAACGCAGTTTGATTTTTTCGAACACACGCACATCGTTCACCAGTAACACGCCAACTTTTTCCCACTCCGGGCGGCCATCGGCAAATTTATCTTCCACTACCCACTGGCTAAAGGGTTCGCACACCACCATGCCTTCATCGCGAATACTTTCCCCCTTTATCGCGAGGCGATTTTCAATATCGCGGCGATCATCATCAGTAGTGGCAGGTACTATGCGGTCAATCATGGTGCAGGGGAAAGTAGCGTTGGTTTTAATCCAATCCGCCAATGCGGGCGAAATTTTTTGGGCGAATTGCAGCACCACTTTTTCCAGCACTTCGCCGTTGTTGGGTAGGTTGTCGCAACTTAAAGAAGTGAATGCTTTTTGTTTGTTGTCGAAACGTTTTTTTAACGCAGCGACAATAAAGCCAATGGCAGAGACGGGTTTATCCAGGTTTTGCAAATCGTGAATGATATCCGGGTGAGTTTCATTCAGATTGCCAGTTGCGGGGTCGTGGCAGTAGCCTTTTTCAGTCACTGTCAGGGATACAATTTTAATCGTGGGCCTGGCAATCGTTGCAACCAGCGCAGCAGGATTTTCTGGCCCAACCAAAGTATCGGTAACGGCGCCAATAATTTGCAGTTTTTCACCTTCGCCTGATCGCTCTACCAATGTATATAAACAATCTTGTGGCACCAGTTGATCGCGCACACTGGCGGAACGCAAGCTGCTGCCGATAATGCCCCAGTTGCCACCAAATTGATTTAACACTGCCTCGGTATAAAACGCCTGGTGCGCGCGATGAAATGCGCCTATACCCAGGTGCACAATGCCGGGTACCAGTTGGTCGCGATTGTAACCGGGTAATGCTACGTCTTCAGGTAATTGTGACAACAAGCTTTTGTTTAAACGATTCATTATAAAAATCCAGCAAAGTTAAGAGCGAATAGTGAAAATATGAAAAAGGCATCCATAAAAAAACAGTCCTGATTTTATTGTCAGGAATTTAAAAAATAATTTGAAAAACACACAGCATCTTTATGTTAATCGCACAAAATTCTAGGGTTGCTATTTAACAAGTGTTATAGTTGGCAGGTTTTCCTATTTCTTATTTGTCACACTATTTTTTACACAACCCATAACAAAATTTTTAACCAGTATTTCTGTGGATAATTAACATGGCACACATAGCAGCAATTGGCGAAGTCATGGTGGAGCTTTCCCCTTTTCCAACCGCCGACAGCAATGGCCGCGAAACTATGGCCCTCTCTTTCGCCGGCGATACTTACAATACTTCTGTCTATATGGCGCGCCTTGGCTTGAAAACCGATTACGTTACCCAATTGGGTGATGACCCTTACAGCGCACAAATTATGCAGCGCATGGCCAATGAATCTATTGGCACTGGCATGATCAAACAAGTCCCTGGTCGTTCACCTGGCTTATACATTATTCGCAATCGCCCCGATGGCGAACGCGAATTTTTTTACTGGCGCAAAGAAGCGCCGGCGCGAGAATTATTTAACTCCCAGAATGCCGCCGATCAACTCTGTCAAAAACTGGTTCACTGCAATTGCGTTTACCTGAGCGGGATTACCCTGGCGATCATTGGTGAAAAATCGCGCGAGTTTTTGTACAACGCGCTGCACAAGTTGCGCCAGCAGGATGTCATCGTCGCGTTCGATAGCAACTATCGCCCGCGCTTGTGGCGCGACAAGGCAGAAGCGCAACAAGCCATGCTGGCAATTATGCAGTACACCGATATTGCGCTGCTTACACTCGACGACGAGCAACTGCTCTGGGGCGATGACACTATCGAGGGTTGCAAACAGCGCTACGCGTCTTACAACCTGAGTGAGCTGGTGTTAAAGCGCGGCGCCGATGATGCAGTCATTATTACCCCCGACGCGGAAATTCGCGTGCCTGTGCCACCGGTTCAAGGTGTAATTGATACTACCGGTGCGGGCGATACCTTTAATGCCGGTTATCTCACGGGCCGCTTGCTGAAAAAATCGATTGAAGATTCTGCCAAACAGGGCATTCGCTGCGCCGGTATTATCATTCGTCACCGTGGTGCGATTATTGATAAAGCTGTTTTTGATAAAGAACTGGGCGCATAGGCCACTCAATATAATTTCAAACTCAAAAAGATCATTTGGCACATTGTGAGTTTGTGGTCGGAAGAGTCTATTTCAAAATCATCGAGCCATGGATGGCGAAATGAAGCTACATGGGCGTAGTACGCATATAGCAAAACATGTTTTGCGCGTACGGAGCGCCGCAATTTATTGCTGGCAGGTCCCGCACGCGGGTATTTATGCGGTTTTGAAATAGACTCTTCCGATCACAAACGTATTCTTGGTGCTTGTTTTTAGCTAGGAACTCACTGCTGAAACTTCAGCATTTTATTGCCGCGTTTACACAATTGGATTGCCAGCCCCCAAGGGTCGCGCATCATCACCAAATGTGAACCATCTTTAATGTGTACTTCTTCGGCAAAGCTTGCGCCCACCGCTTCCAGTTCCGCGCGTTTTTGCTCCGGGTTCTCGCACACAAATGCCAAATGCAACAGCAGCGGATTCATATTCTTGTAATCGGGAACCTCATCCGGTGGATTGTTATAAATTTCAATCATCACATCGCCGGAATCATCTGCCAGAAAATGGGTGTTGGCACCGCCCTCCTGTTTGCGCACTACACGCAGCCCCATGTTGGTAACGTACCAGGCTGCCATGGCAATGGGGTCGGCAACGTTTACGGCAAAATGTTCAATCTTCATAAGCGCAGTTCTGTATACCGGGTTAGTCGGTTGTAGTTAAAAAAATGAGTGCCCTCACCTGGCGGCACCCTTCAATGCTTTATAAAAAGCAGCTCCATAAAACAACTCGATCAACGTTTCTTGCTAAAAAATTAATGTCACGGTGAAGTTAAATGCTAGGCAATATTTTTAACGATGGATTCCACCATTTTTTTCGCATCGCCAAATAACATCATGGTGTTATCGCGATGGAACAATTCGTTTTCCACGCCTGAATAGCCCGACGCCATGGAACGCTTCACAAATAAAACCGTGCGCGCTTTTTCCACTTCGAGAATCGGCATGCCAAAAATAGGACTTTGCGGATTGGTTTTTGCGGCGGGATTGGTGACATCGTTAGCGCCAATAACAAAAGCTACATCAGCGGTTTGGAATTCATTGTTGATGTCTTCCAATTCAAACACTTCATCGTAAGGCACATTGGCTTCCGCGAGCAGTACATTCATATGGCCGGGCATGCGACCCGCCACCGGGTGAATCGCATAACTCACTTTGACACCGGCGCGTTTTAATTCGTCGGCCATTTCGCGTAATGCGTGTTGTGCTTGTGCGACTGCCATGCCGTAACCGGGAACAATAATCACCGAGCCGGCATTTTTCATAATAAAGGCCGCATCTTCCGCGCTACCTTGTTTTACTGGTTTTGCCTCGCCATCAGCCGTGCTTGTCGCTGCTGTGTCTGCACCAAAGCCACCGAGAATTACATTGAAAAACGAGCGGTTCATGCCTTTGCACATGATATAGGAAAGAATCGCACCGGACGAGCCGACTAGTGCACCAGTGACAATCAATGCATTGTTATGGAGTGTAAAACCTATGCCTGCGGCGGCCCACCCTGAGTAGGAGTTGAGCATGGAAACCACCACCGGCATATCGGCGCCGCCGATAGGAATAATCAGCAGCACACCAATCACAAATGCCAGCGCGGTCATGCTCCAGAAAATCCAGGGCGATTGATCCAGGCAGAAATAAATAATCAAACCGAGAATAAAAACACCGATAAGTGCGTTTAATAAATGTTGCCCGCCAAACACAATGGGCTTGCCGGAAACCAGCCCCTGCAGTTTGGTAAACGCAATGACTGAACCGGAAAACGTAATTGCGCCAATCACTACGCCCAAGCCCATTTCAATACGACTGGCAATAAAAATTTCACCTGCTGCATTGGTGATACCAAATGCGTGTGGATTGCTAAATGCCGCACCGGCAACCAACACCGCGGCCATCCCCACCAAGCTGTGAAAGGCTGCAACCAGTTGCGGCATTGCTGTCATGGCAATTTTGCGCGCGATAACAATACCGATTACGGCACCTATCGCCAGCGCGCTAAAAATCCAGCCATAGGAAGTCACTTCCGGGCTTAAAATAGTCGTGACAATCGCAATTGCCATACCGATCATGCCGAGCATATTGCCGCGGCGTGATGACTCGGGTGATGACAAGCCGCGCAGCGCAAGAATAAATAACACTGCAGAGACTAAATACGCAAAAGCCGTCAGATTAACCTGGAAGCTGGTCATAATTATTTGCCTCCCGCTTTATCTTTCTTTTTATACATGGCGAGCATGCGTTGCGTCACGGTGAAGCCACCGAAAATATTGATCGCCGCGAGCACCATGGCGACAAAGCCCAATATTTTTGACAAGCTCATTTCTTCCGGGCCAACCGCAATTAATGCGCCCACAATAATCACGCTGGAGATGGCATTGGTCACTGCCATGAGTGGAGTATGCAGCGCAGGCGTTACACTCCATACCACGTAGTAGCCCACAAAAATCGCGAGCACAAAAATGGATAATTGCGATACAAAATTGGTTTCCATAATGAATTCCCCTTAAGCCGCTGTGGCAGGTTTAAAGTTGGGATGAACAACATCGCCATCGCGCGTGAGCACAGTTGCAGCAATAATTTCATCCTGCCAATTCACCGCCAGCTGTTTATCGGCATTCACCATGGGCGTAATAAAATTCAAACAATTTTTCGCATAGAGCGCACTGGCATCGGCCGATAAACGGCTGGGAATATTGAGCAATCCAATAATGCTTACGCCGTTAACTTCCACAATTTCACCGGGTTTGGTGAGTGTGCAGTTGCCGCCCTGTTCCGCAGCAAGATCCACAATGACCGAGCCGGGGCGCATGGAGTAAACCATCTCGTCATTGATTAATGTTGGCGCTTTGCGACCGGGAATTAAGGCGGTGCAGATGGCGATATCCTGTTTCTTTAAGGTTTCTGCAACCAATTCTGCCTGACGGCGTTTGTAGTCATCGCTCATTTCTTTGGCGTAACCGCCAGCGGTTTCCGCATTTTTAACTTCTTCGCTGTCCACCATCACAAATTTTCCGCCGAGGCTTTCCACTTGCTCTTTGGATGCGGCGCGTACATCCGTTGCAGAAACAATTGCGCCCAAGCGTCGTGCAGTGGCAATCGCTTGTAAACCGGCAACACCGGCACCAAGTACCATCACTCGAGCGGGTGCGATTGTGCCAGCAGCGGTCATCATCATCGGCATAGCGCGATCGTAAACATTAATCGCTTCCAACACGGCGCGGTAACCGGCGAGGTTGGATTGCGAACTCAATACATCCATGGATTGCGCGCGCGTAATACGCGGCACAAATTCCAGCGTCATGGCAGCAATGCCTGCTTGCGCATATTGGTTGATCGCGGTGGGATCGGCGTAAGGCGAGAGCATGGCAATTAATAATGCGCCGCGTTTTATTAACGCAAGCTCATTGATATCGCCCTCACCGGCAAGTAGCGGGCGCTGCACTTTTAACACAATATCGGCATCGCGCAGCAATCCAGCTATATCGACTTCAACAGTTGCGCCTGCAGCTTGGTAATCGCTATCGGGAATTCGGCTGGCAAGGCCTGCACCCTGTTCAATCGCAACCGTAAAACCCAGGGCGATAAATTTTTTTACCGTATCCGGTGTGGCGGCAACACGGCGTTCGTGTGCCCGTCTCTCTTTGGTGATGGCTATTTTCATTATGTCGTTCTCTCTATGGCAAATTTGGGCAACGGGAGGTCACATCAATATTTACATTAATGTGACCGATGGAACTGCCGTAATTTGCTTTCTAGTTGATCCCGAATCGATTCGGGTTTTTATGGTATGACGCCAATTTTTATTGGCTCTGTATTTCAATTTTTTAAAATCGGAGCGGCACCCTGAACTCCGTTGTCTGGTCTGAGACACGCCGTGAATCCATCCATGGAGGCTCATCGTCGACATCCATGTCTCCGATGGTCTCAGACCAGACAACGGAGTCCATGGTGCGGCGAGATTGGGTTAAACCACTGCGCCAATTTTCCAGGGAATAAATTCATTATCCCCATAGCCAAGCAATTCGCTTTTGGTTTTTTTACCGGATGCAACAGCAAGAATTTCTTCAAAAATTTCCTGGCCGTTTTGTTCCAGTGTTACTTCGCCATCCAACACCTTGCCGCAGTTTAAATCCATATCCTCATTCATATGGGCAAAGATTTTACTGTTAGTGGCAAGCTTGATGCTCGGTGCAGGTTTGCAACCAAAGGCTGAGCCGCGACCGGTGGTAAAACACAAAATTTGTGCGCCCGATGCTACCTGGCCAGTTGCCGACACAGGGTCGTAGCCGGGGCTGTCCATAAATACAAAACCTTTGGTGGTGATGTCTTCGCCATAGAGAAATACATCGGTCAAATTGGTGGAGCCACTCTTGGCCTGCGCGCCAAGCGACTTCTCAATAATGGTCGTCAATCCTCCCGCTTTATTGCCGGGCGATGGGTTGTTGTTCAATTCAAAATCATTGCGTGCGGTGTAATCTTCCCACCAGCGAATACGATCCAATAATTTTTGCGCAATGGCAGGATTTTCGGCGCGGCGTGTCAGCAAATGTTCCGCACCAAAAATTTCCGGCGTCTCGGATAAAATCACTGTGCCGCCATGACGAACCAGAATATCGCCCGCAATACCCAGGGCAGGGTTCGCGGTCACGCCGGAAAGCGCATCGGAACCGCCGCATTGCAAACCAATAATTAATTCGCTTGCCGGTACAGTTTCGCGCTGGCATTCATTCACCAGCGGCAACATGGCGCGCAGGGTTTCTATACCTTTTTCAATCGCAAGGCGAGTACCGCCTACATCCTGGATTGTGTAGGCCGTAAATGTGTTGGAATCGGCGAGGCCGCACTCTTGCATCACGCGCTGGATTTGCATGGTTTCGCAGCCCAGGCCCACCATCATCACGCCGCCAAAATTGGGGTGGCGCGCATAGCCGTTAAAAGTGCGGCGCAGGGTTTCGTAGCCTTCACCGTCCGAGCGCATACCACAGCCGGAGTCGTGGGTCATGGCCACTACGCCATCAATATTCGGATACTTATCCAGTTCGCCCGAGAAGGTGAAGTGTTGTGCGATGGCTTTAGCCACAGTCGCGGAGCAATTTACGGTGGTGATAATGCCCACATAGTTGCGCGTCCCCACTTTGCCATTCAGGCGTTTGTAGCCCTGGAAGGTAGCGCGTTTTTCTGTGGGGATAAATGCGGTTGGCTTGGTTTCTTCGCAGAAGCCGTAATCTTTTTCCAATTGACCCATGATGCAATTGTGCACATGCACATGCTCACCGGCGGGAATATCCTGGCTGGCAAAACCAATGGTCTGGCCGTACTTCAAAATCGCCTCGCCTTGGGCGATGGGGCGGATCGCAAACTTGTGCAAGGCGGGAATGTCGCGTTGGAGGGTGACATCTTTTTCTGCATACAGAACGCCGGCAGGCAGGGCCACTTTACAAATACCCACGTTATCTCTGTCGTGCAAAACAATAATACTGCTGCTCACGCGTCTCTCTCTTTCGATGCTGTCGAAGTAATAAATCGAGGTAATGGATCGAAGTGCTGAATCGAGGTAATAGAACCGAACAGGATTGATGCCTTGGCGATGGTTTCAAGTGTAGCTCGCTTCTCCCGCAACTACTGCCAATCCAAACAAATCAACTGCACCTTGGCGCATTTATCTGCCGCTATAAATCGACCTTAAAAAAAAGGCGCCTTGCGGCGCCTCAAAATCGGCAATGGTATTCGGTCAATACCGGGATCAAATCTACGCTCGAATGTTTCGTCTCGCAATCGTCTGGAAAGGGCAAAAAATGATCATGTAACCGGTATCATTTTGGTTTAGGTAAATCCTTAGTGTGTTTCATAATTTGAGGGTACATCATTAGTTATATTTGTCCTAATTTAATTAATTAAAAGAGATAAAATTACTTTTTAAAGATATTAAAAAATTAAAAAAA
>JAGKXA010000430.1 GCA_021151615.1 Cellvibrionaceae bacterium | reverse complement strand
TTCAACCAAACTTGCAAAATCGACATTTCCATGCAAATTAATTAATTCTTTACGAATTTCCCTTAACATTGGTTTTATGGGAATGGTTGGTCCATGGGTGGCATCATGTAAATCCAGGCCAGGCACATCCAGTGATACACCTGATGGATCTTTTCCTTCCGCCAACAACATAACCATAGTTTCAACTGGACCAAAAAATGTTGCTATGGCTGGCTTTTTAAACGTTGGAACTGTACCTGTTTTTGCCGCAAATGCGGCCAGATATGCACCGGCAATACGGGTTGCACCAGCCCATGATTGGGCTTGAACAACATACTGTTGTGGAATACCGATAGGACTTCCTTCAACCGAAGTAGTGTCATTTTGCGGTTTTCCATAGAGTGAATTTTTATCGTATGTTTTTGCACTATCAATTTTCAACCGCGCACCACCAGCGCCAACCCCAGTTGGTACTGATGCTAATGGATTATAAGAAATATCTAATGCGCCTTTGCCTTTTTCGTTATTTTTACCGTAGCCACTTGCGCGCATTTTGATGTAGTTATCCAATAACGCTCGGCCTTCAGACGCGCGATTTCCCCATGCATTCTTTTTACCGGTGGATTCTTCAATTTGTTTATAGGTTTTTGCCTTAACAAGAAAGTTCGGTTCAGTCGGATATATAAGCGTTGGCTCTACGTTGAATGCAGCTATACGAATAGCTATATCAACAATATTAGCGCGCATGGTGTGACTATAATCTTCTTCCGCAGTCGCACCGGTGTATTGGTCGGCTTCGGAGAACAGGTTATAACCTCCGATGATGAAATCATGATCGCCACCCTCATCTAGAATTTGATCATAGGCTTCAAGCACTTTAATAAAATCAGTTCCTTCGTCATTTTTTATCAAACTACCAAAATTAGGCGCGTCGGCATCAATAGAATGTAAGTAGACTTCTCCAGTTTTATTAGCGCCCGTTAGATGATTTTCTATCTCTGTTGTTGCTTTACCTACTTTGCTGCGTAATGCACCATAGGGAACACCTTTATCCGCACGCTTTTTCTGGAATTCTATTTTTGCAGCTGGGCCATCCAACACACTATCGCCTTTTTTCCATGTGATAGTATCTGTAGTTCCCTTGGTTTTGCCGGTCTTCAAAATCGCACCAATCTCCGGTGTTGTGTGTTCAGAAAGGCCGCCGCCTTTATAACGATAACCCCAGGTTACACCTTCAATAACACTCGTAGCCTTGCCTACTACATTAATGACATTACCCGCTGCTTTAATAATTGCATCGTATTTAGCATACTCTTCACCGTCCTCCGTAAACTCAACACGGCTATTGATTAGGAAATTTACACCCAGGCGAGCCTTGCGTTGCGTTTCGTCCCAGGATTGTGTCTCTGTAACATACTTATTTGCCAGGCTCTCTGCACCTGCTTCGCCGGACCAAACAATCGCCGTGCCTATATACCCAGGCTTGCCTTCAGCATCTTCGGTTACTTTAAAATTTGAACCATATGCGTGCTTCAAATCAATTTTATCGGCGCTATCTATTACATCGACCTTATCAATATTTACATCGGTATTCTTACGTTGCACAGTAACTGATGAAGTGTTGGAAGCTATAGAAA
>JAGKXA010000429.1 GCA_021151615.1 Cellvibrionaceae bacterium | reverse complement strand
GGTGGGATTGGCACCATTGAGGCAGCAATTTTCTGGGCATTTAGTTATTTGAATTTGTCGATGGAATCCGCATTAACAGTAATTGCATTAATGCGTTTGCGAGATGCGACAGTATTAATTTTTGGCCTGGGTTGTATGGCTGGTTGCCAACAGATCACTGCAAAAACGCCGGCACATTCAGCAAACTAAAATTGGCTTTTGGCTGATTGTTAGATGTGGATTGCACATCCCTGCCACCACACATCGTAAACAAACGGTACACGTGCGCGCGCACAGGATAAAACCCCGAATCAATTAGCATCTGGTAGAACAACTCATCCACGTCATTTCATCCCAATCCGGTCCAAACAAAACCCCTATACCTAGCAGGATTGCAATTTTCAGGGAGATATCGAATAGCGAATATTGAGTTTTTTCAGGTTCATAATTAATGCACTGTAATTTCGGCCAAGTCTGACGCGTCCTTTTCGTTATCCAGACGCACAGTAGTTGCTTTGTGCACCTGATTCTTTCTACCGTAATTGCGATAAATATCCACATGTACCGTAACTGGCCCGAAGGTTTCTACAGAACTATTTGAATAAAAATCCGCGGCGACTTTATAAATCCCCTTACCGGCCGACTTCAACAGATACTCTTCTGGACCAAACCCGCTGGTGTTATCAAATGGCAGCCAGGCACCGGATTTGGAATAACGATTCCCATAGTAAACTTCTGTTTTATCCGGCTCATGCAAATGCAAATCCATATCTGCCTGGTCGTTAGTCCAGGAAATGACCACACGCAAATCAAACTCCATTGCGCTGATAAAACGCTGATCAAAACCAGAAATACTGTTGGGATCAACGTTCCAAACCTGAATTAAATTATTCAATTCCCCAATAGTAGTAATAGCAAGGTCATGTTGAAAACTGTCATCCAGCAGAATGGATTGCCAATAGTAATTAGCAGATTGAGCAATTAACCCGGGCGCCTCGGCAGTTGCCATACGCTCTAACAAAACAGCCAGGTCGCGCTTACTCGTCGCCTCATGCGGGACTATCTCATTAACAAAATTCAGGTATAAAAGTGCAGGCTCCCATTGCTGGTATTCAATCAATGAGTAGGCTACCAACCGCTGAGCCAGCATTTTTTCTGGCATCAGTTCGCTAATGTTACTCAGTATTTTATAGGCAATTTCTGATTGTTTATTGTCAAAGAAATATTTAGCAACATCCATATAAAATGACATACTTGCAACATACTCACTGCGCTGCTGCAAATAGGTTATGTATGCCTTCTCCATTGGCGCAGCTCTAATAGCCCTCATATAAGGGGTATCCGGATTCCAGGCCACCACCTTGCCCGTCACTTTGTAGACCGGCGCAAAGGCCAGGCGCTGCACGCGTGTGGCGGTGTAGCCGTCGGCTGAGACCAGCCCATAAACCGCAACAGGGTCCCCGTTGATCAAGGCAGCGGAATAGACCGTCTTGCCATCGACATGGATGGTGCGGCCAAACACCTTGAAGCTGGTGATGTCGCCATTGAGATCGCGCACGATGTCGCGAGCGGGCCCCACGAAGTCACTGGCCACCTTCACGACCTTGGCGGTTCCGGTATCAGGGGTGCTGCCAGTACC
>JAGKXA010000428.1 GCA_021151615.1 Cellvibrionaceae bacterium | reverse complement strand
GTTTTTCACTGGCCGCGCGCTCGTTAACAAATTGCAAAAAATCATTGGTGATTTTGGCAATTTCAAATTGCTTACCCAATGCATCTGCCAAATGTATTTCGCCGGCATCTTTTACTTTCACTGTTTCGTTGCGGTCGAGTTTGAGTGCAGTGAGAATATCTTCCACCAATGCCGGGCAGTTGGTTGGCCAAATACCCAATGCATCGCCGGCTTCGTATTCCAGCCCGCTATTTTTCAAATCAAAAATATACTGGCGCGTCTCCTTATCGCCACCGGGATTGTTGAGCAAACGATTGAGCAGTACTTTGCTTTGGAAAGGGCTTTGTTTGCTGTAAACCGGTTTCGTCGATTCCGCAATGGCAGCTTCATCGTCGCCATCATCACCGCCTGCCATGGCTAATTGCGGCGCAGCAACGGCAGCGTTAGTCGTTGCACCGGCCATGGCACTGACTGTGGTGTTCAGCCATTGTATTGCGGCTTCCTGGTAATCCGGTTCGCAATCAACTCGCGCGCTGATACGTTGTCCGCCAAGTGCTTCCAAACGTGCATCTAACTTTTTGCCAAAGCCGCAGAATTGATCGTAATTGGAATCGCCAAATGCTAATACCGAAAAACGCGTGTTGGAAAATTTAGGCGCACTCTCTGCTTCAAGTGCATTCCACAAGGCAGCGCCGTTATCCGGTGGATCGCCATCGCCGAAGGTGCTGGCGAGCAATAAAATATTTTCTGCTTCTGCTAATTCTTGCGCTTTGATTGTATCCATTGCAGACACACGGACTTTGTAACCTTCTTCAGTAAAACGCTTAGCGCATTGCTCGGCAAAACTTTCCGAATTTCCTGTCGATGATGTCCACACCACTAGCGCCGATTTTTCTTTTGGTGCTGGTGGGGTTTCTGCCGGTGGTGATGATGTTGCATTCGCCGAAAAGGCTGCTGAGCCTGCGCCCGGTAACCAGGTGCGGGCAAATAATCCGGCTAATATGCCGTCGAGCACCAAACGTTTGGCGGGATCAATCGGTGCGGTAATGGGTAGTGTAGGAACACCTCCTTGCTTGCGGCCCTCTTCACTGTGCAACCCAAGTAAATAACCTTGCAAATATAATTTTTCGTGCGCATCGAGTGTGATTGCCGATGCTGCATCTAGTCCGAGTAACTGGGCAAGGGCGTTGATTTGCATAATATCGAGTTCCTCAGTAGCAGTTTCGCGGGCGTGTGTAACTTTGTCGCTCGCAATAAGGTTGGTATCTGGAATAGTAATGACCGGTTCGTCTTCCACTAAACACAAGGCCACGGCGCAAAATTTAAATTCCGGTTGTTGTGAGATGGGGTCAATTGCATCGTTGGTGACGGCATTGATGGTGATGTCATCGCCGTACACATCGTTCCAATGAAAAGGTGCAAAACAATTACCGGGGAGTACGCGATCTGTCACTACCGCAGGCAAGACTGCGCGGCCGCGCCGAGAGCGAATTTCCACTTTGTTTTTTTCTTTGATGCCGAGTTGCGCTGCGTCTTCCGGATGAATTTCGATAAACGGCCCCGGGTTTAATTTATTTAGTGTGGGAATTTTTCCGGTCTTGGTCATGGTGTGCCACTGGTGTTGCAGGCGGCCGGTATTTAAT
>JAGKXA010000014.1 GCA_021151615.1 Cellvibrionaceae bacterium | reverse complement strand
CATTAACATGCTGAATGCGGCGATAGTGAGCCAAAGCTGCCTCACTGGCATAGCAGTTGCTGTAAAGACTGCAAATTGGCGATGACACTGTTCATAGGTGGAATTGCACGGCGGAAAAAGGCTTTTGAACGATTGGAGTAACGCAAAGAATGGCAGCAAGCACCATTAACTCTCAGGGCATAACGGCTATTGCACCATCACGTGGCAATAATGCCGGGCAATTTGCACACTTCTGCGACCTTTACCAGCAACGCCTGGATGCACTGACCCTTGCCAAGCAACTTATCCATATGATTAAGGCAGTACAGCGCCATCGTGGCATGACCATGGGTACCCTGGGGGGCAACCAGCAATTCCGCCTCGGCAAACAATTGGAACAGCCAACCTCTCAATGTATGCCGGATACGCAAGAACCCAAGGTTATCCATGCCGATGAGACGCTCTACCCCAATCGATTTAAATACCTGGAAGTACTGCATTTTGCGACTCGACTGATGCCTGCGGTCGCGGAGCAAATAGGTCGAATTCGCGCACTTGCCACCTATGCGGCTGCACTGGGTTATTGCGATAAGGATTTTGCCGGCAAACTGCGCTATGTCATCCAATGTACGCGCGTGAATAACGAAAAGCTTCGCCACCAAACCAAACGACTTGAAGGCTTGTTGGACAGCGATTTAAGCTTGCTGAGTCAGTTAAAAAGCTATGAAATCAAGTTGGAGTTTTTGCTCTCCATGGTCGAGAGCGATGTTGTGAACCCCCACCAGATTAACGCCGACAGTAATCGCCTGTTTAGCCTGGCCACGGATATCATTGATGTCTATTTGAAAGTGGTCGATGAAGGCGTGCAATTACTGACACTCTGGCACGAGCAGGATATCGAGGTGTGGGTGCAGTCCTACTGATAGCATTTCAATATGCTGTTAGACCAACTTAACAAATCCACCTAGAATACGGCAGCCTTTCATTTATCGCCCGGGACGCCGTATGCGCCATGTTATTCTGCCGATAATCTTTTTGCTGGTTTCCACCACGGCGTGGAGCGAAACCGGCACCTTGCCGACACTCAGTGAACAGGAAATACAGCGCTGCTTACGTGAGAGCATCACCGGGGCGGCGGAAAATATGACGATTGCAGAAATGCGCAAAGCCTGCGAGCTTTTGCTAACGCAACAACACAGGGTTGATTCGATTTCAACCGAGCCAGTAGCCGAGCAGCCGCCAGAAAAAACCGACCTGCTGGAACAACGCGTTGCATTGGAAACATTGAATCGCTCCAATCGCTACTTGCTAACCCCACACAAGCGCAATTATTTTTTCCCAGCCAGTTACACACGCACACCCAATGAAGCCCCCTACCGGGCAGCAAACAACCAAACACTCAGCGAGCTAAAACGCACTGAAGCCGAGTTTCAGCTCAGCATCAAAATTTTGTTGCGCGAAAATATTTTCGGAAATAACGGGCATTTATACATGGGCTATACCAATCATTCACTGTGGCAAGTGTATAGCGAAAATGAGTCGGCTCCATTTCGAGAGACCAACCATCAGCCCGAATTTATTTTGAATTTCACTAACGATTGGGAATTACTGGGCTTTAAAAATGTACTGAACGAATTCTCGCTAACCCATCAGTCTAACGGCCAAGGCGGATCCTTGTCGCGCAGTTGGAATCGCATAATGTTTAACAGCGTATTTCAGCGAGACCGCTTGGCATTTGCAATTACCCCTTGGTATCGCCTGCCAGAATCTGCCCAAAAATATCCCGGCGACCCGGACGGCGATGACAACCCGGATATAAATCACTACATGGGCAATTTTGAATTAAATGCTGCGTATAAACACAAAGAAGATATTATTAGCCTGATGTTACGTAATAATTTTGAAGCAGATAACAAAGGAGCCTGGGAGCTGGGCTGGAGCTTTCCAATCAGCACCAATCTGCGTGGCCAAGTGAAATACTTTAACGGTTATGGACACAGTTTGATTGATTACAACAAAGACCTGAATGTGATTGCCTTGGGCGTAGTATTTACCGATTTATTTTAACGAAAATCAATTGCGGCGAAGGCCTTAAAAACTCATCAAAGCGATTCACCGAGCATATCCACCAGCGTGCGAATTGACTCAGAGGATTGTGGAGAAACATCAATTATTGAAAAGCCCGTCCAATGTTTACCCGATAAATCCGCATCGCGTGTCCACAAACAATCAACACCCAACTGGATGACCATTTGTCCATTTACTGGCTCGGGGACATGCAAATCCAATGTGTATATGCGATCTTCTTCCATGGCTACATCGCCCACCACCATCAGTCCCTGAGCGTGAATATTTACCAGACGCCCCACATATAAATCGCGCAGGTTATCGTACACATCAACATCACCATTAATTGTATGGCGTTCTAACTCCCGGTCATGTTCACGCGAACAATTATGGGTCATGATCCGCTCCCGGTTTTTAGTGCATCAGCACGCTCATTCAAAGTGTGATAAATGTTTTCCAGCGCGCGCTCGAAAAATGGCTTAGTGCTACCTGCAATAACCTTGGCGCGCCCAGCGAGCATGTCGCGCGCCAACTGCAATCCTGCCGCCAGTGAAACCTTGCGCCCTTGCTGATCCACCAACATATAGTGCTGGGTTTTTTTGTTATACCAGGCTACTTTAAGGCGTTTGCCGCCTTCAAATTCAAACCAGGTTCCAAACTCCACCATTTTCAAACTGTCGACAATTTTCGCCTCTTCAGGTGAAGGTTCTTGCGATTGCTCGGAAATATGTCCGGCTTTTTCCGCGGCCAAGCTCTCCAGTTTAGTCCGCATTGGTGCTGGCGCAGGCTCCGCTTTGCGGCTCAGCAGCGCCATGCGCTGCAGGGACACTACTGCATCCAAAAGTTTACGCCCTTTGGCTTGTTCATATCCGATAGTTTCAAAACCGCGCTCCAGTGCACTAGTCAAATCATCCTGAACCTCCATTTGGCGAACTTTATCCGCTTGCTTGGTTTTGGGTTCCAACGACCACAACAAATCATCGATCACTTGCAATGCCCGCTTCCAACTGTCGGACTTGTCACCGTAACGCAGCAGAACAAATGACAAGTAATCTGACCAAGGCTGTAACAGTAACAATAAAATTGCCGAGGGCATCTCACGATTGTCGGTGCGACTACGCACTTCATTGTTAACCTGGATTTTTGCCTCGCGCAGCTTTTCTTCGCCCTGGGCTTTTTCAAGTGCGCGCCGCTCCATCAATTCCTGGCGACGCGCAACATTATGCGTATAAGCATTAAATTCAATCAGCAACTCGGCAAAAATTCGTACATCGTTTTTGAATTCTTGCAGCAAGCGAAATACGGTGGTTTTAATTTTAGTAAACATATCGTATTGATCACTGCCATCGTTGCTTACCCAGCGCACACCCGCTTCCGCCAGGCTATTCAACAATACACGCGCAGGATGTTCCGGCTGCTCAAAAAAATTCTTGTCGATAAATGCAATTTTCAGAAAGGGGGTGTGGAGATAACTGAGCAGCGCCTTGACCGAATCCGGTAAATGATCATCGGACAACATGTACTCGAACAACATACCAACCAAATCAATGGTCTGCATATCGCCCGCTTCCACCGCACCGTTTTCATTTTCGCTGGCAATTTTTTCCATCATGGTGCGACCCACATCGGCCACATTCTGCATCTGAATTGCCACCGGGCCAGCCTCATGGTTGGCCAGCGCCTGCTGGGTAAAATTCAACGCCTGGGTTTGCATGTGCTCCAGCACCCCCACCAATTGCGGTTGGGAATAAACCTGCAAGCTCGCAGGCGCAACTGGCACACCAGTAACTGCTTGCCCTCCAACAGCCTGTGCCGGCTGGGGATGCAACGCCTGTGTCGCCTGTACCGCCGGCAACTGCTGGGTTACATGAGCCTGCAACAGGCGAATCGCATTAAGCAAACTGTTTTGGTATTGAATATCGTTGGGATTGAGTGAACCACTCAATAACTTATCACTAGCGCGACGGTGGTGGTGCTGTTCGTCTTCCTCAGTTTGTTGCTCGGAGGGAGTAGTAAGTGTATCGAGAGGATCATCCGCCACCACTTCTTCGCGCTTTGCCGCACCCGTTACCTTTTCCTGATTGTTCTGCACAAAGCGCAAATTCGGTAGCAGATTTTGGCGAACCAGATAATCATTTAATTCCAGATAAAGCTCATCCAGCAAACCAACAACATCTTGATCAAAAAGTTTATAACCGATGATCTTGGTTTTAACATCCACCTCCAAATTGGCGAGCAACTTGCGCAACGCCTCGCAAAATTGCACCGGGCTGACCGGGTTGCTACGCTCATCAATTTTTTCGCCATCATTTAATAACGCCAGACGCTGCTGGAACGCCCACAAATGGTCGGCAAAAAAATTATCAGCACGATGGGTAATAGAAGTAATCGCAATGGTTTCTTCCAAATCAGAATGCTCTACCAGCGATAGGATATCGCCGCTAAAACGCTCCTCTCCGGTCAAGGTGTTCAATGATTTGTTTTTGAATTTTACAAAACCATTCGCCAAGTGCTGACAAAACTCCTGCTCCGCAGCTTGTTGAACAGCGGAAAGCAGGTTTTGTGTTTCGTAGAGGGCAATTTGTTCTTTGTTGGATTTCGCTTGTTCAGCAATCTCCAAAACCTGTTTACACCACTGCCGCCAAAAATTGGGGAAAACCCGGTAAGCAAAGCCGCGCGTGAGATCGCGGCAATGTTTTAAGTGTTGGATAACCAATTGCTCTGACATGGCGACCGACGAGTAAGTCGACGTTTTTTGGGAATCAGAGCCTGGTAAGCCTGAATTGCGCATAGTTATTCCGTGTTTTTCCATGATGGTCATGTTTCCCTAGCCCGGATACTCCCCAACTCTTATCATGTGCTGCCGGGAGAACTGAGCCTGCAAAACCTGGAGACGCGTGATGAGGTCTGAATAGGTTGTCCTGTGCGCCAATCTTATCAGCTTGTACGAATAGTTCCACACACAAACGCAATTTGCACACCTGATTAAAAATAGCACGACATTCCCGTAACTGCCTGATGTGTCGATAAAAATTACATTTGAAAAAATATCAGCGATATAACTTGCCGCAACGCTAACGCCCCAAAATGAAACACAACGCACCATCACCATGAAACATATTAGTGCAATAAAAATAATCCGGCATATTCGTCAGGATATAAATCCCTTTAAAAATCAGCTAATTAGCGAATTGGCACCCATATTGCGATAGCAACCACGTAATAACTGATCCGCACTCTGGGTGGTTTTAGCTATTCGACAAAGTGTTCCACACAATTTGTTACCCACAATTTGTTAATAGAGAGCTAGGGTTCCGGTCGCCGGGTTTTAACTGGGCGATGTCTGGTCCGAGAGCTTTCGACCTCTCCCCGATCTTTCGGCAAAGAGGTTACACGGCGGGATAAAAGCCCGGGAGATGATTGGCCTAACCGCCAGAGTGCTCCCCATTTTAGAAGCCGATGTCACCCTACCGCCGGAGGTTCCCCATGTTGCACCGCGTTATTCTTACTAAAAGCCGACTCGCCAGAACATTACTCACACTTGCGCTTACACTGCTATCAACCTTCGCTGCAGCAGCCGAGCCATTTAAAGTCTGCTGGTCGATTTACGTTGGCTGGATGCCTTGGGGCTATGCTGACGAGCAAAAAATCATGGACAAATGGGCCAAAAAATACGGTATTGAGGTCGAAATAGTCCAAATCAACGATTACGTCGAATCCATTAACCAATACACCGCAGGTCAGTTTGATGGCTGCGTCATGACCAATATGGACGCCCTCACCATTCCCGCAGCCGGCGGTATTGATTCAACCGCATTGATTGTCGGCGACTTCTCCAACGGCAATGACGGTGTAGTACTCAAAGGCGCCAACAAAACCCTGAAGGACATCAAGGGCCAAAGCGTTAACCTGGTAGAGCTGAGCGTTTCTCACTATCTGCTGGCACGCGCGCTGGAATCTGTGGGTATGAAAGAATCGGATGTAAAAGTCGTAAACACCTCCGATGCCGACATGGTTGCAGTTTACGGCACCAAAGATGTTACCGCCGTAACCACCTGGAACCCCTTATTAAGCGAAATTCTCGCCCAACCCAACAGCACCAAAGTATTCGACTCCTCCAAAATCCCTGGCGAAATTATGGATTTGATGGTGGTCAACACCGCTACGCTGAAAGCCAATCCGGCACTGGGCAAAGCCCTGGTCGGAGCCTGGTATGAAATCATGGGTGTGATGAGCGGAACCGATAAAGCCGCTGCCATCGCTAAAACGGCAATGGCCACTGCGTCTGGCACCGACCTCGCCGGTTTTGAATCACAACTCGCCAGCACCAAAATGTTTTACACCCCCTCCTCAGCACTGGATTTGGTTAACAGCGACGAGCTGTTAAAAACCATGCAAAAAGTCGCCGAGTTTTCCTTTGACCACGGCTTGCTGGGCGAAGGCGCACCCGACGCAAAATTTATCGGCGTAGAAGGTCCTAAAGGTATTTACGGCGATAAGAAAAACGTGAAGTTGCGTTTCGATACCACTTATATGCAATTAGCGGCTGATAAAAAACTTTAACTCTCTAACCCCCTCCCAACCTCCCCTTATTCAAGGGGGAGAAGCTGTAAATTCCCCGCCTCATTTTAAGTGGGGCGCGTAACCGAGAGGGTCAGGTTAGGGTGAAGCAAATAATTCGCTCACTAGCAAGCAAGAAAACTTATGAAAAGATTAATAAATCTCACACCATCAAAGCCGACCAAACTACTACTTGGGTTAATTCCTTTCATCGCGCTTTTATTTATTTATCTGGTAGCTTCGGATGCGCGTATCGCAGAAAACGCAACCGACAAACTCCTGCCCAGTTTTGCACAAATGGGCGATGCGATTCATTCGCTGGCGTTTGAACCGAGTAAACGCAGCGGCGAATATTTATTTTGGCAGGATACGTTGAGTAGCCTTTACCGTTTAACCTTGGGCATCTTTATCGCTGCGATGCTGGGCTTCACCATAGGTTTGCTTACCGGTGCCATTCCGTCGATTCATTCGCCAGTCGCACCGCTGCTGACAATTATTTCCCTGGTGCCACCCATGGCCCTGCTACCCATTTTGTTTATTGTGTTTGGCTTGGGAGAACTCTCAAAAGTTGCCTTGATTGTCATAGGGGTTGCCCCTTTTATTGCACGCGACATTCAGCGCTGCGCGCAAGAAATACCGCAAGAACAATTAGTGAAAGCACAAACTCTTGGCGCGTCCACCTGGCAAATTCTGGTACGCGTTTTAATTCCGCAATTATTACCGCGCCTGATTAACGCTGTGCGCTTGTCATTAGGTGCCGGCTGGCTGTTTTTAATTGCTGCCGAAGCAATTGCCTCGACCGATGGACTTGGCTATCGCATCTTTTTAGTACGCCGTTATATGTCCATGGATGTGATTCTGCCCTACGTAGCCTGGATCACCCTGTTGGCATTTTTGGTGGACTGGCTGCTCGCCAAAATCAGTCGCTTTTGTTTCCCCTGGCATTACCCTAACTCGAACTGATACGCGGTAATTCCTATGACAATTATTCCGTTCGATAAAAAAATTCTTGAAGAAAGACGAGCTAAAACCATGCCCCTAATCAAGGCCAAAAACCTGTGGAAAAAATACGGCGACAATGTAGTGCTGGAGCGCATGAATGTCAGCGTCAACGCCGGCGAATTTATTACTATGGTCGGCACCTCCGGTTGCGGCAAAAGCACCTTTTTAAAAATGTTGCTCGGCATGGAATCCCCCAGCTCCGGTGAATTATTATTGGAAGGCAAACCCATTCCCGATGAACCGGACCAATCACGCGGCATAGTCTTTCAACAATACTCGGTATTCCCGCACTTAACGGTATTGCAAAACGTAATCATCGCGCGCGAATTTGAACACTCACCACTGCTGGGAAAATTATTTGGCAGCCGCAAACGCAAAGTCGTTGAAGAGGCAAAAGCGCTACTGGAATCTGTTGGCTTAACTCACGCACTCAATCGCTACCCGCATGAATTATCCGGCGGCATGAAGCAGCGCCTGGCAATAGCCCAGGCATTAATTCGCCAACCGCGAATTTTATTGTTGGATGAACCCTTCGGCGCGCTAGACCCGGGCATTCGCGCCGATATGCATCAGCTTATTCTAAAACTCTGGCGTGAACATCAGTTGACTGTGTTTATGGTGACTCACGATCTAAGCGAGGGATTTTACCTGGGCACACGCTTGTGGGTATTCGACAAATTGCGCCGCGACAATCAAGCCCCTAACGCCTATGGTGCCAACATTACTTACGATTTACCGGTGACGCGACGCAAAAGTGAAATGCCCAGCGAACTGCAAATACTGACCAAAGAGCCTCAGGATCTTTAATTTTTTTGGATAGACATACGATGAGCAAAATGATTTATACCACTAGCCTGCCCGGCAATGGGCACTGGTCACTCGAATTGCGCCGCGGCAGCCTATTAAAAATCACCGACCTTGAAGGCGGCGCCAACCTCGGCATGCTGTTTTACAACCCGCGCAATTTACTGGAACGCTACAACGCACCTGATACGCTCAAATGCCAACACACCTTCAAATTGCAACGCGGTAATTGCTTGTACTCTGATATGGGCCGAATTTTTGCGTCGATTATTGAAGATATTTCTGTCAATGGAGAGGGCAACTGGCATGACACTGTGTGCGGCAATAGTACAGCTGAAATCATCGAAGCTCGCTGGGGCAAACGCGATTACCAAACCGATCGCAACCAGTGGTTGCAAAATGGTTACGACGCGTTTTTGGTTGAGCTGGCCAAATACGGTTTGGGCCGCGCCGATATGGCATCCAATATCAACTGGTTCAGCAAAGTTGTTGCCGATGACAACGGCAATATTTCACTCGCCACCAAAAATCGGGCCGCCGGTAACAGCGTCACCCTGCGCTTTGAAATGGATACGCTGGTAATTATGCACGCTTGCCCACATCCATTAAACACTGCAGAAAAATATCCGTTTAAATCCGTGCAGATTGAAGTGGGCGTAGCGGATCCCGTCGCCGAAGACGATTACTGCAAAAACTTCCGCCCGGAAAACCAGCGCGGATTTCAAAACAATGAACTTTATTACTTAACCACTAAATAGAGTTTCGGTGTAGCAGTCAGCAGCAGTTGTAGTTCAGGACTGTCGGAGACAAGGATGACGACGACAAGCCTCCATGGATGGATTCACGGCGTACCCTGAACTACAACTGCTGCTGAATGCGGAGCAAATGAAAAAATTAATTGAGGCAAAAAATGTCACTTATCCAAAGTCACTTACATCCAGAGACCTCTGTCGCCCGTCATCATGTAAAAGCCGGCGATTATTTTCTTAGCGAAATAAAACAAGGTCAGACCTTTCGTATTGTTGATCTTGAAGGCAATCAGGCAGCGGACGTTTTATTTTACAACGCCAAAGATCCCAGCGAACGCTACAGTGCCATGGACACAATCCGCTCCCAGGGCAATTTATATTTATCCGCAGGCACCAAATTAATGTCCAATGCCAATAACGAGCTCCTGGAAATCGTTGCCGACACCTGCGGCCGCCACGACACGCTCGGCGGTGCCTGCGCCACTGAAAGCAACACTGTTCGCTACAGTTTGGAAAAACGCTGCATGCACGCCTGTCGTGACAGCTGGATGCTTGCCATAGCTGAACACCCGGAATTTCGTATCAGCAAACGCGATATCACCCACAACATCAATTTTTTTATGAATGTCCCTGTCACTGCACAAGGCGGGCTCACCTTTGAAGATGGAATATCTGCACCGGGAAAATACGTCGAGCTAAAAGCCAAAATGGATATTGTTATGTTAATTTCCAATTGCCCACAATTAAATAATCCCTGCAATGGTTACAACCCAACACCGATTGAAGTGATTGTTTGGAATTAATTAAATTTAAATACACCCGTAGGTTGCTGGTGAGGAACGAACCGCAACGTTCACTGCAAGATGTTCATGTTGCGGTTCGTTCCTCACCAGTAACCTACGTTAACACATTTATTATAATTCCTCAGTGGACGACCACTGTTGTATAAAAAGCCTGCGGGACGACCCGCCGGAGCCGGAAATGTTCACCAAAGTCCTGATCGCCAACCGCGGCGCTATTGCCACCCGCATTATTCGCACCCTGAAAAAACTCAATATCAAATCCGTTGCGGTTTACGCAGAATCTGACGCAGATTCACTGCACGTTCGTCTCGCCGATGAAGCATTTTCATTGGGCGAAGGGGCCGCTGCGCAAACCTATCTGGATCGCAAAAAAATAATCACCATCGCCCAACAAACGGGAGCACAGGCTATTCACCCCGGCTATGGTTTTTTAAGCGAGAACGCCAGTTTCGTGGCCGAGTGCGAAGCAGCCGGTGTAGTGTTTATTGGCCCCACCGCCGAACAGATGCTGACCTTCGGGTTAAAACACAAAGCGCGCGAGTTGGCACAGGCGGCCAATGTTCCCCTATGCCCGGGTACGGATTTATTAAAAAATATCGAGGATGCACAAACTGCTGCAATTAGTATTGGCTACCCGGTCATGTTAAAAAGCACGGCGGGTGGCGGTGGTATTGGTATGCAACTGTGCAACAACGAACAGGATTTACTCTCTGCATTTGATTCGGTAAAACGCCTCGGGAAAAATAACTTTGCCGATGACGGCGTATTTCTGGAAAAATTTATCGCGGCGGCTCGCCATATTGAAGTACAAGTCTTTGGCGATGGAAAAGGTACTGCTGTTGCTATTGGCGAACGCGATTGCTCCAGCCAAAGACGTAATCAAAAAGTGGTAGAGGAATGCCCTGCCCCTAACTTGCCTGATAGCCAACGCATCGCCATGCAACAGGTGGCAGAGCAACTACTCTCCTCGGTTAGTTATCGCAACGCAGGCACTGTTGAGTTTATCTATGACTCACTGGACAATAAGTTTTACTTCCTTGAAGTGAACACACGCCTGCAAGTAGAACATGGCGTAACCGAAGAAGTTTACGACGTTGACCTGGTTGAGTGGATGCTGAAGCAAGCGGCCGGCGAACTCGGTAATATTCGCCAGCTGCGCAATCAATTATCCCCCACAGGTCACGCGATTCAAGTGCGTGTCTACGCAGAAGACCCGGCACTCAATTTTCAACCCTGTGCAGGCTTGCTTAGCAAAGTAGAATTTCCACCACTCAATAACAACCTGCGTATTGATCATTGGATTGAAAGCGGCATAGAAGTGCCTGCATTTTTTGACCCTATGCTCGCCAAAATTATTGTTAAAGGAAATGACCGTACATCCGCCTTGGCTAATTTAAGCAATGCATTGATGCATACCCAGCTCTATGGAATAGAAACCAACCTGGGCTATTTGCGCAAGCTCCTGCAAGATGAAAAATTGCTGCAAGGCACAATGACCACCCGCTATTTAAATAGCTTTGTCTTTAAACCTGCGCGCATTGATGTTATCCAAGGCGGAACTCAAACCACTATTCAGGATTTTCCTGGCCGCCAAGGTTATTGGCATGTCGGCGTGCCCACATCCGGCCCATTTGACAGCTATTCATTTCGCTTGGGCAATCGGCTGCTAGGAAATGATGCTTCTGCTGCTGGCCTGGAAATTACCTTACAAGGCCCAACTCTGAAATTTGGCTGCGCCACAAAAATTATTATTACCGGTGCCAGTATCGATGCAAAACTCGATGGCCACTCAATTCCCGCCTATGAAATTGTTGCAGTTGATGCAGGCCAACAATTGCAATTGGGGCGTATCACTACCGGTGCGCGTGCTTACTTGTGTGTGGTGGGTGGTATTCAATGCCCGGATTATCTCGGTGCAAAATCCACCTTTACCCTCGGCCAATTCGGTGGCCACAATGGTCGCGCACTTCGCGCTGGCGATGTCTTGGCGCTCGCACCGGATTGCAGCCGGGAAATCAAGAACGACGTCGCACCGCAAGAATTAATTCCTGCCATCACCAACACCTGGCAACTGCGTGTTATTTACGGCCCTCATGGTGCTCCGGATTTTTTCACAGCCAACGACATTGAAACTTTTTTTGCTACTGACTGGGAAGTGCATTACAACTCCAGTCGCACCGGTGTGCGATTGATTGGCCCCAAGCCCCAATGGGCGCGCAGCTCCGGTGGCGAGGCGGGCATGCACCCATCCAATATTCACGACAATGCCTACGCGTTTGGTACCGTGGATTTTACCGGCGACATGCCCGTCATTCTCGGCCCGGACGGCCCATCACTCGGCGGATTTGTCTGCCCTGCTACAGTCATCACCGCGGATTTGTGGAAGCTTGGCCAAGTGCGCGCCGGCGATAAAATTCGTTTTACCCCAGTCAGCATCAGCGATTCAGTTGCTATCGAAAAGGCACAGCATCAATCATTGCAGCAACTCAGTGTTATTACGCATCACGCACAGCCAGTTGCGACCACATCACCAATAGTTAAAACCTTATCCGCCCAAGAGTTTGGCGAAGATATTGTTTACCGCGTCGCGGGGGATCACTTCCTGTTAGTGGAATACGGCCCGCTGGAACTGGATATCCAGTTGCGTTTTCGCGCCCACGCACTGATGCAATGGCTGGAAATAAATTCGCTACCCGGTTTGCGCGAATTAACGCCCGGCATCCGTTCGCTGCAAATTCATTATGATAGCCAACAGTTATCATTAGAGAATTTACTCGCGCATTTGGAATCTGCAGAGAAATCTCTGAGCCAACAACTCACCCAACTCAGCGTGCCCTCGCGCATTGTCTATTTGCCCCTAAGCTGGGACGATGAGGCTTGCCAACTGGCGATTCAAAAATATATGCAATCGGTGCGTGCCAATGCCCCTTGGTGCCCTAGCAATTTAGAATTTATTCGCCGCATTAATGGTCTGAAATCCATTCAAGATGTTAAAGATATTTTATTCTCCGCATCTTATCTGGTAATGGGCTTGGGCGATGTATATTTGGGCGCACCAGTGGCAACACCTGTGGATCCACGCCATCGGTTGGTAACTACCAAATACAATCCCGCACGCACCTGGACCGCCGAAAATTCGGTAGGTATCGGCGGCTCTTATTTGTGTGTGTACGGCATGGAAGGCCCCGGCGGTTATCAATTTGTAGGCCGAACCTTGCAAATGTGGAATCGTTATAGAACCACCAAAGCCTTCAGCCAGCCCTGGTTATTAAACTTCTTTGACCAGATTCGTTTTTACGAAGTTAGCGCAGAAGAACTGCAAAAAATTCGCCGCGATTTCCCACTGGGCCGTTACGATATCCGCATTGAAGAAAGTCACTTTAGCTTGGCGGAATATCAAACCTTGATTGCTGCCAATCAACACGACATAACCAACTTCACCCAACAGCGCGAGCAGGCATTCGACGAAGAGCTCGCCCGCTGGCACGCCAACGGCCAGTTCAACTACGAGCAACCTGAAATTGCAGAAGGCGAAACCGAGCAGGAGTTTTCTGAAGATGCCATTTGCGTAGACAGTTCCGTCTCCGGCAGCGTCTGGCAAACACAAGTTAAAATTGGACAAGAAGTAAAAGCGGGCGATGTTTTACTGATCCTCGAATCCATGAAAATGGAAATCAACATCAGCGCCCCCTGCGCGGGAAAAGTTACGCATTTATTAAAAAATGATGGCGCGCGGGTACAGGCAGGGCAGACGTTGGTGGTGCTGGAAGAAGCCTGACAGACGAACATAAAAAACCCGGCGCAAGCCGGGTTAACATCCAGGGAGAACAAACAACAAAAATTAACTTGTCATACGCTGTTCACGCAAAGTGCCAATCACAGCTTCGAGCGCGCGATCAAACAACATGCCGTCATCCAATATAGTCAGGCGTTTGGTTTGCAATGCAATCGCCAAACTTTCACGGCTTTCTTCAGCCACCTTCATGCCGGAGCGATTAACAAAAATATATTTCCCAACGGAGCGGATGATTGCTGCCAAACGACAACGATATTTCTCACCGGCCTCGCCTTGCATTTCAAACCAGGTTCCCTGGGTAATATTATTAACCAAGGCAAGATGCTGTGGATCTGCCTGAATGCTCTGCGCAACAGATTCATCATCAAGTGTTGTCTCGGCAAGCTGAACAACCTCTGCTATCACTTCTGCAACAGGCTCGATTACGTCAGAAATAGTTTCCACAGTCGCAGCATTTACAGCTGCAACATTCTCAACTGACGCAAGAATATTTGTTTCTACCAAAACAGTTTCTGCTTGTGGTATTACAACAACTTCAACTGGCTCGATTACGTCAGCTTTGGCTGCAACCACGACAATCTCGGCAGTAATCTCTTTCTCAGCATTTTCTTTTAATTTTGCCGCCTCTGCATTAGCCGCCAATTGGGCTTTTTGTTGAGCTTCGACCATCGCCGCTTTCATACTTGCATTTTTGGCAGCCAATTCTTGCGCTTTGACAACCAGAGCATCAGCAGAAACTGAAGGATTTGTTTCAACCTGAGGCTTTGGTTCACCGCGCAACCGGGCCAAATGAACCACTTCCAATTGCTTAAACAAGTTAGTGGTTTCAAAGGGACTAAATGAAATGCTTTCCAAGCCAGTACGTAATTTTTGCAGTAAGTCTGGCACCAGCTTTAATAAACGCTGGCGATTATCTTTATCCATCGGAGCAGTAACACTCCACACCAATTGCTGTGCGGTGACAGAGCAATTGCGCCATTCATCGCTATCTATGCTTTGCTTTAAGCTGGTGATAAACATTACATTGGCCCAAGCTTCGCGCAATAATTTTGTCACCGCCAAAGGCAAATCCTTTCCCGAACAAATGCGATTTAATTCTGCATCCACTTGTGCTCTGGCACGTTCGGATTTTGCCTTGCCATCTTCAGCATCAATGGTGCGCTGCTCAAGAATTTGCGCACGACGCTTTTCTTTATCCAGATAAGAACGGAAATCCACCAACAAACGTTCGAAGATACCCATATCGGTATCAAATTCAGTCAGCACTGCGCGTACAGTCTCCTCCATTTTGCTGTAGAGGCTATCTTTACGCTGGTTTTCTTCACTCGACTCTTGCCAACCCAGGCAAGCCATCGCCATTTCATTTAGTAGCCGGCGCGCAGGATGACCGCCCTTGCTGAAAAAAGTCTTGTCAGCGATAGCAACCTTCACCATAGGAATTTGCAAGCGCCCAATAAGCGCTTTCATGGGGGCAGCCAGGTTGCGATCATCCAAAATAAATTCAAACATCATACTGACCAGGTTAATAACATCATCATCAACCTGATTAATTGCTGCTGCCGTTTGGGTTTGCTGATGCAGCAATTCATTTAGCATGGAACGCAAATTGCCCGTTGCACCGCCCGTTACCAAGGGCGCGCTGTAACTATTTTGCTGCTGTGCCAACGACAGGATTTTAATTAAATCCTGCGTGGTAATTTCTTCGCCCGGCAATTGCACGCGTGCAGTGTTGCGACTGGAGCCCAATAAATTACGCAACTGACTCAAAACTTGATTAGTTTGTTCATCATAACTTGGCGCAAAACCGCCACCAACCGGAGCCGCTTGCAAGCCCAAATCCACTTCCGCGCTCAAACCTTTACCAAAGCTATCCGCAACATTGGAGGTGGCTTTTTTAGGTGCACGTGAAGCCTGTTTCAGCGACGGTAAAATATTGGCATCAACCAATGTTTGATTGAGCACGTCAAAAAACTTGCCCAATTTTGACATTACAATATTGTCAAACAGCTTGAACAATACCAACTTGGCCTTAACATCAACATTGAGCGTTTTAGTGGAGTCGATAAATGCACCGCAAATCACATCCACACCCAAAGGGTTATTTTTTTGGTAAACCTTGATAGGTACCAAATGATCTATACGTAAGGTCAAATGCTGGATGGCTTCACTAAATTGCTCGTTAGCTTTATTAACCATTCCATCAACCGCGACCATCTCCTCAAGCTCGTCATTTTTTACCAACGAGAGATCGTCCAAGGAAACAGAGTTATCGCTCGCTTGTTTTTCATCGCGATAGGCATTGGGGTCCAGCAGACGGGCAAAGCTGATATCGATACTACGGAAAAAAGAAGCCTCCATCGCCCGACGACGAATACGAACCTCGCGCATAGAGTCAAAAAAGATATTCTGGTCATGGTTATTATTGGCCTTATCGGCCAGTTCAAACATGGCATCATCCACCTTATCGAATAACTCGCGCAAAAATAATTGCAATTGCTGGCGAGCCTTATCACGCAAGGTATGCATAGCTGCTGGCAAACGCGCGAGTGCAACTTGCGAATTCGCGGTAGAATTCCGCTCTACATTTAACTGAATGACCTTTTTGGGGTCTGCTTTGAGATGCTCAGACATGGTGGATTACCATTAATAAAAACTTGCGTGATTGAAGTATAACCAAGGGCAAGACACACCAAATAGGCAAATGACAGGATCGAGAGGCATATCACAAACAGTTATAACCACTAGGCCTGTTTTGCTGTTTTTAAGTATATTTAGTAATTAAAGGATGATAAATGCGCCATTTTGACTCCTTTTATCAAACAACCTGTTTAATTATTCGACACTTTCTATGAATATTTTTTATAGCAAAAATCTGCCTGCATTACGCGAAGATATAACCAAAACCATTGCAACGGCACTCGCTGAAGATATAGGCGCCGGTGATATTACAGCCCAGTTAATTGCTCCCGAAGCACAGGCCGAAGCGCGAATCATCACGCGAGAAGAATGCGTTTTTTGTGGCAAGGCATGGGTCGAGGAAGTCTTTAAACAATTAGATCCTCTCGTCGAAATACACTGGCATATAGAAGATGGTCAGGTCGCTGCGGCCAACAGCCTGCTCTTTACGCTCAAAGGTAATGCCCGCAGCCTGCTAACCGGTGAACGCGCTGCGCTCAACTTTGTACAAACGCTTTCGGGTACCGCGACTATCAGCAACCATTACGCCCGCCAGGTCGCCCACACACAGGTCAAACTGCTGGACACCCGTAAAACTATTCCCTGTCTGCGGACTGCACAAAAATATGCCGTTGCTTGTGGGGGGTGCCACAACCATCGCATTGGCCTTTACGATGCCTTTTTGATTAAAGAAAACCATATTGCGGCTTGTGGTGGTATCACTAAAGCAGTCGCGCGCGCGCGCCAGATAGCTCCAGGCAAACCAGTGGAAGTGGAAGTGGAAAATTTTGATGAGCTGGAACAGGCGCTAACCGCGCACGCAGATGTCATCATGCTGGATAATTTTTCTCTTGAGGACATGAAAAAAGCTGTTGCAGTTACATCGAAAAGAGCAAGACTAGAAGCATCGGGAAATATTAACGAAACGACCCTGATTCCTACGGCAGAAACCGGGGTGGATTTTATATCGATTGGGGCGCTAACAAAACACTGTAAAGCAGTGGATCTATCGATGCGGATAACAGGGATATCAACCTGAACTATTCCCAAGGATTTAAATCAACGATTGCCAGAATCGTTGCATCCTCCGCAAGCAATACGACCATAGGCTTTGCGCGAGCCTTTAATGGCAACCAGGATTTTGCCTCCGGCCAGGATGCGAGCGCTCTTTTTACAGCCTCGTCACTATTAAACTTGTACAGTTTTTCTAGCGGTATTGCCCTGCTTTTTATATCAGCGGCAAACTCGACGAGCGGGCGATAAAGGTTGGGGCGATGCGCTATATCACTCCCATAGGTAATCGCTTCGAACATAATTGTTTGCCGCTGCTCGGAACTCTGAGGGCGTATCGCACCAACCCAGCGCGGCCCAAACCAGGGGCTAGATCTGAATTCAGGTGCAGCTTCATTCAGCTTTCGCGTATCGATTTCAACTGCCTGCACCACATCAAACCTGTCCACATTAAACACAAGCCACGCCGGGCGCGCAGAAAAAACTGTCCAAACACCATAGCCTAATGCTACCACTTGGAATAACAAGATAACGGAAAGATCAAACACTAGAGTTTTCTTTCCCACCTTAAATACCAATAAGGTCAAACAAGGACCAAGAATAACGTCAACCAACAGTAACAATAAAAAAATGTGTGTGACATTTAATGCAGTATGCAAAGGGGCCGGGTACCACACCAGAAACACCAATGACAAGGTGCACAGACCAATAAATACTGAGAATCCAAAGTGTATTAAAAAGGCTTTGATACGCACAGGCATTATTTGATCCCCAAAAAAATAGGCCCCGTTTGGGGCCTATTTTTGCTATTAAACAAGTCTATTACTAAAAATTAACGGCACTCAGATGGAGCGTATTTGGCTGGAAGCGGGTCAGCAGGAAGCGCAGCACTTCCCAGACCACGCGCAGCAGCTGTAGAACCAGTCGATGAAGTACAAGCCCAATCAATGGCACCAGTTGCACCAGCAATAAGAGCAACATTATTAACATTGGGAGAGAAGTTGAGATTTTTTTCAGCCGCATCGGTAGGAAGACCTGATAGTACTGCTGTATTAGTAGTAACTGTAATAACGCCCGTAGTTTCATCAATAGCGATAGCACTCACATACTTACTAGTTTTTTCAGCAGCAGCACGTAAATTATATTCAGTTGCAGCAGCTTGAACTCCCGCCAAACCGTCGCTTTGAAACGCTTCGCTAATCAGGCTTTTTGGAGAAGATGCAGCGATTAACAATTCACTGACTTTTGAGCGAACGGTGTAATCCTGGTATGCAGGCAGAGCTACTGCCGCCAAAATACCGATAATTGCAACAACAATCATCAATTCAATCAGTGTAAAACCTTTTTGTACTAAAGCTTTCATAGATGCATCTCCGGACTTAGGGAATTTATGGAACAACACGAATATACTTCAGCAAAGGCTATACCAACTTTCAAAGCCTAGGTTTGAGCTAGGTTTTAGGGGTAAAGCTAAAAAAACACACCAAAAAACCTTACCGACAAGGGCAGTCAGTGACAATTTTTGTCACGCATCCATAACTTATATGGCATTTATTTTGGCTTGCTGCGACAAGCTGCTAAAGTTATAGCCATATTCAATTACTCCATATGGCCTGCGAATAACCAATGAATAATCCATCCCCACCATTAAGTGGCCTGGCTCGTCGCCTGGTTACCGATAACTTGCTAGATGCCGAGCTAGCCAACAAAGCCGTTACTCAAGCCAAGAAGGACAAAATTCCTTTTGTGCAACATTTGGTTAACAGCGGCATTCTAGACGCCCGTACGCTTGCGCGTATTGCGTCAGAAGAATTTGGCTCGCCTGTTTTTGATTTGGATGCTCTTAACAAAGACATGATTCCCCAGAAACTGGTGGATGATAAATTAATAAAGAAACATCACACATTGCCCATTGCAAAAAGGGGCAACCGGCTTTTTCTAGCAGTAACTGACCCAACTGACCTGCACGCACTGGATGAAATTAAATTCAATACCGGCACCAACACTGAAGCTGTTCTTGTTGAAGCCGATAAACTCAAAAATGCGATTGAACGCTACCTTAACTCTCAAGAGGAAAACCTTGGTGAAGCTTTAGGCGGATTGGATGGCGAGCTTGACGACCTGGATATTGAGGCTGTAGATGAGAACGCCAAGCATGATGACCCCGGCGGCACTGAGGCCGACGAAGCGCCGATAGTTAAATACATCAATAAAGTTTTATTGGACGCTATCAAAGGGGGATCATCGGATATTCACTTTGAACCCTACGAAAAATCCTATCGTATCCGCTTTCGTACAGATGGTGTTCTTCATGAAGTCTCGCGCCCGCCAGTCAATCTGGCGACACGTATGGCTGCCCGCCTGAAAGTAATGTCACAAATGGATATTTCTGAACGACGGTTGCCGCAAGACGGGCGGATAAAACTGAAAGTTTCAAAAACCAGGGCGATTGATTTCCGGGTTAATACCCTTCCAACATTATTTGGTGAAAAAATTGTTCTGCGTATTCTTGACCCCAGTTCCGCCAAACTCGGCATTGATGCGCTCGGCTATGAAGACAACCAGAAAAAGCTTTATCTCGATGCGCTTGCTCAATCGCAAGGAATGATTCTGGTAACCGGCCCAACCGGTAGCGGTAAAACTGTTTCGCTTTATACTGGCCTTAATATTCTTAATACAGCCGAAGTAAATATCTCTACTGCGGAAGATCCGGTTGAAATCAACCTGGAAGGAATCAATCAGGTACAGATGAACACTAGAGTTGGCCTTACATTTGCCGAGGCTCTTCGATCATTTCTTCGTCAAGACCCTGATGTGATCATGGTGGGCGAGATTCGCGACCTGGAAACAGCGGAAATTGCCATCAAAGCGGCCCAGACTGGCCACTTGGTACTTTCTACATTGCACACAAATTCCGCACCGGAAACACTGACTCGCCTTTTAAATATGGGGGTTCCTGCATTTAACGTTGCAACTTCGGTAAGTCTGATTATTGCGCAGCGCTTGGCGCGTCGCCTGTGTACAGCTTGCCGCAAGCAAGCAACAGACATCCCTGAGGACATACTGAAACAAGAGGGATTTGACGAAATAGGTATAGCACGCGCAGAATTCCAATTGTTTCATCCAGTAGGATGCGAAAAATGCAATGGAGGTTATAAAGGGCGCGTGGGTGTATATGAAGTGGTTCGCATCACCCCGCTAATTGCCAACCTTATAATGGAAGGGGGCAATTCGTTGCAAATTGCACGAGCTGCCAAAGAAGCAGGCTTTAACAACCTACGAATATCCGCATTGCGTAAAGTCGCAATGGGGCTAACCAGCCTTGAAGAGGCCAACAGAGTCACCAAGGATTAATCCCATGGCACTAGCATCTACAACAAAATCAACCAGTGCAGCAGCTGCAAAATCAAAAGCAGCTGCAACCAAAGCTAAACAAGTCCCTACGACTAATACCTATGTCTATAAAGGTGTGGACAAACGGGGGAACAAAATCCAGGGCGAAATTAATGGCGGCAGCCCCACCATTGTAAAGACGCTGCTAGCCAAACAGGGCATTACTGTTCGCTCCGTTTCAAAAAAGGCAAAGCCCCTTTTCGGATCAAGTGGCAAGGCCATCAAGCCTGTAGATATTGCAGTGTTCTCCCGGCAAATGGCTACTATGATGAAAGCAGGCGTCCCATTGGTTCAAGCTTTTGATATCGTCGCAGACGGGTTGGAAAACCCCAACCTTCGCAAACTGGTACTCCAAATACGCGATAGCGTGGCAGCTGGAGGCGGCTTCGCCAACTCATTGAAAGAACACCCAAAATACTTCGATGATTTATTTTGTAATCTAGTGGACGCAGGCGAGCAATCTGGTGCACTAGAAACCATGCTTGACAGAATTGCGACCTACAAAGAAAAAACCGAAGCATTAAAAGCCAAAATTAAAAAAGCGCTCACCTACCCTATTGCAGTTGTTATTGTTGCGATTGTGGTTACTGGCATCCTTTTGGTGAAAGTGGTTCCGCAATTTGCTGAAACTTTTAGCTCGTTTGGTGCGAATTTGCCAGCGTTTACATTGTTTGTATTACACCTCTCAGAGCTAGCACAAGCTTATTGGTTTTATATCCTTGTAGGCATGGTTGGTTTCTTTTTCGGATTCAGGGAAGCTGTTCGTCGCTCCCCAGCGTTCGCTTACTTGGTAGATAAATATATTTTAAAAGTACCAATTATTGGCCAAATTATTTATTTATCGATTATGGCCCGCTTTGCCAGAACACTGGCGACAACATTTGCAGCAGGCGTGCCTTTGATTGACGCGCTTACCTCAGTATCTGGTGCAGCCGGAAACAGAATTTATGCTGATGCAATTATTAAAGTACGTGAAGATGTATCCACTGGTATTCAACTAAATACTGCCTTAAAAGCCAAGGCAATCTTCCCAACATTACTTGTGCAAATGGCCTCCATCGGTGAGGAGTCTGGTGCACTTGATGCCATGCTGGATAAAGTAGCCGTTTATTATGAAGAGGCTGTAGACAATATGGTTGACAGCCTGACTTCGCTTCTGGAACCTATGATTATGTCGGTGTTGGGTGTACTGGTTGGCGGACTCATGATTGCAATGTACCTACCTATCTTCCAACTTGGCCAGGTTGTATAAGTGTGGATTTTTTTACAGTATTACAAAGTAATCCTGCGCTTGGCCTAACTAGCGTTTTAATTCTGGGTTTATTGGTTGGCAGCTTCTTAAATGTTGTGATCTACCGGCTTCCAAAAATGATGGAACGCGAATGGAAGCAACAGTGCGAAGAACTTATTTCCCAAAACGGCGATGTAACTTCACTTCCCCCAATTAGCGAACCAGAGGAACCATTTAATCTAATGGTTCCTGGTTCGCGATGCCCTCAGTGTGGGCACAAAATCAAACCATGGGAAAACATTCCCATTCTTAGCTACCTGATATTGGGCGGCAAATGCGCTGCGTGCAAAGCGAAAATCTCCGCACGTTATCCAACCATCGAGCTAGTAACTGGCCTGCTATCAATCGCAGTCGTTTATTACATAGGAATTAATTGGAGCGGCTTGGCCGCTCTGATCTTTACCTGGTCGCTAATCGCACTAACCATGATTGATTTCGACACTTATCTACTACCCGACGACATTACCCTACCTTTGTTATGGCTCGGCTTAATCGCTAACAGCTTCAATGCGTTTATCGATTTACCCAGTGCCTTGTGGGGTGCAGTTGCTGGTTATTTGTCGCTTTGGTCGGTCTATAAGCTATTTAAGCTGCTGACTGGCAAAGAAGGTATGGGTTATGGCGATTTTAAATTGCTGGCTGCCCTGGGTGCCTGGATGGGCTGGCAGATGTTGCCGCAAATTATTTTATTATCATCATTGGTTGGTGCTGTGATAGGTATTAGCCTGATCGTAATCCGCGGCCGCGATAAAAATATCCCAATCCCTTTTGGCCCATATTTAGCAATCGCCGGCTGGATTGCATTTGTGTGGGGTGACAACATTAACCAAGCTTACCTGACGTTGTTTGTCAGTAACTGATCATGAAAAATGGAAAATTCATCATCGGGCTAACGGGTGGTATAGGCAGTGGCAAATCAGAAGTTTGCCGTCGCTTTATTGCCAAAGGCATAGCAGTTGTTGATGCCGATATTGTTGCGCGCGAAGTCGTAGAACCGGGTACGCCTGCCCTCGAGCAAATCCGCATGCATTTTGGTGATCGCATTTTATTGACAGCTGCTGACAACCAACCTCGCGCACTCAATCGAGCAAAGCTACGTGAAATCATTTTTAACAACCCCAACGAAAAAGCCTGGCTAGAGCAGCTATTACACCCGTTGATTAATCAAAAAATTCGCACTCTGCTGAAAATTGCAACAAGCCCTTATTGTATTCTCGCATCACCGTTATTACTGGAAACACAGCAATACTTGTTAGTTGACAGGATTCTTGTTGTAGATACCGCAGAGCAATTGCAAATTGAGCGCGCGAGTCTGCGTGATGCAAATAATGAAGCGCAAATAAGGGCCATAATGCAAACTCAATTATCACGTCAGGAGCGCTGCGCAAAAGCAAATGATATTATTCAAAACCACGGCGACATTAGCGAACTGGATGAACAAGTAGAAAACCTTCACCTACTTTATCTGGAACTGGCTAACCGCAACTAATCCAACCGCAACGATTTCTTTATGTCAGACGTAACTCGCCCACAAATGCATGCCGCTGAAATCAAACTCACTTGCCCAACTTGCAAAAAAACGGTTTTATGGAATGATGATTTTCCATTTCGCCCCTTTTGTAGTGATCGCTGTCGGCTAATTGACTTGGGAGAATGGGCCAGTGAAAATCACCGTATTGCTGGTGATGACCTCGATATCAATTCTGAAGATGAATTTCAGCGTTAAATTACCACCAGGCACTAATACCTGCAACACCTTGTGCTCCCACTGATTTTGCTTGCTGAAGATCATTCTGATCTACGCCACCCAGTGCGTAAACAGGCAAATTGGCCAGCTCAACCATAGCTTTAAAATTGCTCCACCCCATCGGTACTGCGTCCGGGTGAGAGCTGGTTGCCTTCACCGGAGAGAGCAGCAAATAGTCTGCCTCAATTTGTTGGGCGTGTGTAATTTCCAGTTCGTTATGACAAGAAACCCCCAACAGATAAGTGGCAGCGATTGGGCGAGCGGATATAGTTGCTGCATTATGACGATTCAAATGCAGTGCAATATTTGCGGAAGGAAACAACTCAATAATTTTCTCAAATAAATCAACCGAGGAATTAACGAGCAAAGTTGCAGAAAACTTTTCAATCAGCGCAACAGTTTTAATTAATAAGTCTTTGTGCGCAATCAAATCCAGTTTGTTGACCCGTAATTGCACCAGACGTATACCCTGTTGCAACGCGAGGGATAATCGTTGGCAAAAATCGTCTTCGTCAATAAAGTCGCCAGTAATTAAATATTTATCTGCTAGCAACAACGCTTTGATTATAGGCTTGTTTGCGGCAGGAAATTCATAAGCACCCAACTCACCTACTGAAACCCAACATATGGGTTGCCCCTCAGCACCACAGGGTTGGCCTTCAAAATGAGTAACTTTATAAACATCCAGCAGCACAGATTTATCAGGGTAATGATGACGGATTTGAATCAGCGGTTCACTAGCACTAATGCTAATAGCTAACTCTTCCTTTAACTCCCTGGCCAACGCTTGCTGCACCGACTCATCAGCATCAACTTTACCGCCAGGAAACTCCCACAAACCACCTTGGTGGGCAGTTTGCGGGCGCCTGGCTATCAGGATTTTACCGTCAGCACCAACAATCACTCCAACGGCAACATGAATTAATTTAGTCACAGTAGAACCAAATTAATTAAGAACGGTAGTCCGCATTAATACGAACATACTCATAGGAGAGATCTGTCGTCCACACGGTTTCAGCGAAATCACCACGACCAAGATGAATATTGATTGCGATCTCAGCCTGACTCATTACTGCTTGCCCCTGCTCTTCCGTGTAAGTTTTTGCGCGGCCGCCGTTTTCTACAATCAAAGTATCGTTTAAATGTACACGAACTTTGGTTGCATCAAGATTTGGAACACCCGCGTAACCAATTGCAGCAACAATACGCCCCCAATTTGGGTCTGAAGCAAATAGCGCTGTTTTGATCAGCGGCGAGTGAGCAACCGCATAAGCAACATCAAGGCATTCCTTACGATCTGCACCGCCACTCACAGCAACTGTGACAAACTTGGTAGCGCCTTCACCATCACTAACAATCGCTTTAGCGAGATGCACATGTGCCGCGATAATGACTTCGCGCAACTTTGTATACAACTCACCAGTAGTATCGGTAATTTCTGGCAAGTCCACCTGGCCTGTGGCCATTAAAATACAGGAGTCATTAGTTGAAGTATCACCATCAATCGTAATGCGATTAAACGATTTGTCTGCCGCTTCACGGGCAAGATTTTGCAGCAAAGTTTGGGAAATTTTTGCATCAGTCGCGATATAACCCAACATAGTCGCCATATTGGGTTTGATCATCCCTGCGCCTTTGGAGATCCCATTCACTGTAATGGTTTTGCCTTGATGCTCAAATTGCTGGCTAAAACCCTTTGCGCGGGTATCGGTCGTCATAATGCCTGCACCAGCATCATCCCAACCATTTTCATGGGCATTTTGTAGCGCTTCGGGAATTACCGTTGTGATTTTTTGTACCGGCAATGGCTCACCAATTACCCCGGTGGAAAATGGCAACACTTGCTCTGGCTTCACGCCCGCATGCTGGGCAATAGCAGCACAGGTTGCTTTCGCATCCAACAAACCTTGCTCGCCAGTACAGGCATTAGCATTGCCCGAGTTAATCACCAGAAAGCGAATTGGTGCTTTCGCCAGGTGCTCTTTACAAACCGTTACCGGTGCAGCACAAAATGCATTCCTGGTAAACACACCCGCCACACTGGAGCCTTCAGCCAATTCAAATAATACAACATCGCGGCGACCGACTTTTTTAATACCTGCGCTAACAGCGGTACATTTCACCCCTTTTACAGGGTGCATTTGCGGAAAAGGATATTCACCAACTGCCATAACTCTATTCTCTAAAAAATGTATTGCCTGTATTTGTCACATTGGAATGTTTTAGAAATTATTCCAATTGACCATGACAACTTTTGTATTTTTTGCCTGATCCGCAGGGGCATGGGTCATTGCGACCCACTTTGCGGCCTTCGCGCACCACAGGAGATTGCTGGCGAGGCGCCGCTGGCAGTTCTGCCTCTGGCTCACCCAATGCAGAGAGCTCATCGTGACGCAATTGCATTTTTTGACGCGCCAACTCTTCGCGGCGTTGATTTTCCATAGCTTCCATTTGCTCACGCGTAACAGGCTCTACACGCGCCATCAAATGTACAGTTTCACGTTTCACTGTCATCAGCAGGCTTTGGAATAACTCAAAGGCTTCGCGCTTGTATTCTTGTTTTGGGTTGCGTTGCGCATAAGAACGCAGATTAATTCCCTGACGTAAATGATCCATAGTAGCCAGGTGCTCTTTCCAGGCATTATCCAGCACTTGTAGCATGACTTGCTTTTCAATCTCGACAAGAATTTCACCAATACGCTCGCACTTAGCATCATATGCACCCTGAATCTCATCCAGGATTTTCTTGCGCAGAGTTTCTTCATGCAACCGCGTATCTTCTTCCAGCCATTTGGCAACCGGGAGCGGCAAACCATAATCCATCTGAATTTGTTTTTCCAAACCGGGAATATCCCACTGATCTTCAATTGACTGAGGAGGGATAAAACCATTGACCATTTCTTCAACTACTTCCGCACGAATCGCAGTAATTGTGTCGCGAATAGAGTCAGCTTCGAGCAACTCATTACGCTGATGATAAATAATCTGACGCTGCTCATTTGCAACATCATCAAACTCAAGCAGTTGTTTGCGAATATCAAAGTTTCTACCTTCTACCTTGCGCTGGGCCTTTTCAATTGCGTTATTCACCATGCGGTGCTCAATCGCTTCGCCCTTCTCCATGCCTAACGCCTGCATAAAATTACGCACGCGCTCGGAAGCAAAAATACGCATCAGATTATCTTCAAGCGATAGATAGAAACGTGTTAAACCCGGATCGCCCTGACGACCTGCGCGACCGCGCAATTGATTGTCGATACGGCGCGACTCGTGACGTTCAGTACCGATAATATGCAAACCACCCGCAGCCAATACCGTTTCATGGCGCTGCTTCCACTCAGTTTTAATTGCATCAATTTGCTCCTGAGTTGGGTTTTCCAACTTGGCGACATCAGACTCCCAGCGTCCACCCAGCACAATATCGGTGCCGCGCCCCGCCATATTGGTTGCAATGGTTACAGCACCAGGGCGACCTGCCTGAGCAATAATTTCTGCTTCCTGTGCGTGGAATTTTGCATTCAGCACCTGATGCTTAATGCCAGCTTTAGTTAAACGACGAGACATTTCTTCGGACGTTTCAATTGATGCAGTACCCACCAGAATCGGGGCATTTTTTGCTTGGAAAGTTTTAACATCTTCAACAATAGCGAGATATTTCTCTTCCAATGACAAATACACTTTGTCATTCATATCAATGCGCTGAATAGTTCTGTTGGTAGGAATTACCACTACATCCAAGCCATAAATTTCACGGAATTCATAGGCTTCGGTATCGGCTGTACCGGTCATACCTGAAAGCGTAGGATACAAACGGAAATAGTTTTGGAAGGTTGTCGATGCGAGTGTTTGACTTTCACTTTGAATAGCCACACCTTCTTTCGCTTCAATCGCCTGGTGCAGGCCTTCTGACAAACGACGTCCCGGCATTGTGCGGCCAGTGTGTTCGTCAATTAAAACAACCTGACCTTCTTGCACTATGTATTCAACATTCAAATGAAATAATGCATGAGCACGTAGCGCCGAGTTAACGTGATGCAATAATGCAAGGTTATTTGCTGCATACAAATTTTGATCTGGTGGCAGCATGCCAGATTGGATTAATAAATCTTCTACTTTTTGATGTCCATCCTCGGTTAATTCAACCTGACGAGATTTTTCATCAACAGTGAAGTCACCAGCTTCAGTGATGACTCGACGGTCACCATCTTCACCATTATCAATTTGACGTTTGAGCTTCAACACCAATTGATTCATGCGTTTATAGGTTTCAGCGCTGTTTTCTGCCGCACCAGAAATAATGAGGGGGGTGCGCGCTTCATCAATCAGAATAGAGTCAACTTCGTCGACCACCGCAAAATTAAGTGGGCGCTGTACTTTGTCGCGCTTGCTGAGCGCCATGTTATCGCGCAAATAATCGAAGCCGTATTCGTTATTGGTACCGTAAGTCACATCCGCCGCATAGGCTTCACGCTTTACAGTAGACGGTTGCATAGATTGAATAACACCGACACTCATCCCTAAAAATTCGTAGAGCGGCTTCATCCAGTTGGCATCACGGCTCGCCAGATAATCATTCACGGTAACCACGTGAACACCTTTACCGGCAAGGGCATGCAAATAACTGGGTAAAGTAGATACCAGGGTTTTACCTTCACCGGTGCGCATCTCTGCGATACGACCTTCATGCAACGTCATACCACCAATCAATTGCACATCAAAATGGCGCATACCTAAAACGCGACGACCCGCTTCACGTACAGTCGCAAAAGCCTCAGGCAATAATTGATCGAGAGTTTCACCCTTTTGAAAGCGCTCACGAAACTCAGTCGTTTTGGCTTTAAGTTGCTCGTCACTGAGCTTTTGCATATCAGGTTCAAACGCATTAATACGCACAACAACTTTATTCATGCGCTTTAATTCGCGCTCATTCTTTGAACCAAATACTGCCTTGATTAACTTACCGATCATGTTAAATACCGTAATAATTCCAAAAACCGAACAAAAATTGCGCAGCACACAATGCCAAAATAATGTGATGAGCCTTAAAAAGTGGCTGGCAAGTAAATAGGAAGGAGCAGACTAAAGCAAGAGCGAAATCATGCTAGCCGCGAGAGCAGAGAGGCATTAACGATTGGTACGGCGAATGTAAGCAGCAGGATCTACTACTCGCCCATTTTTATAAACTTCAAAGTGAACATGAGGTGCAGTTGAGCGCCCGGTAGAACCAGATAAGGCAATCAACTGCCCTTTTTTAACAACATCTCCCGCCTTAACAAGATTGGATTTGTTGTGCGCATAACGGGTGACCAAACCATCACTGTGCTTGATCTCCACCATATTGCCGTATTCAGGATGACGCCCGGCCCAATTAACAATACCAGCTGCAACGCTACTGACTTTGCTTCCCTGGCGAGCAGTGAAATCCAATCCCGCATGAAACTCGGTCTTTCCAGTGAAAGGGTCTGTGCGATAACCGAAACGGGAGGAGATAAAAGAATTGGCAACCGGAGAACCGGACACCGAGGTCTCTTCGGTCAAACTGCGCTTCGCCAGGAGCGCATCTATAGTATTAAGTTGCTGTTCACGGCTATCTATTTGTTGGGATAAATGATCAACAGCTGCAAAAAAATCTGGTGTTTTGTAAGCGTTATCAGGAGTGGATTGTGACGGACCACCAAATCCCGGGGCCTGGCTAAAATCAAACTCGCCCTGCTCCAGATTAGCTGCCGATGTTAGCTTTTCCCCCAAAGCGTCGAGCCGCATCAATCTTGCCTGCAATTCTCCCAGCTTTTTGGTTAAAGCAACCAACTGTTCCTCTGATGCTTCCCGCTCCTGCTCAATCTCGGTTTCGCGAGCGGACAATATATCCATCCATGCCTGATCAGTATTGAAGAAACCGTCACGCTCATCTGACACCAGCCAGCTATAACCCCAAGCGCCAACAAAGGTGGGAATACCCAGCAAACATACAGACAGGAATGCGCGAGTCCACCCACCAAGGGTAAAACTGCGGGCCTGCGCATGATCTTTGTTGACGATAATAATCTTCATTTAGAAATCTACTTTTTTATTCATTAAAAGAACCCCTGCAACCATGGGTGTTGCGTAAAGTTCCCGCTAAAAAGTTCGACTCTCAGGTAACGACTATTTCAATACACTGAATAAAATACATTCAATTAAAACGCTCTCGAATTATTCAAAGACGATTAAAAACGTTTTAAAAACAAGCAGTTACGAACACATCACAATGCAAATAGGGCAGTGCGGAGATTCCTTGCAAAGAGCGCACAAATGCGCGAATCCGAAATATCGCACAGAAGGGAAGGATTTAACAAGCAGAAATTTATCGCCCCGTTCACAGTTTAAACAGGGCAGAAAAATTCATCAGGCAGCCGCTACAGGCTCAATGTAGGTGATTGGCGATGATTGATTTTCCTCGAAAGTGACAATTTCCCAAGCGTCCGGCTGCTCCAACAAAAGTCGCAAAGCGCGGTTATTCAGTGAATGCCCCGATTTATGAGCGCGATATTCACACAATAAACTGTTACCCAGTATGTACAAATCACCGATAGCATCCAGCACCTTATGCTTCACAAACTCATCTTCAAAGCGTAATCCATCTTCATTCAGGATTTTGTACTGATCCACCACAATGGCGTTGTCCATACTGCCGCCCCGGGCCAAGCCCTTGGAGCGCAGGTATTCAATCTCGTGCATAAAGCCAAAGGTGCGCGCTCGGCTTATATCGGTCACAAACGAAGAGCTGGAAAAATCCAGCTCGGTTTGTGGCCGGCGATCCTTAAATACCGGGTGATCGAACTCGATGGAAAAAGACACTTTGAAACCATCAAAGGGAAGAAAGCTGGCGACTTTATCGCCATCTTTCAGCGTCACTTCTTTCTTGATACGGACAAACTTTTTAGGCGCATTTTGTTCCTGGACGCCGGCAGATTGAATCAGGAACACAAAGGGTCCGGCGCTGCCATCCATGATCGGAATTTCGGGCGCATTCAGTTCGACTATCGCATTATCTATTCCCAAACCAGCCAGAGCAGACATCAGGTGTTCAACAGTAGAAACCCTGACCTCATCTTTGATCAGGCAGGTAGAAAGCGTGGTTTCCCCTACATTTTTCGCAGTAGCCTTAATTTCCACCGGTGGATTCAAATCCACCCGGCGAAACACAATACCGCTATCAATCGGCGCAGGCTTAAGGGTCAACTGGATCTTGTCCCCGGTATGCAAGCCAACACCTGTTGTGCGTATCGAGCTTTTTAAGGTTCGCTGTTTAATCATTTTTTCACCCGCAGTCGTTTTACTCGCATTGTTCAAAGCAGTATTAAAAACAAGCTATTAACCAATGCTGAATAAGGATCAGGGCCAATAGACCCTGCAATTACCCGGGCATGCTACCAATGGTGACAGGGATCAGCCAGTTAAAACCGGCAATACCTGTCATAGCCAATAACTTAAAACACTAATCGATTAATCTGCCTGACGACGCAAAAAGGCTGGAATATCCAGGTATTCCAATTCTTTTTCGCCAAGCGGGGCAGCCAAAGCAGCGGCACCGGCAGAGCTGGCATTAGCACGTAACTGTGCAGGACGCTCTACCGTGTAATCTACGGTACGACGGGTATTGTCGATTACTTTGGTGGGTGCAGGCTTGGTATCTTTAACCGGAGCAGCAGCCTTGGCAGCAATCCCCAAGCCAGTAGCAACGACAGTTACACGTAACTCATTGGTCAATTCAGGATCGATTACCGTACCCACCACAACAGTCGCATCACCCGACGCGAACTCTTCAATGATGCTACCCACTTCTGAGTATTCACCCAGGGACAAATCAATACCGGCGGTGATGTTCACCAGAATACCGCGGGCGCCTTGCAGGTTTACATCTTCCAGCAATGGGCTGCGAATTGCGGCTTCAGCGGCTTCCCGCGCACGATTTTCACCGGTAGATTTACCGGTACCCATCATAGCCATGCCCATTTCAGACATCACCGTGCGAACGTCTGCGAAGTCCACGTTGATCATACCCGGACGAATAATCAGGTCAGCGATGCCTTGTACCGCGCCGAGCAATACGTTATTCGCGGCCTTGAATGCATCCAACAAGCTGGTAGATTTTCCCAGCACTGATAATAGTTTTTCGTTAGGAATTGTAATCAGTGAGTCAACACGCTCACCCAATTCTTTAATGCCTGCATCGGCAATCGTCATACGCTTGCGGCCTTCGAATGGAAATGGTTTGGTTACTACTGCAACCGTGAGAATTCCCAAATCGCGCGCAACTTCTGCCACAACCGGTGCTGCACCAGTACCGGTACCACCGCCCATACCAGCTGCGATAAAGACCATATCCGCGCCACGCAACACTTCAGCGATACGCTCGCGATCTTCCATCGCTGCCTGACGGCCCACCTCCGGGTTTGCACCAGCCCCCAGACCTTTGGTCATGGAGTTGCCCAACTGCAATACTGTGCGGGCATCAATATCTTTCAACGCCTGCGAATCAGTATTGGCGCAAATAAATTCAACGCCTTCGATTTTGCTGGCAATCATGTGTTTGACCGCATTGCCGCCGCCGCCACCCACACCAATGACTTTAATTACCGCGTTTTGATGAACGCTATCAACGAGTTCAAACATGGCCACACCCCTTTGTTTCCTTTGATTCAACCTGTGATCGAAACAAA
>JAGKXA010000427.1 GCA_021151615.1 Cellvibrionaceae bacterium | reverse complement strand
ATAACCGGTAGACGCGCAACAGACATAGGTAACTCCACAAATAACTCAGATACCTGCAGTTTATGAGCAACCTACGTCCCTGTCCCTGCCATTTTAGTCAAATTTGGTGTTAAATTGGCCACCAATACATCAAAAGTATCCGAACATGTATAACTCCCCACCCATTCGTATTCTTTTTATCCTCTGCGAACGAATGCTAACCACTAGCAGCACCTTACCAATGGAAATGCTACTGGCAGCAGAAAGTGCTATGCGCACCATGCTGCCCGCTGACCAGCATCGCACACTGGAAATTAAAACCCTGGGCTTAACGATCGAGGCGGTAGCAACACGAACAGGAATTCGCTGGCAACCCGATTTATGCATCGATGACAATCCAATCGCCGATCTGATCTACATACCCGGCCTTTGGCGCAACCCCCGCCCCATTGTGAAACAGCATACGGCCCTATTGGAATGGCTGCGCCAGCAATATCAAAACGGGGCGATAATCAGCGCGGTTGGTACTGGTTGCTGCTTTTTAGCAGAAGCCGGCTTATTGGATGGAAAAGCAGCCACTACTCACTGGCACTACTTCGATCAATTCCAAAAAGATTATCCGCAAATACAACTCAAGCGGCAGTATTTCATCACTCAGGCAGGAAACCTTTACTGCGCAGCGAGTGTTAACTCGCTCGCCGACCTCACGGTACATTTTATTCAACGCTTTTTAGGCAAAGCGATTGCAAGTCATGTCGAACGACACTTTTCTCACGAAATACGTAAAGCTTATGAGAGCAGTGGTTTTTTTGAGGCCGAAGAAAATCCGCATCCAGATGAACAAATCACCCAAATTCAAATTTGGCTACAGGATAATTATCACCGGGAAATTTTGTTTCCGCAGATTGCGGAACGCTTTGGCATGAGCATACGCACACTCAATCGCCGCTTTAAAAATGCGCTGGGGCAAACACCCCTGGAATACTTGCAAGAGATACGTATTAACACTGCAAAAGATTTATTGAAAACCAGCAACCTATCTATTAGCGAAATTGCCGACAAAATTGGTTATGACGACACAGGCTACTTCACTCGCCTATTTAAAAAACATTTAGCAACCACCCCAAATGACTACCGCAATACTGTTCGAGCAAAACTATTTCGAGCCTAAAAAAATCCCCGCCGCAGCGGGGATTTTTTCAATATATTCGATTAAGCCGCATTACTCGCGGCAGGCACCACACTAAGTTTTTCCGGAGTTTGCACCCCGATAGGAATAGTGCGCGGTTTCAGAGCTTCAGGAATAATACGTTGTAAATCTATATGCAATAAGCCATTTTCATAATTGGCCGATTGCACCTGCACATGATCAGCCAATTGGAATCGGCGCTCAAAGCTGCGCGCAGCTATTCCCTGATGCAGATAAGTACGCTGCTGGGTTTCAGCAGTTTTATTAGCCGAGACAGTTAAATTATTCTGATTCACCTCAATGGTTAATTCAGATTGATCAAAACCAGCAACAGCCATAGTAATTCGGTATTTGTCTTCGCCCGTTAACTCAATATTGTAAGGGGGGTAAGCAGGTTGATTCTGTTCTGCGCGAGAAATGTTGTCCAATAAATTGGCCATACGATCAAAACCAATTGCAGAAC
>JAGKXA010000426.1 GCA_021151615.1 Cellvibrionaceae bacterium | reverse complement strand
AGATTAAGGTTTATTCAGTTCATTAATTCAATTTAAATAATCACGGCAATTTGAATCGCGTTAAAAATGCCCAGCCGGCATTGGCATCACCAGGAACATGCCCACCGTTCGGAACTGAACACAAACCCACTTCCACACCCGATGCGCAAGCCGTGTGAATTTCACAGCCAGTATTATCTTTCACAATTTTAGTGCTGCATTGATTTATTTCCGCCCACCGCTTAAAGGTTGCAGCAGCACCCATGAAGTGAATGGTGGTTTTCAAACCATTGGGTGGATTACTGGGACCACCGGCATAGGTGACAAAATTATCCTGCATGCCACGCGTAATTAAAATGGGAATCGGGCGCGATGGTTTACAGTCAGGGCTATTCTCTTCCAGCAGATCAAATGCGGAAGGCGCTATTGCGGCGAATAAATCGGCAGCGTGACAACCGAGGTATTGGGCCATGCCGCCGCCATTGGAAAATCCTGCGGCGTAAATTTGTTTATCGGCAATTTTTGCTTCGCGTTTTACTTGCGCAACTATCGCGCGCGCAAAGGCGACATCATCCACTTCACGACTGAACGTGCAACAGGGGCCAATATTCCAGGCTTTATCAATTCCATCCGGATAGGCCACTAAAAATCCTTCGCGGTCAGCTACTTGTTTGTAACCTGAACTGTTCATTTGATCCACACCAGTGCCAAATATTCCGTGATAATCCAGAACCAGCGGCACGTTCACTGCCGGGTTGTGGTTTTTTGGCACATAGAGAGTGAATGTGCGTGAAACGCCATTGATTTTCAATGTACGCGAGCCAGTTTCAAGACTGAGTTTAGCGGATTGGTTAGAACTTGCAGTTGCAATGGGCGTAGATAAATGCGGTAAGGCATCGGTTTGGCTATAGCAATCTTGAGGTAGAACAAAGGCCAGGACGACAAGTAAATAGTTAACATCCGATTTTCGTAAATTCATTTTATTCTCTCTTATATTTTGTTAGCTGTGGCTTTTATATTTTTTCATTGCAGCCTCACGCCTAAAAGTCACAAGTGTCATCAGTGTATAAAAATTTATCGGCCTAAAAAAAGCCCGGCGCAGTGGCCGGGCAAGCTCAAGGTTACAACAACCAACGGATATTAAAATTGACTAATAAATTTCCAGGCTTCTTGTGGAATCCAGCTTTCGGGTTGGCCGGCATGGTGTTGTGGTGATGCACACCAGCGCTCCGAAGAGCGCTATTTTTATCACCATTGTCTTCGCCTCACCGCAATTAAAACCGATTAAAGAAGTTCCATGCTCCAGAGCTATAGAATGACGGCTGGGAATGCCCACCGTTGAATGGACACCAAACAACTGGCTTACCTGCTGAACAGTTTTGGTACTCCACGCAAGGAGATGGCTGTACAGGTACAGTTGTGTTGGAGCACCCATTAGCCCTGACATAAGCATCCCGGGCTTCACTGCCCGCAGTGATACTTACCACAGTGTCGCTAGTGCCGTGCGCAATCCAGGCCGCAGTCGCCGAACCACTATCCACATGCGGCGTCAAGAAGGCACCTGATACAGGCGCGATAGCACGGAAGGTGCTTGGCAACTCGCGGCCCACCGCAAATGACATCATGCCACCGTAACTCCAACCGGTAGAGAAGATA
>JAGKXA010000425.1 GCA_021151615.1 Cellvibrionaceae bacterium | reverse complement strand
GGCATTGGCATTGATCGCCAGCAGTTTGTTTGCCATTTGGGGCCCCGGTGGTTTGGAAGCTCCGAATAAAAACCAATTCAAGATGTGGATAGTTCCACCGATTTGGATGACGATTTTTAGCCTTGTCTATATGTTTCGCAGCGGGTTACGCGCGTGGCTTTGGCTGGGAGGATTCACATTGATAGGAGCTCTTGCATTGGCACTAACCCACTGGGGAGCTTCATCATGATTCGCGGGCCTTTATTGCGTGTTTATAAAACACTGCACACCTGGGTTGGGTTAATCGCAGGCATGGCACTATTCATTTGCTTTTATGCTGGTGCACTCACCATGTTTAAAGAGCCATTATCACGTTGGGCATCCCCCACGGCTCACGCTGCTGAAACATGGCCTGAACAAACACAAATTCCCACACTGATCAAACAGCTAATTAACACACAGCCTGATGCGGCGCGTTCATTTACTTTTCACGTCCAACAACAAGAAAACACACCTGCGCCTTTCACCTGGCGACAAGGGCGTGAAAGTACCGAAGTCTGGTATGCAAATAGTAGCGATGGTGTTCAACTGGATATTCACTCTCATGAACCTTCTGCAATGGCAGAACTGATTGATTTGCTCCATCAAACAGCAGGCATTCCCGGTGAAGGACATCATGCCCTGGGCGTGTATGTAATGGGTGTAGTGTCAGTTCTGTACATTCTGGCAATTGTGTCTGGCCTGATTATTTTATTACCCACATTGATAAAAGATTTTTTCAGTCTGCGTGAAAACAAAAGCCCGAAACGTTTTTGGTTGGATGCACACAATCTTGTGGGAATCACCAGCTTGCCGTTTCATGTGGTAATCGGTTTAACCGTTATTGTATTTGCATTCCACGACCAGATTTACGACGGTTTGGGAAAATTAGCCTATGGTGATCGCCCGATGTTTTCGCGCCCCTCAGACCCTCCGCCTCCGTCAAAATACACGCTCGATGAATTGTTGCCGCCCGATCAACTTATCGCTCGCGTACAGGAAATTGCACCGGGATTTACCCCGCGTGAACTAATGTATAGCGGCGTTTTAACAGCACGTGCCAGTGTACGTATTGCCGGTGAAGACCCAGAGCATATGCTGCGTGGATACAACCGTGGGTTCGTCAGCCTCGACCCTTACACAGGGAAAATTACTGACAAGGATTATTTGCCCGGCCACGAAAGCGGTTGGGTAGATGTTGTGATTACATTTTTTGCCCTGCACTTTGGCAGTTACGGTGGGAATCCCATTCGCTGGGTGTATTTTTTACTGGGGCTTAGTGGTGCATTTTTGTTTTATACCGGCAATTTGCTGTGGGTAGAATCGCGTCGTCGTCGCCAACGCTCACCGGATGAACATATCCAGCAAGCACGCAATACGCGATTAATGGCAGCAGCAACAGTCGGTGTCTGCTGGGGATGCATTGCAGGAATTTCGGCTGCTATGGCAACAGGTAAATGGTTGCACACACAGGTTAACAATCCCAACGATTGGTACATGTGGGTTTATTATGCGGTGTTTTTAGCAAGCGTCTGCTGGGCATTTTTACGCGGTGCCGGACGCGCATCAATCGAATTACTTTGGTTGTGTTGCATCAGTACCTTGGCAATTCCGGTT
>JAGKXA010000424.1 GCA_021151615.1 Cellvibrionaceae bacterium | reverse complement strand
GTTATATATCCACCAGGAACAGAACGGCGCCATCAACCAATTAGCATACAAGTGCGGTTAACTGATCCAAAAAAACTACTTAAAATAAACAAAAATGGATAGAGAGAATGAAAACAACTTCACTGATATTTCTATTGATAAGCTCAATAACCGCTTGTGGTGGCGGAGGTGGTAACGCCAGTAGTACTCAAGGTAGCGCTTCCATTCAGACTTCCAGCGCAATTTCATCAAAATCCAATGCAGCGAGCAGTTCCTCACAGAGCAAGGTGATTTCATCATCAAGCCACTCATTGTCATCCACAGCAGAAACCACGGCTTTAAAAATAGTAGGCTACGCACCCTCATGGTCGACATCAGCCGTTGAAATTCAATACAGTAAATTAACCCATATCAATTACGCATTCGTGCTGCCGAATGCTGACGGTAGTCTGCAAAATTTACCCGAACCACAGTTGTTACGAGACATTGTAAGCAATGCGCATACGCATGGCGTAAAGGTAGTTGTCTCTATCGGCGGCTGGAATGATGGCGATGACAGTGCCTTTACTGCCTTTGCAAAAACACCGGAAGGAAGAAATCGTTTTACACAGGCGGTGATTGAACTCGTTAATAACTTCCAATTAGACGGCATTGATATTGATTGGGAATACCCTAACCCAGGAGAGGAAGCAGAAAGCTTTCGCCTGTTAATGGCCCAGCTGGCTGACGCAATGCACAGCGATAACAAATTATTAACCGCTGCAGTTATTGCATCTGGCACCATAGGCAATGGAGTTGTCGCAGAAGTTTTTAGTTACGTTGATTTTCTGAACCTTATGGCTTATGACAAGAATAACGGTGACCACTCACCCTATTCTTATGCCGAAACCTCTATTGCTTACTGGTCTGGGCGAGGCCTTGCAAAAGAGAAACTGGTGCTGGGTGTACCTTATTATGCTCGCCCCAGTTGGGCAGCCTATAAAACCAAAGTGGACCAAAACCCAGCCAATGCCTGCCGTGACACGGATGGAACCGATTATTGGAATGGCATTCCCATTATTCGCCAGAAAGCACAACTGGCCCGCAACTACGGCGGCGTTATGACATGGGAGTTATCACAAGATACGCAAGGCGCAGACTCCCTGCTAACTGCCATGCGGGAATCTCTTTTGGGCTTACCCGCAAGTTTTGCCTGCAAATAATTACCCTACTGACCGCGGCTTCTGGAAATACCAATAAAATCTAAGCCCCAGAAGCCACAACAGGATTCCTCCGAATAATGCAGCCTCAAAATAACTGGATCTCACCTGCATAAACACATGTACCCATGCCAGTAGTGCGATGAGATAAATACTTTTGTGGAGCCTGATCCAATTTTTCCCGAGGCGACGCATCATTGCCTGGGTAGACGTAATTCCTAACGCAATTAATAGAATTACGGCAGGGATAGTAACGAGGATATAAGGCCGCTCCACTAGCTCCTTACCGAAGCGAGTGAAATCCAAACCCAGGATAAACACCAGAAACGCCAACACATGCAACATCGCATAGAAGAGCGTAAATAAACCTAACATACGTCTATGCGCCTGCAGCCAGCGAAAATGGATTTTCCTGGCACTTGTTAAACGCCGCAGAGGAGTTACAGATAGCGTGATAA
>JAGKXA010000166.1 GCA_021151615.1 Cellvibrionaceae bacterium | reverse complement strand
GCAGCTTGTGCTGGGGTTGATTCAGCAAAGAAAGTTGCGGTATTCATGCGGCTTTTTCCTCTTTCGTAAGCAGCTGTTCAAAGAAATTTTGAATGCTGGTTTGTTGTTCTTCTGCGTTATCTATAGCGTTAAAGGTTTTGCGAAATACTTCGCTGCCAGGGACTGTCTGCAAATACCAACTCGCATGTTTGCGCGCGATACGCGGCCCCATAAACTCACCATAAAAACGGTACAGCTCACACAGATGGGTACATAAAATATCCCTGACTTCCACCAGGGATGGTTCGGGTAATTGCTCACCGGTACGCAGGTAATGCGCAATTTCCCGGAAGATCCAGGGGCGACCTTGCGCGGCTCGCCCAATCATCACCGCGGCAGCACCTGTGTGATCCAACACAGCCTTGGCTTTTTGCGGTGAATCTATATCGCCATTGGCAAACACCGGAATTCTCACGGCATTAACAACACTGGCGATGGTGTCGTACTCGGCTTCACCCAAAAAGGCGTCAGCGCGCGTGCGACCGTGAAGTGCAAGCGCTTGTATGCCTGCCGCTTCGGCAATCTGTGCAATACGCACAGCGTTGCGTTGTTCGTTACTCCAGCCGGTGCGAAATTTCAATGTGACAGGAATGTCCACTGAGCTCACCACCGCGTGCAGAATATCTGTTACGAGTTGCTCGTCTTTGAGCAGGGCCGATCCCGCGGCTTTCTTGCACACCTTTTTTGCCGGGCAGCCCATATTGATATCAATAATCTGGGCACCGTTTGCGGCGTTAAGGCGCGCTGCTTCCGCCATCATGTCAGGATCGCCGCCAGCAATTTGCACCGCAATCGGTTCCGCTTCGCCGGTGTGATCCATACGCAGGCTGCTTTTGCGGCTGCTCCAGAGCGTGGAGTCTGCCGTCAGCATTTCCGATACTACCAACCCAGCCCCCAGCGAGCGACACAATTGGCGAAACGGTCGGTCAGTCACCCCTGCCATGGGCGCGAGAATAACCTGTGAATCTATGCAATAAGGGCCAATGTTAAACACGTGTGGTGATTACGCTTGCTTGCCGTTGCGCCATTAAGGCTGGTTTTATCGGAATCACTCCGCTTAAAAACTGAACGGAGCCCCTGCATTAAAGGGGCGCCATGATACCCGTTTGGGCGGGGGTTGGGAACGCAAAAAACGTAAAAAGCGGCGTTTTTTTGAGCGATAAAAACAGGCTTTTTTAGCGATTTCGGGTTGCAAAAAAAATGGTTTTGGGGCAGCGACTATTGCTGTTCAGTGAGGGGGTCGTAAAGATAGGTTTCGTAATCGCGCGACAGGTGTTTAATCAGAGGATTTTCCATTTTTACCAGGTTGCGTTTTTGCAGTTGGGCATCCTCCAGGCCCTGGTTATGGCGTTTGCGCCAGAGTTTGTTAAAGGAGCCGTCTCTGTAGGCGATATCCAGGCCGCGCTTGATGCGTTCCAATGCGGGTTGATTGTCCTTGTGAGTAAAAAAGAATTTGGGGAGTGGGTAGTAGAGCGCCATCTGGTTGTCACTACTCAAGCCAAGGCTGCTCTCATGGCTACGTTCATAGAGGTATTCCGAGGGACCGCGACAGAAAAAATCCACCCGTCCTGCTTTGGTCATGCGGAACAGGTTAACCACACTATTGGCCTCTATCACCTGCAGCTGGTTGTGGCGCAGGATTTTGGTATCAGACCAGCCTATGCCAGTGCCAAAGGTGTATTGCTTCAATTGTTCGATGCGAGTGATATCGCTGACTTTGGGCTTTAAGTCATCGCGCATAAAGCAAATCCGATAACTGAGTGCTCCGCGATCCAAGGGAAAGGGGATGTAGGCGAGTTTTTCCTGGTCCGCCAAATTGTCTTCGTAACTCATCTGCAATATCAAGTTAGGGTAGATATTGTTGTGCAGTGCAGCCAGGGTGCGAGCGCGGTTCATAGGTGGTATGCCGCGCAACTCATAGGGGCCATATTCGGCAAGGGTTTTATCAAGTGCCAGTTGCAGTACTTCAACTTCGTGCAGCACTCGTTCGCTACTATTAATTTCAGGCAGTTTGTGGGTGATGATCAATGGCGACTTGGAGGTGGTCGCGGGTGATTCTTCCGCGACGCCAACCTTCGAAAGCGCAAGGCATAGCACTAGCCAGGCGAGGCCGCTAATCCAGGGGTGGACGAGGCTGCGCATGGTATTGATTGGGTTGTCAGTAGCGCCCTTGTCCATGACCGGATGCCTTTGTACTCATTGCCATTTGGCGCGATAGTCTTCTCACGTTGAGTATGGCGGATTCTGTTTAGTGGCGCGGAATATATATATGGTAGTTAACTGCTTTCTCGCCCGGGTCGACCAGATCCAATGTCAGATGCACCGGCTGTTTCTGTGGCATATGACTGCTACCGGCAGCTTCTCCGCCCAGATACTCCTTTGGCGGAAAACGACGTGATGCAACTTCGTTTTCATCAATATCGGTAAATACCAGTACTAGGTCGGGATAGGGTTGATCAAAAGGGGCGTTGTTCATGATCATTACGTCAACCGCCAGCGCGCCTTGGGTTTCCGGGTGCTCGCGCACAACCAGATTGAAAGCACTGATTTGGCGAGTGTCTACCAAGGTTGGCACCTGACACTTGAGATAAGGGCAAAGGAACAGGTAGGCGGTGCGGTAGGGTTCCACGCGGCTGAAATAATCAAACTTGAACCAACCAAGTTGCACCAATAATCCAATTAGGGCCAGTAGGCTCAACGTGGGCCAGAGTTTACGTTGGTACCAGCGGCGCATACTTTTGGCGGTAAATTCGATCGGTGCGGGCATGATGTTCATCAGTAGCGCGGTACGTGAACCATCATAAGCGCGAATTTTGGGTTGGGTTTTAACCTGGCGTTTGCCGGGTTCATCGTTCGCCGTGTTGTCCGGTGTTTCGAAGATGCTGGGATCAGGTTGGCTTTCGGCGGGTGTTGCCAAAGGTTGCTTAAAGCCTGAGTGGTTCGGGATGTTGGCCAGCTCATCGCTCAGGATAAATTCATCATCTTCCAGTTTATGGCCTGCCGGGTTTATCGAGCGGGTCTCTGTGGGTTCTTTTGCCTGGAGCGAGTCATCGGTATCGGCAACCAGGCTAAATACCAAGCCGGGTGCGCTAGCTGGTTTTGTTGGTAGTTCTGCCGGAGCGGGTGGTGCCTCTGGGGTGCGCTCGGCGGCATACAGGTCGTCTGGGTCTTCCTCAATCTGGATGGCGGGGTTGCGCTGGGCTACAAATTTGGGAGTGTGGTCATCCTCGTCTTCAATCAGCATTTCAGCCCAGGATTCGTCAGTGCCCTGCAGATCTTCCCCATTAGTGTGTGAATCGCGAATCTTGCGTTCAAATAGTGAAACCTCTGCCTTGGGATTGGCATCTATCTCCATAAAGCCGTCAAATTCGTAGCTCTTTGTGTCAGATTTTGCATCTTCCATATCATCGCTGATGAGTATGTCATCCCCTTGGCTTAGGGAGGATTTATCCAATACTCGCACCACCGATTTTTGCGGTTGAGGTTTTGTGCTCGGTTTTGCCGGGGCAATGTTCGGTGCGTGTGGCGTAATTGGCAGGGGTTTGATGCTGCTCAAAATGGCCAGCTGTTCGGGCTTGTTAGCGGGAATCGCTGTCGGTGTTGGTATGGGCAGCGGTGGGGCGGCGTGCTTGGGCGCGCTAGCCTCGGATACAGGGTTATTGTTGGTGATTTCGCTTCTGCTTTTGGTTGCTTGAATGTCAGTGGTTGTCTGGCTCTTCGCGGGTTGCAAAGGTTTTGGTGCTATTTGTTGGGTGGTTTGTGGAGATGGAGTTGATGTTGCGGCAACTGGTGCGACTAGATAATCCACCGCTTTAAATACATTCAGGCAGGAGCCGCACCGCACCGCGCCTTTGGCGGATTGCAGTTGCGCCTGGGTAATACGAAAAGCCGTTCCACACTTGGGGCAGCGGGTAATCTGTTGGTTGCTGGCAGACGTCATACATCAAGGCCCTTAAAAAACCGCTTCAACTTATTATTGATACTTGCCAGTGTAACCAGCGTGAGACGCGCGGTAAATTCCGGCGACAGTTGGTCTGGCTTGTCTCCGTCAGCAATGCCAACTGTCTCACTGTTATCTGGCTTTTTTAGGCGCGAACTTTGGTGGCGGTCAAGCGCACCCACTCTTCCTGTTCGGCGACAGGATCAAAGTCAAACCAGGGTTCATAGGCAGCCATTACCGTTTTTGCCTGAATGGCGAGAATACCTGACAAGCACAGCTTGCCTCCGACTCTGGTCATTGCGTTCAGTGTAGGTGCTAATTCAGCCAATGGGCCAGCGAGAATATTGGCAAGCATTATATCGACTGGCTCTTCGGGGCAATCGGGCGGCAAGTAAACCGGCATTGCCTCAGCAGGTAAGTTGTTGCGTTTGGCGTTTTCGGTAGTGGCAAGCAGTGCCTGGGGATCTATATCTACACCTATGACTTTTTTGGCGCCAAGCAGCAGTGTCGCTATACCGAGAATTCCTGATCCACAGCCGTAATCGACAACCTCAAGCCCATTGAAGTTCTGCTGGTCAATCCACTGCATGCACAGGAAAGTGGTGGGGTGAGTGCCGGTACCGAATGCCAGGCCCGGGTCGAGCATCAGGTTTACTTTATCTGGCTCTGGCGGTTGCTGCCAACTGGGGCAAATCCACAGGCGCTCACCACAACGAATCGCGTGGTAGTTTGCCATCCACTCCCGTTCCCAATCTTTGTCTTCCAATTGTTCCCAATAGTGTTCCGGCAATGGGTTGCCGAAGCGACGCTCCGCCAGGCTAATGGTTTTGGCGGTATCGATTTCCGCATCAAACAGGCCGGTCATTTTTACGCTATCCCACAGTGGGGTCTCACCAAGCCCGGGCTCGAGAATGGGTTGATCGGCATTATCTTGCAGGGTTACCGATGCGGCACCACAAGCCAGTAATGAGTCTTCCAGTGACTCAACGTAGCGGCGCGGAGTGATAATTTTCAGTTGCAGCCAAGGCATAGGTTTAATCTTTAATGTGGGGGTTGTCGTAGGGGCGCAATTTATTTCGCCCGAAAATCATCGCATCAATTGTTCGGTATTTTGAAATAATGATGGATGCAGATTATGAGCGATGTAATGTAAAAGGGCGCGATAAATCGCGCCCTTACGGATCGGAAATCACCAATTTTATTCGGCGAGTTTCTTTTCCAGGTAATGGATGTTCACGCCACCTTTACGGAAGGCTTCATCGCGCACCAGCATTTGTTGCAGTGGAATGTTGGTGCGAATGCCGTCCACAATGGTTTCATCCAATGCGTTGCGCATACGGCTCAAGGCAATCTCGCGAGTATCACCATAGGTGATAATTTTCGCGATCATTGAGTCGTAATTGGGCGGAACCGTATAGCCGTTGTAAAGATGCGAATCAACGCGCACACCCAGGCCGCCGGGCGCATGGAAACCTTTTACCAGTCCCGGGCAAGGCATAAAGGTTTTAGGGTCTTCAGCGTTAATGCGGCACTCGAATGAGTGGCCTTTAATCACTATGTCGGATTGCTTGATTGATAGTGGCAGACCGGAGCAAACACGAATTTGCTCTTTGATCAAATCAATGCCGGTGACCATTTCTGATACCGGATGCTCCACCTGGATACGGGTATTCATCTCGATAAAGTAGAAGCGGCCATCTTCGTACAAAAACTCAAAGGTGCCGGCACCCTTGTACTTGATGTCAATACAGGCTTTCACACAGGCGGCATAGGTTGCTTCGCGCACTTCCTGGGGAATTCCCGGTGCGGGTGCTTCTTCCAGAACCTTTTGGTGACGGCGTTGCAGTGAGCAATCGCGGTCACCTAAATGAATGGCGCTGCCTTGACCGTCAGACAGGATTTGTACTTCCACGTGACGCGGGTTCTGCAGGAACTTTTCCATGTACACAGTGCCGTCACCAAATGCTGCTTTAGCTTCGCCCTGGGTAACATGGATGGAGTTGATCAGCGCCGCTTCAGTGTGTACTACGCGCATACCGCGACCACCGCCACCGGCAGCGGCTTTGATGATGATGGGATAGCCAATGCGTTTGGCGATCTTCATACACTCTTCGGCGTCGTCTGGTAGTGGGCCATCGGAACCGGGAACAGTAGGAACGCCTGCTTTTTTCATGGCTTTAATGGCTTCTACCTTGTCGCCCATCATGCGGATTACATCTGGATCCGGGCCGATAAAGGTAAAGCCACTTTTTTGCACTCGCTCGGCGAAATCAGCGTTTTCGGCAAGGAAACCGTAGCCAGGGTGAACTGCCTGGGCATCAGTAATTTCCATGGCTGCAATAATTGCCGGCACATTTAAATAACTTTTGGGTGACGGGTTAGGGCCGATACATACCGACTCATCCGCCAGGCGTACGTGTTTTAAATCGCGGTCGATTTGCGAGTGGACAGCAACAGTTTTGATGCCCATCTCCTTACAGGCTCGCAATACTCGCAGTGCGATTTCGCCGCGGTTGGCGATCAGAATTTTATCAAACATGGACCTAATCCTCTGTTGGGTAGCGGTTAAACAATCGTTACCAGAGGTTGGTCGAATTCAACGGGATTGCCTTCTTCTACCAGGATGGCTTCAATCACGCCGGATTTATCAGCTTCGATTTGGTTCATCATCTTCATGGCTTCAATGATGCAAATAACATCGCCGACTTTTACTGACTTGCCAACTTCGACAAATGCAGGTGAGCCTGGGCTTGGTGAGCGATAGAAGGTGCCTACCATTGGTGATTTTACTACGTGCCCGGAACTGGTGGGGGCTGCAGCTGGTGCGGCGGCGACTGGGGCCGCAGCGGCTGCTACGGGAGCGGCAGCCGTTGGGGCGGCGGCTGGTGCAGCAAAGGCAGGCGCAGGTGCGCTGAAATATTGGGTGGTACCGCTATTGCGGGCGATACGTACAGATTCTTCGCCTTCTTTGATTTCCAACTCACCGATATTGGATTCCTCCAGCAGTTCGATCAGTTTCTTAATTTTGCGAATATCCATGGTGTCCTCTCTGGCAACAAGTTGTTGTAGTTGGTTTGGTCAGACCAAAAGGTTAAAGAAAAACTATTTCACAAGTTTGAGTGCAGCTTGCAGTGCCAGCTCATAGCTGGTGGCGCCAAAACCGCAGATGACGCCCTGTGCGACATCAGAAAAGTATGAATGGTGACGAAATGCTTCGCGCTTGTGCACATTGGATAAGTGCACCTCGATAAACGGAATATCTACTCCCAGCAAGGCATCGCGCAGCGCTACGCTGGTGTGGGTAAAGGCGGCGGGGTTGATGATGATAAAGTCCACGCCTTCTTTACGCGCATCATGAATGCGGTCAATCAACTCATATTCGGCATTGCTTTGCAGGGTTTGCAAATGATGGCCGGCATTTTGGGCGATCTGGGTCAGGTTGCGGTTGATATCGTCAAGGGTTGCAGCACCATAGATTCCTGGTTCGCGCAGCCCTAACAGGTTCAGGTTGGGGCCGTGTAATACCAAAATGGTTGCCATTGACAATGTTCCTAGGGTGATTTTCTGCTTTATGTGGCGATTTTGGTCAATTGGCAGCGAATTGTTGCAATTTGATTAAATCGCCCATCCGGGAATTCAAAGTGAAGGGGAGTTTGCCGCAAAAAAATGGATATGTCCACGATGGCTGCGAAATTTTATTCAGATGGGCGAAAATCGCCGCAAGATTGCAGAAGTTAGTCTTTGGGGTGGTAAAAATTTGGCTTTAAATAGCTGTTTTAGCGGATTATCCCTGCATCTTGCCGCCCCGTTAGCGGCAAGATTAGGGAAGTTGTTATAAAAAGTTGCTATCTGCAGTTATTTTCGCCAATCATCGGCGAAATGTCAGTTTTTTTACTCTTTTAATTTGCGGGTAATCAAGTCTGGCGTTAAAAGTTGCGGTAATACATCGGCATTTCCAGCGCGATTTGCCGGGAACCAGAGATACAAAGGCACACCACTGCGACCATATTCTTGTAATAGTGCGGTGATTTTCGGGTCGGTATTGGTCCAGTCGCCTTTTAATGTCGCCACTTTCAGCTCATCAAACAGTTTTTCTACTGTTTGGGTGTGGAGCGCAACTCGCTCATTCGCGAGGCAGGTCAGGCACCAATCGGCAGTCAGGTTGATAAAGACCGGGCGTCCCTGTGCGCGCAGTTCGCTCAGTAATTCCGGGCTATAGGCCTGCCAGCGCTCCGCAGTTTGCTGGTTTTTCTCCGTTGTTGCAGGTGTTTGCCACAATAGGCTGAGCGCAATTAACCAGCTTGCTGCCATTAACAGGCGGCGCATAAGTTGCCAAAAACCGGCAGCCTGTTTTCCCCATAGCCAACAGCCAAATGCGATCAATACTGCTCCGCTTGTTAATGTAGCCATGCCAGTAACGCTGGTTTGACGACCATAAACCCACAATAGCCATATGGCGCTCAGGTAAAGTGGGAAGGCCAGCAACTGTTTGAGATTGTCCATCCATGCGCCGGGCTTGGGCAGGCGGTTAGCGAGTGCAGGTAGGTAGCAGAGCAGTAACAGTGGCAGTGCCATGCCCAAACCCAGGGCGGCAAAAATGGTGATGCAAACATAAGCAGGTTGGGTCAGGGCAAAGCCCAGCGCAGTTCCCATAAAGGGAGCGGTACAGGGGCTCGCGACTACGGCGGCGAGTACCCCGGTAAAGAAAGAACCGCTCAAGCCGGATTTCTGCGTCAGATTTTGCCCTACACCCATCAGGCTACCGCCAAAATGAATTAGCCCGGACATGCTCAGTCCCATCACAAAAAACAGGTAAGCAAGGGCTGCAATCAGGCCGGGTGATTGCAACTGAAAGCCCCAGCCAATCGCTTCGCCGCCTTTTCGTGCCAGTAATAGCGCTATCGCGAATCCGATAAAGCAAGCCACTATCCCCAAGGTGTAAACCCAGCCGTGAATAGCCAGGCGTGAACGGTCAGCGGCTGCCAAGCTCATCACCTTAATGGATAGCACCGGGAAAACGCAGGGCATCAGGTTCAGGATGATGCCGCCCAGCAACGCAAAAATCACAGCTTGTAACAGCCAGGTAGATTCTGTGGGGGTGTTAGTTGCGGAAGGGGGAGGTGTTGCTAGATCACTTGCCGCTGGAGCATTAGTGGCTTCACTGGAGATTGGTGTGGCTGCCGCAGTGGATTGCTCAACCACCAAGGCATTGGCAGGGTCAATTGCCAGGGTTTTCTTTTGCGGGGGATAGCACAAGCCGGCATCGGCGCAGCCCTGATATTCCAGCTTAAGCACAAAAGGTGTGGTGATTCCAGCGAGGTCAAAACTGACGCTTACCTCATGGTAGTGCACCATGGTTTCCCGCTCGAACAGCTCGTCGTACTTCATTTTCCCTGGTGTATAAACGGGTTTAAGGCTAACACCCTCGTCTGCCTTGAATTTGAAGCGCTCTTCATAGAGGTAATAGGCATCGGCAATTGCCCAGTGCAACAATAATTTTCCCTGCTCGATGGAAAAGGCGGGAATAAATGCCTGGGCTACTGGCAGAAACTCATCTTGCACGGTGATTTTATTGTCCAGCGACACCGGGGATTGGTTGAAGCTCTGGTTTTTGGGAGCAAAAGGGTCATCAGCGGCGTTGGCGCAAAGGCATGTAACCAGGAGCCAGGATTGTAACGAGAGGGAAATCAGGCGTGAAAGCATAGTCAGTTTCTTTAGAGTAATGATGGTTTCCGGGTGTCTGCGAGGCAGAGTTACAGTAACATACGCGACCCT
>JAGKXA010000165.1 GCA_021151615.1 Cellvibrionaceae bacterium | reverse complement strand
ACCCGAACAAGGCGAGTTTATGCAGATTTTTTATCCCGAGATAAAACCCTACCAGCGTCACCAAATTGCCGTAGAACCACCCCACGAATTGTATGTTGACGAGTCCGGTAACCCCGACGGAATTCCGGTCTTATTTGTGCATGGTGGCCCGGGTGCCGGTTGTGGGAAATATGATCGCCGCTTTTTTGATCCCGAGGTCTATCGCATTATTCTGTTTGATCAACGTGGGGCCGGACGCTCTCGCCCTCACGCAGAACTTCAGGGTAATACCACCCAAAAACTGGTCGAGGACATTGAAGTCATTCGCACAACCCTGGGAATAGATAAGTGGGTATTGTTTGGCGGCTCCTGGGGCTCAACGCTCAGTTTGGTATATGCCCAGGCTTATCCCGAACGCATATTGGGTTTGATTCTGCGCGGTATTTTCCTGTGCCGCCGTGAAGATTTGTTGTGGTTCTATCAGGAGGGCGCCAGCCGTCTGTTCCCGGATTACTGGGACGATTTCGTAGCCCAAATTCCCGTCGATGAACGCAGTGATATGATACAGGCCTACTACCGCCAGCTCACCGGCGAAAACCAGATCATGCAGATGTCAGCCGCTAAAACCTGGGCTGGCTGGGAGGGGCGTACCGCCACCCTCAAGCCCTGCCAGGATGTGGTGGATTCGTTTACTGAACCCCATCGAGCCCTCTCATTAGCGCGTATTGAGGCCCATTATTTTGTAAATGATGCATTCCTTGAGGCCAACCAAATCCTGCGCGATGCACACAAACTGGCGGGTATTCCCGGGGTGATTGTGCACGGCCGCTATGATGTTATTTGCCCGCTCGACAACGCCTATGCCTTGCACAAAGCCTGGCCAGGGTCGGAGCTGCAGATTATCCGCGAAGCAGGCCACGCATCGCGCGAACCAGGGATTGTCGATGCGCTGATTCGCGCAACGGATGACCTCGCCAAACAGCTGCTTAAAACCGGTGACCAATTAGCCTGATTGTCCAAACGATGCACCAAACTATAAATTTCAAATGAAACGGGGCCGGCGGGCTCCGTTTTATTTTGGGTGGGCTATTTCTGGCTTTTTTAGTTCGATGATATGATCCCGTCAATATAGCGCCCGGAACTCCCTTTTATTCGGGCACGTAAATCCGAAAGTGATGCACCATAACAACAATAGCAACGCATCTGGCTGAATTAGAACTCTAATAATGTTGTACAGCCCTAGAGGAGCAATCCCATGTATGAGGTCATTTTTAATACTCACGATGTCGTGCTGTTGATGACGGCCTATCAGTGTATTTTATTTGCACTCCTACTCCTGACCATCAAACGCGAACACTATAGTCGCAATGTGTTTCTCGCATTCTTCCTATTGCAACAGGCCGCCATTCCGCTCGACATCCTGATCAGTTTCGGGGCTGAGTTTCGCCATATCGCCATTGATTGGTCACCCAATTTATTTTATGTATTCGGTTTTGGCTATTGGCTGGAAGGACCGCTATTGCTGTGGTACACGCGCTCCCTCATTTATAAAGATTATCGCTTGAAATTAACCGACCTCATGTATTTGCTGCCATTTATTCTCTATGTCGGTTACCAACTGTTGTTTTATTACAGCCTGGATGTAAGTGATAAAAAAACCATCCAGGAGCAATATGATCTCGCACTCGCACCAGAGGTAATGAATTACGTTACCCTGTTCCGTGAGGCGTTTCGCGTGGCACTGGGTGTAATCTGTTTGATTGAAATTAAACGGTACACCCAACACATTCGCACCAATTTTTCTGACATCGACAAAATCGATTTAACCTGGCTGCGGATTCTGGTGATAGGTTTCCTGGTAATTCGCTTCTGGGCAGTGCTGGTTGCCGTCATGATTATCCTGTCCATCAGCTTTGGCGTCACGACTGATTTTGAAACCATGGGGCTATTGGGTAACTACACCACCTTCCTGCTGGTAAGCGTATTGATATTTTTTGGTTTGGGTCACTCCAGTGTATTTGAAGGCTTGGAGCAAAAAACCACCAGCGAACCGGAACCGGTAAAAGATGAGCAGGAGCCGGAGCTGCAAAAAGATAAAATCAAACCGGAAATGATTGAGCAAATCCGCAAATATATGGAACAGGAAAAGCCTTACCTGACGCCGGCTTTGACCCTGGAAAAACTGGCAGGACAACTAAAAATACAACCGCGTTTGCTATCTAATATTATCAACCGCCATTTCGATTGTAATTTCTTTGAGTTTATTAATTCCTATCGCGTGGAAGAGGCCAAGCGCATGCTGGCCGACAATAATCACGCCGATAAAACCATGCTCGATATAATGCTGGACGTAGGCTTTAACAGCAAAGCGACCTTTAATACGCTGTTCAAGAAAAAAGCAGGCATGACCCCGAGCGAATATCGCAAGGCCGTTCAGCCAGTAACCTCATAGAAATTTATTCAGGATGACCAATGCTCGCCCTTATCCAACGCGTTAAACACGCATCAGTTACCGTTAATAATGAAATTGTCGGAGAAATTCAGCAGGGCATACTGCTGTTACTTGGCGTTCAGAAAGCCGATACCGAGGAAACCGCTAATAAATTAATTGATAAACTGCTCACCTACCGCATTTTTTCCGATGCCGACAACAAGATGAATTGCAATGTGCAACAAGTCAATGGCGGGATTTTGGTGGTTTCGCAATTCACCCTGGCCGCCGACACCAAAAAAGGCACGCGCCCCAGCTTCTCCTCCGCCGCACCACCTGCACAAGCACAAGCGCTCTATGATTTCTTTGTTGCGCAGCTACGCAGCAAACACGACAAGGTAGCTACCGGAATTTTTGCGGCTGATATGCAAGTCGGCTTGCTCAACGATGGCCCGGTAACCTTTATGCTGGAAATGGACTAATTGTAGCCGCTGATGATTGGACAATTAAAGGAGTTAAAAATATGCAAATCAATTTCGCCATCAGTTCGGATGAGGTTAGCGCTTGTTACCCTGTAATAGCGCAACTGCGCCCACACCTTGGGCTTGAACAATTTCTCGCGCTGGTTGCGCGTATGCAAACCAATCACGGTTATCAGTTGGTTTATTTGCGTGATGAAAATGCAATCAAAGCGGTTGCCGGTATTCGCAGTGCCGAGTGGTTATACGCGGGAAAATATCTGGAAATTGATGACCTGATTACCAATGCTGACGACCGCTCACAGGGCTACGGCGGCAAATTATTTGATTGGATTTGCAATTACGCCCGTGCAATCAATTGCGACCAGGTGCGTTTGGTATCCGGTGTACAACGCGAAGCGGCGCATCGGTTTTATCTCAGTAAAGGGATGAAATTTGAAGCCAAGTATTTTTCGTTGAACATGTAATGGGGCAAAAAAAATGCCGTGCAATGAGCCCGGCATTTTTCCATCTCAACTGCTCTACTATTTAGCTAATCAGTTGCTTGGCGGAGCAGCATATGTTTTCAATCCGCCCTTGCCATTCACTATTTCTTCACCGCGTTCAGTCAACGCAGTTGCATCCCCTACTGCTTTGGTCAGATCCAAGGCTGCATTGTCGCCTTTACCACCAAACCAGGTAGACGCCAACCAACTGAAGGGAGCACTGCGCAGATCAATTGCTTGCTTGCCTATTAAATCATCCGTAGTAATCACACCCTGGGTGAAATCAACTTTCAAATTATCGAAATGGTGTTGATAGAAGAAATCCACCAGGCCTAAAACCACTTCCGGTTTTTCTACCGGCACCAAACCTTCCAGAATCAAGTCGTCTACTTTGATTGGATCAGTTTTGGACATCGCCGGGCCGGCTACCGAACTATCAAGGCTAGTCGCAAACGAGAAGCCCATGTGCTTCGGCAAACCATCGCGATTAAAACCTTCAGGGAATTGTACTTTCACATCAAGGTCATTCCACTCACCGATTTTCAATTGCTCGTGCGTCAGGTTCACTACATCAAAGTGATGCGACCAATTGGAGTCCTGCAAATAGAATTGTACGGTCAGTGAAGTAATATCCTTGTAGTAGGCAGGAATGTAGATGCGCGCCTTGAAGGTGAAGGGATCATTAAAATTCAAGCCTTCAATTTTTGCCGGATTGCTGTGTTGAACATCGATACGATCCGCAACATCTTTCGCAGTAATATTCAATGCCCCGTCTGCTGCAACTACGTTTGCAGAATCACCCCAACTGAACGCAATCCAATTATCCTCACCGGATTCAAATGTTCCGTTGTAAATGGTACCCACTTCAAACGCGTTATTAGCCTCTACACCGCTGATCACCAAATCTTTAATGATGACTGCACCATAAAAATTAGGATCAGCAGTTGCGTCACCATTGCCCAGGTTACCAATTTGAATTCCCAATGAACTCAGGCCCGTACCCTTTGCACTAAAGTCAGCGGTTAGAATCATTTCATTCCATGCGCCGTAGGTGATATTGCCCAGGTCGGATGACGTAAGCCACTCACCTTCGGCATTAAAGAATTTGCCATAGGTCCAGGAGCCTTTGTAACCCTCCGGAAAAAAGATATTCGCTTTGATTTGAATAGGCTTGGTGAAATCAACACCGGAAATACCTTTATAAATCGCAACAATTTGATCCTTGCCAGTTGCACGAGTCAAGGCAACACCCTTACCTGCATCCAAGGCTACCGCGGTAGATTCCCAACCCGACTCCCAACCGGCAATAGAATTTTCAAAGTTTGCATTGAGTAATTCCTTCGCACCACCGCCTTCGAGAATTTTAAAGTTGTCGAATTTAATTGCGCCCGTTACTGCCGTCGGTTTGCCATTGGAAACCAGCTCGATACCTACTTTGGTCACCCGCTGCATATTGAAGGCTTCACTCGCCCAACCAAAGGAGCCTTTATTTTTTACTGCCACCTTGATGGTGTTCCAACCATTGGCAGTTTGTTGCCATGCTCCATTCCAACCAAGATTTGCGTACTCGCCATTTTCATCGCGTAGGTACATTTGGAAGCCCATCTTGCCATCTTCCACGTAGGCTTTATCGAAATACACATCAAAGCTGATGTCAGTGCCAGTCACATTGACCGGAGCATCCAACGGAACTATGTAAGCAACTTTATCGTTGGCATCTTTCCAGGGTACATTAACTGATGGCGCGTAATCACCCGCTGCTTTTTCGATAATTTGTTTATGGCTCACCGGCTTTTCACCAACACCCGAGCCACCAAATTCACTCATCAAATAAGGCATTCTTTGTGAGCGCAATACCGCCAGCGCGTTATCGATTTTGGCGTTAGTGTTCCAGTAAGATCCGTAACCCTGGACCGACAGCACCAGATTTTTCTCATCGTCCGCCGCTAACAATTCACGGCCGCGATCCCCTGCAAATGCGTAATAGTCAGTACCGCAAGGGGCGTCAATAACAATTGGCACCTGAAAGCCTGCTTTGCGGAAGGCGCGAATTGCGGTTTTGTAATTGTCGATGTAAGTTTTATAGCCGGTGCTCGCGCCGTTAAATACATCTTTCGGTCCCCATCCACCGGCGATATTAATCATCAGGTTTTCCTGAAAACGATCTTGATAAATAACCGACAAGAAAGTTTTTAGCCAAGTTGTTTTTACCGCGTTGGAGAATGCGGTTTCATCATCGGTACAAAACAGCGTTGGATCTTGCAAACTTAAAATCACAAATAATTTATTAGTAACGGCTGCCGTCAGTGCAGCCTCCAAATCATTCGCAGTCGTAGTTGGTGCCACTGCAACGCGAACGATATTGGAGCCGACTTCACCAATCGCTTTAATCCCGGGATAGCGGCCAAGGGGATCTTCCGAGTACTGCAAATTCACGCCATGAAACAGGGCATTTTCACCTTTAAATTGGATATTGTTATCTTTCGCGCGCAACACGGGCAAGCCTGCTGTTGGGCGTTTTGGATTAGGATCTTCGGTTACCACTTCGGGCGTTAATTTATGGTCTTCCGCATCGGAAGAACCCAACATACTTCCACCACCGCAACCGTGCAATAAACTTGCACCAGTCAGCAAGGCCAACAGAGTTAAGGTATTTTTCATTTCATACTCCACAATTCTATTATTCGTCATGCGCCGCTCTGCAGCGCTTATCGGTTATGAATTAGAACGACAGGTTTACGCCGGCGCTGTAACGAGTTTCCTGCACCCAGAGGGACTGGAACTGGTCTTCGAATTGCGCATAGGTTTTGCGGCTTTCTTCGGTCAGGTTGTTGGCATTGAAGAAAAAGCTCCAGTTGTCGTTCAGCCAATAGCTAACCGACAAATCCAGATAGCCCACTGGCTCAACCCAATTAGCCATTTGCATAACAGCTACGTTGGTGACAACACCGCCGCGACCAGCAAATTCTTCGCTGCGATAGTTGTAAGCCAAACGCACGTTTAAACCGGCTTTGTCGTACCAGAGAATCAAGTTGCTCTGGTGTTCGGAGTTGGAAGGCAAAGGCAACTTGTTGCCCATGATGTCGACTTCATCAGTCTCGCTGTGAGAATAGGTGTAGTTAAATTCAATACCGGTTGCGCTCAGATACTCGCCCGGCAGGAACGTGAAGGGTTGCTTGTAGCCAAATTCCAAACCGTAAAGATCCGATGCACCTACGTTGCGAGTGGTATAGATGTTTGCTTTGCGGCCGCGATCGATACCATCCATATCCAGAAACGAGCGAGCCTCCTGGAATTGTTCAACTGCGGTATCAACCTGAATCAGGAATGCGCCCAAACCCACAATAGCATTCTCATCGAAATACCATTCAGTAGACGCGTTATACACAGTAGCCAACCAGGGCTTGATGTCGGGTTTTCCCTTGTCCTCACCACCACCAACGCAACCAACGGTATCCTGACGCGCCTGGCCATTTGAGGGATCTATCACCATCACCGGATTACCAAACTCATCGGTTTTATTACATTGGCCGTACCACAAATTAATACTGGAACCGACTTGTTCAAGATCATTGCGAGTAATGGTTTTGGAAACACCAAAACGCGCGACTACATCATCCGTTGGGAAGAAATTAAGGTTGAGCGATGGCAATACCTCAGTGCTGGTATTTTCAATCGTTTCGGTTTCATACACATACGCAATTTTTTGCCAATCGTCGTAGCCAATCGAGTTGAAGGAATCCAGAACCGAGGGCACTACGCTCTTATCAACACTGCGCTGAGTACGCACAGCTTGCAAACCGAAATTTCCACGGAAAGGCACACCAAACAGCCCTTCATTTTCGTTGCCAAAATTCAGTTGTACGTAGGCATTGGTCGATGCCTCTTCCACACCGTAGGTGTAGCCTGGATCATTTACCGTGCGAGTACCCGGATAGAGGCGATTCATAAACTCGTAGGGATTATCCCAAGCCGCCGGGTTCAAAGAGGCAACACCTTTTTCGAATCCGCCAATTGGTCCAAAATCCGTAAACGCCATGGTGTCAGCTGCACTGAAACCATTGTCTTGCAAGCCACCAATATCAATGAGGCTGGTATTGGTTTCAGCGTAATTAAATTTCAACCAGTTGGGATATTTTTGCCAGATGAGGTTGCCCGGCAATAATTTGTAGCGTTTGTCCACCGGCACACGGGTATCTTCCCAATCGGTGTAGCGCCCTGTTGGTGTCACGTAGAAAAATTTGTTGTTATCCGCTTCGCGCATACCGTAACGTAAGCCAGCTTCAACGGATTCAATATAGTCGCTTTCAAAACTGAATTTCACATCGCCGCGAATCACGTTTAACTCAGCTTCGGTATTAATGCCTTCGGCAAAACCCTGATACTGTTTGAGCAACTCGGCACTGGATAAATCGTCCGAATAAGAAAAGGTAGGATACTCACCGGTGTAATCCACTTTCACACGATAGCCATCCACTGGATCTTTGCCACTAATACCATCCTCGTCGACCCACAACCACGCTGGAGTGCCTTGCTGGAAAGTTGCTTTGCGATATTGTTTTTCTGCTTCCGCATGAATGATTCGCGCACTGGCTTCAATATTTTCGTTGTTGGTGTAATTCACCTGCAAGTTGGTATTGAGCGCCGCGGTTTTTTCAATTTCGCTGGAAGAAGTAGTTTGGAAATCAGCGGCCCAAATTTCTGCCACTTGTAAAGAATGGATATTGACCGTTTTGGAGGCTCCCGAGTCATCGGTGTAAGTGAATGGATGACCTTCGCCCACCACTGTGCCCGGTTGCAACACATCAAAAATCTTCTCGCGATATTTAGCGGCTGCACCATTCACTTGCAATGATTCCGGTGTGTGTTGGCCATTAAAGCCCGCTCTTACACCGCGATTGTATTTATCCATTTCGGTATAAAACACATCGCCACGTACCGACCAATTATCGTTGAACTCGTATTTCGCGGTGAAAGAACCGCCGTTGCGATCGCGTTCTACAAAACTACTGCTCGCGGCGTATTCACCAGGAACCAGGTACCAGTCAGTAACCTCATAATTTTCGGATGCGGCCGGGTGTGGGTTACTCAAATCACCCACTGGTCTTCCACCTTCACTATCGAGGAAGGCCAGATGACGATCTTCGTACATCGAATAGTTAGCCGCATAGGAGTTAGCGGTATAAAGGTTGGCTAATGCTGAAAATTTATCGCCGTCATTGAAACCAAAAACGAAGCCGAGGCTGTAATCGGGATCGCGATCTTCGGTTTTACCGCTCGTGGTATATTCTTCTTTGGAACGAGACCCCCAACCGCCTTCAACGCGCGCACGCGTCGTAAAGCCCTCGTCCAGCGTTGATGGATCCAGAGTTTTTAAATCAACCACACCAGAGATACCGCCCGCCAGAGTTTTTGCGGACTGCGATTTATACACGTCCACACCGCTGATCATGCCGGCGGGTACGTCCGAATAGTTAGCTTGAACGCCAGTAATCGACCAGGGGCTGAGAAATTGCTCGCCGTTCATAGTGGTCAGTACCTGCTGCATACCACGCACGTTCAAGGTAGTACCTTCACCCGCTTCGCGGTTAATCTGAACCCCGGTAACCCGCTGCAGCGAGTCGGTGATGGTGGTGTCCGGCAGCTTGCCGATATCTTCGGCCACGATGGAATCCACTACGGTGGTGGATTCACGTTTGATATCAATCGCTTTAGCCTGGGAGGCGCGTACGCCTTTTACCAGTACCTCTTCAACGGCCTCGCCGGTTTCGGGGTTGGTGGTTTGGTCTTGGGCATAAGCCTGGACGCCAGCAAGCGCACAGCCTATGGCCAATACCAGCGCCTTTTTGCGGGTAGTGATACCTCTGGTTTTGATCATCTTGAGCTTCCTCGTTTTGTTATCTTTTATAAATTTTTTTAAAGCCATGCCCAGCCAAAGCCACGGAAGACAACTAAATGGAGCCAGAGGAATAAAAGGAACCGGGCACCCATGCGAGTAGCCAGCGATAGTCTTTTATTTTTATAGTCACCTCGGCGGGGGGATGTACCAAGGTCTTGTCTCTCGTCTCCGGTGCAGCGTCGCAAGGTCGGACCTGTCAGATTAAGTAATATTTATGTAACGGATTACGCGAGAAGAATAATGAATCAAAATGTAATCGGTTTCAACAGGATTTTGTGATTAGAGGCGCAAATACGGATTTCCAAAACCACCATCAAAGCGGAGCTGAAATCAGAAAAAACAGCGTTTTTATGCAATCACATGGTGAATTTGGCATTTTTATAGCAACGGTAATAATTATGTCGCATAAAAACTCATTTTTAGGCGTATCTATGGGTAAGTGATGCTGGTATTCATTAATGAAAAATAAACATCAAAAAGATACCGATTTCATAG